>JABFVM010000123.1 GCA_013362785.1 Streptomyces sp. | reverse complement strand
GCGATCCTCCAGCCGGGGTATCGCATCGGCGAGCGCACCATCCGCCCCGCGCGGGTGGCCGTCGCCGAGCCCCAGCCGGGCGCGCAGGCGGTCAAGGGCGAGGGGTCCGAGGAGAGCGCCGCGGCTGCCGACGACAAGGAGAGCGGTGGCCCGGACGAGGGCTGACGTTGCACTGACGACGAGAGAGGAGGGACGTCGAGGATGAGCACCAAGGACTTCATCGAGAAGGACTTCTACAAGGTCCTCGGCGTCCCCAAGGACGCCACCGAGGCCGAGATCAAGAAGGCGTACCGGAAGCTCGCCCGCGAGAACCACCCGGACGCCAACAAGGGCAACGCCAAGGCGGAGGAGCGCTTCAAGGAGATCTCCGAGGCGAACGACGTCCTCGGCGACCCCAAGAAGCGCAAGGAGTACGACGAGGCACGCGCCCTCTTCGGCAACGGCGGGTTCCGTCCGGGGCCGGGCGGCGCGGGCGGCGGTTCCTTCAACTTCGACCTGGGCGACCTCTTCGGAGGCGGCGCCCAGGGCGGCCAGGGAGGAGCCGGCGGCTTCGGCGGCGGACTCGGTGACGTCTTCGGGGGCCTGTTCAACCGGGGCGGCACGGGCACGACCCGTACCCAGCCGCGCCGGGGCCAGGACATCGACACCGAGGTCACCCTCAGCTTCACCGAGGCGATCGAGGGGGCCACGGTCCCGCTGCGGATGTCCTCGCAGTCGCCCTGCAAGGCCTGCGCGGGCACCGGCGACAAGAACGGCACGCCGAGGGTGTGCCCGACCTGCGTCGGCACCGGCCAGGTGGCCCGGGGTTCGGGCGGCGGCTTCTCGCTGACCGACCCCTGCCCGGACTGCAAGGGGCGCGGCCTGATCGCCGAGCACCCGTGCATGGAGTGCAAGGGCAGCGGCCGGGCGAAGTCGTCGAGGACCATGCAGGTCCGCATCCCCGCCGGGGTGTCGGACGGCCAGCGCATCCGGCTGCGCGGCAAGGGCGCGCCGGGCGAGCGCGGTGGCCCGGCCGGCGATCTGTACGTCACCGTGCACGTCGACGCCCACCCGGTGTTCGGCCGCAAGGAGGACAACCTCACGGTGACCGTCCCCGTGACCTTCACGGAGGCGGCCCTCGGCGGCGAGGTCAGGGTCCCCACCCTGGGCGGACCGCCGGTCACCCTGAAACTGCCGCCCGGCACGCCCAACGGCCGCACCATGCGGGCGCGGGGCAAGGGCGCGGTCCGCAAGGACGGCACCCGCGGAGACCTGCTGGTCACCGTCGAGGTGAGTGTCCCGAACGACGTGACGGGGAAGGCTCGTGAAGCGCTTGAGGCGTATCGCGAGGCGACCGCGGGTGAGGATCCGCGGGCGGAGCTGTTCCAGGCCGCGAAGGGAGCTTGATGGAGATGGACGGCCGTCGACGCAATCCGTATGAACTGACCGAGGAGACCCCGGTCTACGTCATCTCGGTGGCGGCCCAGCTCTCCGGCCTGCACCCGCAGACACTGCGCCAGTACGACCGCCTCGGCCTGGTGTCCCCGGACCGCACGGCCGGCCGGGGGCGCCGCTACTCGGCCCGTGACATCGAACTGCTCCGTCAGGTGCAGGCGTTGTCGCAGGACGAGGGCATCAACCTGGCCGGCATCAAGCGCATCATCGAGCTGGAGAACCAGGTCGCCGCGCTGCAGTCGAGGGTGGCCGAACTCCAGGCCGCCGTCGAGGGTGCCGCCGTGGCGATGCAGCAGCGGGAGGCGGCGGTGCACGCGTCGTACCGGCGCGATCTGGTGCCGTACCAGGAAGTGCAGCAGACCAGCGCGCTGGTGGTGTGGCGGCCGCCCAAGCGGAAGCAGTCGGACTGACGCCCAGTCAGTTGTGTGTGGGGCCCGGAGGTTCGCTCGAACCTCCGGGCCCTTCCGCCGTTCCGTGGGTGGTCAGCCGGGAAGCATCTCGCCGGCCGCCTCCACCGTGAGCATCCACATGGGCTGGGCGCCCGTGCCGAAGGCGGCGGCCAGCGCGTAGCCGAGGGCCACGTCCAGGGCCTCCGGCTCGGCGTCCTCGCGCCACTCGGCGAGGACGCGTCCGTCACCGTCGGAGGAGAAGTCGCCGATGTGCTGCTCGTCGCGCAGGAGGCGGCTGCCCGGGATGGAGTCGGGCACCAGGCGCCAGGTGTGGTCCGCGTGGCGGACGTCGACCCGGTACGAGCGGCGGGTCAGCCGGCCCTTCGCGGGGTCGATGACGGCCTCCTCGCCGTCCACGGTCAGCGTGAGCCGGCCGCCGTCCCGGGTGCCGATCGGGATGTGCTCCTCGGCCTCGGTCCCCTCCGCGCGGAGCAGTTCGATCCGGGGCACCGACTCGCCCTCGACGGTGACCTCACCCACGTTCATGTCGAGCCGCACGGATATCGCGCCGAACGCGTTCTCCTCTACGACGGTCTCGACGACGGGCTTCTCCTCGTAGCCGTCGTCGTCCTCGTACTCGTCGTGGTCGTCGTACGCGTGGTCGTCGTACTTGTCGGTGACTGCGGGTGCGGGCGCGGCTGTGGGCGTGGGTGCGGCTGCGGGTGCCGGGTCCTTCGGCATGGGGTCTTCCTTTGCTGTGTGCATTTCTGACAGACCTGTAGGAGATCATCGCGGCGATGCGGTGGCGGCCTCCAGGTCGGCGATGCTGCCCGACATGATCGTCCGCACGTGCTCGGTGATGTGTTCCGCGGGCCAGTCCCACCAGGCCACCGCCAGCAGGCGGGCGATGTCCTGCTCGCTGTAGCGGCTGCGGATGAGGTGGGCCGGGTTGCCGCCGACGATGCCGTAGTCGGGTACGTCGCCGGTGACCACGGCGCCGGAGGCGATGATCGCGCCGTGTCCGATCCGTACACCGGGCATGACTGTCGTGCCGTGGCCGAACCAGACGTCGTTGCCGACGACCGTGTCCCCTCGGTTGGGCAACCCGGTGAGCAGGTCGAAGTGTTCGGCCCAGGAGCCGCCCATGGTGGGGAAGGGGAAGGTGGAGGGGCCGTCCATCCGGTGGTTGGCGCCGTTCATGATGAACCGCACGCCGGTGCCCAGCGCGCAGAACTTGCCGATGACCAGCCTCTCGGGCCCGTAGTGGTAGAGCACGTTGCGCGTCTCGAACGCCGTCGGATCGTCCGGGTCGTCGTAGTACGAGTACTCGCCGACGTCGATCAGCGGGGACTTCACGAGCGGCTTGAGCAGCACCACGCGGGGCTGCTCCGGCATGGGGTGAAGGACGGTCGGGTCGGCGGGCACTGGCATGGGGTGGGGTTCCTCCTGGGGGACGGCGGGACGGGCGGGGAGCCGGGGACGGCAGGTCGGGGCTCGGGGCTCGGGGCTTTGACCTCAAGTCTGATTGAGGTCCTAACGTCCCGCTCATGATTCTCGTGACCGGAGCGACCGGAAACATAGGCAGCGCCCTGGTGAAGGAACTCCATGGGATCGGCGCCGGACCACTGCGGGGGCTCACCCGGGACGCCGCGCGGGCCGAGTTCCCGGAAGGGGTCGAGGCGGTCGAGGCGGACTTCGGCGAGACGGCTTCACTGAAGCTGGGTGCACTGAAGTCGGCGCTGGACGGGGTGAGTTCGCTGTTCCTGCTGTCGCGGCTCGGCCCGGATGCCGAGATCCTCGATGCCGCGCGGCAGGCAGGCGTGGACCATGTGGTGCTGGTGTCGTCCATCACCGTACAGACGCATCCGCACCTGGGTCCGGCCGCGGAGAACCTGGCCGTCGAGCGCATGCTCCGGGACAGCGACGGCCACGGCGACGGCCCGGCCTGGACGATCCTGCGGCCGACGCAGTTCGCATCGAACGCCCTGTGGTGGGCGGACGCGATCCGTGCGGGCGAGGCGGTCCGTGCGCCCTTCGCGGACATCGGCCTGCCCACGATCCACCCCGCGGACATCGCCTCGGTGGCCCGGGCGGCGCTCACCGAGCCGGGCCACCGGGGGCAGACGTACGCCCTGACCGGCCCGGAGCGGATCACGCCCCGGCAGCAGGTCGAGGTCATCGCGGACGTACTGGGCCGGGAGGTGCCGTTCGCCGAGATCAGCCGGGGCGAGGCCCACCGGGGCATGGCCGCCTTCCTGGGGGAGGAGGTCGCGGACGCGGTGCTCGATGTGACGGGCGGCGACGTCAACGACGAGCTGCTCGCGGTCCGCGACACGGTTCCCCGGATCGTCGGGGCCCCGGCCAGGACGTTCCGGCAGTGGGCCGCGGAGCATGCCGCCGCTTTCCGCTGAGCATCGACTGATCCTGATCCTGATCCCGCTACGGCTACCGATGCCGATGCCGATGCCGGGCCGGGGCCAGGGCCCGCGCCGCAAAAGATGGGGCGCGCAGCCGGGACTCGGTGCAATAGTGCGGCGATGACCGCAGATCATGAGCCCGCCGCGCCCTCCTTGCGGGTCGGCGGGGAGGACGAGGAACTCTCCCGACGGCTCGACCAGGAACTGACCGCGTTCAACGCCCGGGCCACCGGCGCCGGCGAACCCGTCGCGGACGAGGCTCATGCGGGAGGCCGAGGCGGAGGCCGGGCGGCGCGGGTGCACCGACATCCTCGTCTCGTCGTACTCCTTCCAGGCGCCCGATTTCTACAAGCGGCCGGGGTATCGGGAGACGGGGCGCCTCAATGGCGTGGCGGGGGGTCACCAGGACGTCTACCTGCAGAAGACGCTGGGCGCGGCTGCTACGCCGTGAAGATCGAGCGTTAGGCTCGCGGCTGGTCACTGTTACCGAAGAGGGGGATCCGACATGAGTGGAAGCGTGACGGCGGTCAGCAGCAACGGGGAGTACTCGTTCACCAAGCCGAACCGGGACAGCATCACACTGCTCGCCGGGCTCGGTGTGGAGGGTGACGTGCACTCCGGTGTGACGGTCAAGCACCGCTCGCGCGTCGCGCAGAATCCCGACCAGCCGAATCTGCGCCAGGTCCACCTCATTCATGAAGAGCTCTTCGGCGATGTCGGCGAAGAGGGGTTCAAGGTGGCGCCCGGCGAACTCGGCGAGAACATCACCACGCGCGGTATCGATCTGCTCGGTCTGCCCGTCGGCACATTGCTGCGGATAGGCGGCTCCGCGGTCCTGGAAGTCACCGGCCTCCGCAATCCCTGCCTCCAGATCGACAACTTCCAGGCCGGCCTGCTGAAGCAGGTCGTCGGCCGGGACGAGGCGGGGAACATCGTGCACAAAGCCGGAATCATGAGCATCGTGCGGGAAGGCGGCGTGGTGCGCCCCGGCGACACGATCGAAGCGGAACTCCCCAGTGGCCCGCACAAGCCGCTGGAGCGGGTGTGAGGCGGCGATCTACAAGGTGGGCTCTTTGGGCTCGCTGGGCTGCTCTTCCTGCCCCACCGAGCGAAGCTCCTTCTCCATCAGCGTGAAGGACTTGGGCACCCCGCCGGGTTGAGGCTTGCCCTCCTTGTGGCCGACGACGCGGTAGCCGGCGTCGCGGTAGTAGGTGGTGAGCGGGGCGTTGCCGGCCAGGCAGTCCAGGCGTACGCGGGTGCGGCCCGTCTCGGCCACTCGGCGTTCCGCCGCCGTCAGCAGCAGTCGGCCCGTCCCGGGCGCGGCGACTTCCCGGTCCGCCATGAGCCGGTGCACATACCCGGCGACGGGCGGCTGCGGGCCCCAGGCCGCCTCGTCGTCCCACCACAGCTCCCACGCACCCGCGATACGCCCACCGGCCTCCGCGAGCCAGACCTCGCCCCGCGCCATGACCCGACGGAAGTGCTCCTCGTCCAACTCCCCCGGCTGCCACTGCCCGGTGATGCCACGGGCCAGCATCCAGCGGGCCGCGCCGTCACGGAGGCGGACGAGGTCAGCGAGATCGGCCTCGACGGCCGGGCGAACACGTAGGTCAAGGTCATTCATCCCGCGATCCTCACACGCCGGTCGCCGTAGGCCAGTTCGTGACCGCCTCTGCCGCCTCTGCCGCCTCTGTCGCGAGATCCCCGTGGTGCTCCGACACGAAGCGACGGATGTGCGGGACGGCCTCGCGCA
>JABFVM010000515.1 GCA_013362785.1 Streptomyces sp. | reverse complement strand
GCGGTACGGGACTTCAGGGGCGGTACGGGACTTCAGGCGGGGTACGGCATGTTCAGGCGCCGATGTTCTTCAGCGCCTCCCGCACCGACAGCGGCGCGAACCTTCCCCGTTCCCGTGCCAGGAAGTCCCGTACGGCGTCCGGGTCGGTCTTGGCGTACTCGCGCAGGCACCAGCCGATGGCCTTGCGGATGAAGAAGTCGGGGTGGCCGGACTGGCGCAGGCAGTAGGTGAAGAGGCGTTCGGTGTCGGTCTGTTCCTTGTAGCGCAGTTGGTGGAGGAGTGCCGTGCGGGCCACCCACAGGTCGTCGTCCACGATCCAGGCGTCCATGTCCGCGGTGAGCTCCGGGTCGGCGGCGACGAGCGCGCCGACGACGTGGGCGGCGAGCAGGTCGACGGTGTCCCACCAGGAGACGGTGGTGATCAGGTGCCGGGCCACCGGCAGGAGGCCGGAGGAGCAGCGCCCCACGTGCCGGCGCAGATAGTCGACGGCGAAGTAGTGGTACTCGCGCTCGGGCAGCTGCCAGCAGCGCAGGGCGATGGCGGTGCAGTCGGTCTCGTCGGGGCGGGGTGTGCCCTGGACGACGGCGCGGGACAGGACGCGGCGGGCCGGGGTCGTGAGGCCCAGGAAAGGGGCCACGTCCTTCATGTACGCCCGCATGGACACGGCACGTCCCGGGTCGGCCGCCGGGCCGTAGGTGGCGGTGAGCCGCTCCAGTACGGTGTCGGCCAAGGCGCTGCGCGGTACTTCCAGTGTTCCCGTACCTGTGACGCCCATGAGACGAACCATACGGCGATCACACATCTTTGTCGGTTACTGTCGCCGAATGCTCGATGCCACCACCCGCTCTGGGGGCACCGCAACGGCCTCTTCGGGGGCCGCCGCCACGGAGCTCACCGTCCCCGCGCCCGTTCCGGCGCCCGTCCCCGCGACTTTCGCCGTGCGCTGCACGAGAGTGCTGCTCTCGCCCTGGTCACGGCTGTCCCTGCTGCTGGTCCTGCTCGCGGCGGGCGCGACGTCCGTGCTGCTCTTCGAGCCGCAGAGGCTCCTGGCGCACGGCTGGCCGCCCCAGGTCGGGGGCCCGGCCGCGGTGGCGCTGTTCGCCGTGGCGTACGGGCTGGTCACGTTGGCGTTCGTACCGCGACCGCTGCTGAACCTCGCGGCAGGCGCGCTCTTCGGCTCGGCACTGGGCCTGGGTGCCGCCATGGCAGGCACCGTGATCGGCGCCGGGATCTCCTTCGCGCTCGGCCGGATGCTCGGCCAGGAGGCCCTGCGCCCACTCCTGCGCGGGCGCCTGCTCAAGGCGGCCGACAGGCAGTTCAGCAAGCACGGCTTCCGCTCGATGCTGGCGGTGCGGCTGTTCCCGGGGGTGCCGTTCTGGGCCGCGAACTACGCCGCCTCCGTCTCCCGCATGGGCTACGTCCCCTTTCTGCTCGCCACGGCGCTCGGGTCGATCCCCAACATCGGCGCCTATGTCGTCGCCGGGGCCCGGGCCTCGCAGCCGACGTCCCCGGTGTTCCTGATCGCGGTGGCCGCGATCGCGCTGCCGGCTCTCGCGGGCGCGGTGGTGGCCTGGCGCAAACGCCACCACCTGCGCCGCCGCTGAGCCGATCAGACGACCGGGGCCGCCTTAGGACCGGCTTCGGGGCCGACGTTCGGGCCGGCTTCGGGGCCGACGTTCGGGCCGGCTTCGGGGCCGACGTTCGGGCCGGCTCTCAGACCGCCTCGATGATCATCGCGTTGGCAAGACCGCCCGCCTCGCACATCGTCTGCAGGGCATAGCGGGCGCCGCGCTCACGCATGGCGTGGACCAGGGTCGTCGTGAGCCGGGTGCCGCTCGCGCCGAGCGGGTGGCCGATCGCTATGGCGCCGCCGTGCACATTGACCTTGGCGAGATCGGCGCCGGTCTCCTGCTGCCAGGCCAGGACGACGCTGGAGAACGCCTCGTTGATCTCGAAGAGGTCGATGTCGTCGAGGGACAGGTTCGCCCGGCGCAGCACCTTCTCCGTCGCCGGGATCACTCCGGTGAGCATGAGGATCGGGTCGGAGCCGGTCACGGCGAAGCTGTGCAGCCGGGCGAGGGGGCGCAGGCCCAGACGGGCCGCCGTCTCGCTGGAGGTGATCAGCACGGCGGAGGCGCCGTCGTTGATGGGGCTGGCGTTGCCCGCGGTGACGTTCCACTCGATCTGCGGGAAGCGCTCCGCGAACTCCGGGTCGTAGTACGCGGGCTTGAGGCCGGCCAGGATCTCCGGGGTGCTGCCGGGGCGTACGCACTCGTCGCGCGAGACGCCCTCCAGGGATGCGACCTCGGCGTCGAAGAGGCCCTGGTCCCAGGCGGCGGCCGCCTTGCGGTGCGAGGAGACGGCGAACGCGTCCATCTGCTCGCGCGTGATCGACCACTTGGCGGCGATCAGCTCGGCGCTGACGCCCTGCGGCACGAGCCCCTCCGGGTAGCGCTCGGCGACGCCGGGGCCGAAGGGGTCCTTGCCGGGCGGCACGTTCGACCACATCGGGACCCGGCTCATCGACTCGACGCCACAGGCGACGACCAGGTCGTACGCGCCCGAGACGACCCCCTGGGCCGCGAAGTGCACGGCCTGCTGGGAGGAGCCGCACTGGCGGTCCACGGTGGTCGCGGGCACCGTCTCCGGGAAGCCCGCCGACAGGGCGGCGTAGCGGGTGGTGTTCATGGCCTGCTCGCCGACCTGGTCGACGGTGCCGCCGATGACGTCGTCGATCAGCGCCGGGTCGACGCCCGAGCGCTCGACAAGGGTGCGCAGGGTGTGGGCGAGGAGCTCGACGGGATGGACGTGCGCCAGGGCGCCGTTCGACTTGCCCTTGCCGATGGGGGTGCGTACGGCTTCGACGATGACTGCGTCACGCATGGTGCGGGCCTCCTTGGCCGCCGGCGGTGACCGGCGCTGCGGCCGGTGTGGCGACCGGCTCGATTACCGGTGAGTAGGAAATCCAAACTCACCATAGCCCGCAGAGTTGGAAAATCAAACCCAATAGAGTTGGAAAGTCGAACCCTCCCCTAGACTGAGCGCCATGGCCGCCACCAAAGACCCGCGCCCCTGCTCCATCGCCGACGCCCTGGCGCTCGTCGGCGAGAAGTACTCCCTGCTCGTCCTGCGCGAGGTGTGCCTGGGCAATGGCCGCTTCGACCAGCTCGTACGCAACATCGGCGCCCCGCGCGACATCCTGGCCACCCGGCTGCGCCGCCTCGTCGACGCCGGAATCCTGGCCAAGCGCACCTACAGCGAGCGCCCGCAGCGGTTCGAGTACCGGCCCACGCAGGCCGGGCTTGAGCTGGAGCCGGTCCTGATGACCCTCATGGCCTGGGGCGACCGCCACCTGCGCGGGGACGACGAGCGCCCCATGGTGATCGAGCACGCCTGCGGCAACGAACTGGTCCCGGTCGTCACCTGCCGGACCTGCGGCGACGCGGTACACCACGAGGACCTCAAGGCCCACCCCCAGGCACCCGGCTGGTCGGTGGCGGGACCGACGGCGGCCTGACCGACACGACGGCCGGGCCCGCGCTCACCAGGGATGCGTCTCCAGATACTTGGCGATCTCCCGCCGCCCCCACGCCCCGTCGGCCACGACCACCCGGTAACGGCGCGTGAGGGTCTCCCCCGGCGCCAGCTCCAGCTCCTCGTGGAACGCCCAGGACGGGGCCACACCGGCGAAGGGCTCGTTGCGTACGAACCAGTGGGCGGGGTGGTTGCCGAGGTCACCGGCGTGGTCGTTCTCCGGGGCGTGGACGAAGACGAGGGTCGCGTGGCCGTCGGCGCCGTCATGCTCGCCGGAGTAGGCCAGCCATGATGCCTGTTCGCCCATCAACGCCGGGCCCTCGGCGTCGGGGGCGATGATCCGGCCGCCCCGGAAGGCACGCGGGCCACGCCAGAAGAGGCCCGTATAGCCGGCCATCTCACGCCCGGCGGTGGTGGGGCTGCCGAACCGCAGCGGCACGTCACGCCGGTTCGTAACGGCGCTCGTCCAGGTCAGCGCCCAGGAGCCGGACTCCGGCTCGACGTCGTGCACCTCGACCCGGCGCCGCTCGTCCGCCCACAGCTCACCTCCGTGCGGATGCCAGGTCAGCCGCTCGGCGATGACCACACGGTCACCGTCCGAGGCGACCTCGTCGAACGCGACGTGGACCATCGACCCGACGCGCTCGGGGAGTTCGAGATACCCCTCCCCGTGGACGTAGGAGTTGCCGCCCCACAGATTCGCCCCCGACAGATGCGAGGCCGTCAGCGACAGGCCCTTGTGCCAGCGGTGGTCGTTGGGCCGGTAGTCGGTGACGACATCGCCGGCGAGGGTCCGCAACGGGTGGACGTACGGCTTCGGAGCCTCCCAGGCGGCCTCCGCGCGGTAGACGTAGGCGAGCAGTTCCACACCGGCGTCCGGCTCGGTCACCGTGATGCGATCGCCGTGCTCATGGACGATCCGCAGCCCGGTCTCACGGCAACCCGTCGCCGCGGTGAGCGGGATGGACTCGGATGCGGCCATGGACGTGATCAGACTCCTCCGGGCCCCGGCAACAAGAACAGCAAGCGCTTTCGGTCCGCAGCAACGTAAGCGGCGGCCCCGCCGCAGGTCAACACCGCTATGACGGAGCCCGGCGAGCTCCCGTCCCAGCCCCCTGTACCGGAGCCGTCATCGCGGGACGCTACGCTGCCCCTCGACACTCGCGATCACTGCGCCGCCGACGCGGTGTCCCCGTCACTCCTCGCCACCCTCAGCACTTGGACTCCGTACCTTCATGTCTTGGTTCGAATCACTCATCCTCGGACTCGTCCAGGGACTGACCGAGTTCCTCCCCGTGTCCTCCAGCGCGCATCTGCGGCTGACCGCGGCGTTCTCGGGCTGGGAGGACCCCGGCGCGGCCTTCACGGCGATCACCCAGATCGGCACGGAGATCGCGGTGCTGATCTACTTCCGCAAGGACATCGGGCGGATCATCTCGGCGTGGCTGCGTTCGCTGACCAGCAAGGAGATGCGGCGGGACCACGACGCGCAGATGGGCTGGCTGGTGATCGTCGGCTCGATCCCGATCGGCGTGCTCGGTCTGGCGTTCAAGGACCAGATCGAGGGACCCTTCCGCGATCTGCGCATCACGGCGACGATGCTGATCGTCGTCGGCATCATCATCGGCGTCGCCGACCGGCTGGCGGCCCGTGACGAGTCGGGCGGCAAGCACCGCGCCGCCAAGCAGCGCAAGGGACTTGAGGACCTCAACGCGCGCGACGGCCTCATCTACGGCATGTGCCAGGCCATGGCCCTCATCCCCGGAGTCTCCCGCTCCGGCGCCACCATCAGCGGCGGCCTCTTCATGGGCTACAACCGTGAGGCCGCGGCCCGCTACTCCTTCCTCCTCGCGATCCCGGCCGTGCTCGCCTCCGGCCTCTTCGAGCTCAAGGACGCGATGGAGAGCGACCACGTCTCCTGGGGCCCGACGATCTTCGCCACGGTGATCGCCTTCGCGACCGGTTACGCCGTCATCGCCTGGTTCATGAAGTTCATCTCGACCAAGAGCTTCATGCCGTTCGTCTGGTACCGCATCGCACTCGGCATCGTCATCATCGCCCTGGTGACGGCGGGCGTCCTGAGCCCGCACGCCGCGGAGTCGGCGGGCTGACGAGCCGAGTTGGGGAGCGGCGGAGAAGCCCGTCTCACTGACCCGCCAGTCAGTACGAGGGCCCTGCCCCGAAATCCGTGACCAATCACATACGTTCTGTGTAGCCGTCCGGTAGCGCGCTGTCAGTCCTTGCCCCTAGGCTTGTCCGCATGTCCCCCCTTTCCTTAGGCCCTGGTTCCGTGCGGTCTGCTGCCGAGGTGAACGAGGAGATACGCGCCCTGTGGCTGCGCGCGGGCGGCTCACTGTCGGCTCAGGAGCGCGCCGAGTACGAGCTGTTGGTCGTCGAGTGGGCGGCCGCGATCCGCAGCGCCGTCATCGAGGCGGCTTGACGGCCGAGGCGGCTTGACGGCCGAGGCGGCTTGA
>JABFVM010000078.1 GCA_013362785.1 Streptomyces sp. | reverse complement strand
CCACCTGCCCTACCCGCCGCAGCTGCCACCACCAGCGACAGCGCGACCAGCACCGCACTGACCCACAAGGGCGACCGATACCCGCCCCCGAGCCCGCCGCCCCCGAGCCCGCCGCCCCCGAGCCCGCCGCCCCCGAGCCCGATCGCCGTACCGCCGAGCCAAGGCCCAAGCGCGGCGCCCACGTTGAGCGCGGCCGTCGCGAAGCCCCCGGCCAGCGTCGGGGCGCCCGGCGCGGCGTAGAGCGCCTGGGAGATGAGCGTGGATCCGACGCCGAAGGACAGCGCGCCCAGCACGAACACGAGCCCGAGAGTCACGGCCGGGACACGGGCACCGAGCGCGAGGGCACCCCATCCGAGGCACAGGGCGCCGCCACCCCCGATCACCACCGCACGGGGCCACCGATCGGCGAACCGTCCGCCGACACCGACCCCCACGAACGCCCCCGCACCGAACAGCGCGAGCACGACGGGCACCCACCCGCCGCCCAGCCCCGTCACGTTCGTGACCAGGGGTGCGAGGAAGGTGAAGCTGCAGAAGGTGGCCCCGTTCACGAGGGCGCCCAGCAGCAGCGTGACCTGGAGCCGGCGGCTGCGCAGCGAACGCAGTTCACCCCGCAGCGCAGGGTGCGCCGAGTCATCGGCACCGCCGGGCACGGACCGGGCCACGGCCACGACCGCGGGCAACGACACCAACGCCACCGCCCAGAACGCCGCACGCCACCCCCACAGTTGACCGAGCAGCGCCCCCGCCGGCACCCCCACCACACAGGCCAGCGTGACCCCGCCGAGCAGGGTCGACGTGGCCCGCCCCTTGGCCTCCGGCTCGACCATCCGAACGGCCGCGACCAGGGCGACGGCCAGGAACCCGGCATTCGCGAACGCACCGACGACGCGGCTGACGACCAGCACCCCGAAGCTGTCGGTCACCGCTCCCACGACATGGACGCCGAGGAACACCCCCAGAAACCCCAGCAGCGCACCCCGCCGGGACCACCGCCGGGCAAGCCCGGCCATGAGCGGCGCACCGACGGCCATCCCCACGGCGAACGCCGAGGTGAGCGCCCCGGCCGCCGGCACGGAGACCCCCAGATCCCGGGCGATGTCCGGCACCAGACCGGCCAGCATGAACTCGGACGTCCCCTGCGCGAACACGGCGACACCCAGCAGAAAAAGAGCGAACGGCATGAAGAAACTCCGCAACCCGAAGTCGAAGTCGAAAACGGCACGCTGAACGGCCGTCCGGCAGCGGAGTGAGCGTGGAACGGAGAAGCCTCGAAGCAGGAGAAAGCCTCGAAACAGGAGGAAGCCTCGAAGCAGGAGGAAGCCCGAATCAGCCCGACATCACGAACAGCCACCGGAGAGCCGGTGGCCGGAGTCTGGAGGCTTCAGGGCTGGACACGGACGCAAGCTAACAACGCCGGCAGCACCGGCACCACTGAATTTCGAAGCAGTAGGACAGATTCCGTCCTATACGGCATCTACGGTGCCCACATGACCCCCTCCGACGGCACAGCCCCCCGCGCCTTCGAAACGGCCGCCGCTCTGGACACCTGGCTGACCACCCACTCCACTCCCGAGCACCCCCTGCAGGGCGGCCTCTGGGTCAAGGTCGCCAAAAAGGGCTCCGGCACCCCCTCCGTCACCGCCGCCGAGGTCAACGACGTGGCCCTCTGCCACGGCTGGATCACCGGTCAGCGCAAGGGGCTCGACGCCACGTACTACCTGCAGCGGATCACCCCGCGACGGCCGGGCAGCCTTTGGTCCATGGTCAACGTTCGGCGGGTGGCGGAACTGACCACCGAGGGGCGCATGCTCCCCTCGGGCCTCGCCGAAGTGGATGCCGCCCAGGCCGACGGTCGGTGGGCGGCGGCGTACGAGTCGCAGCGCAACGCGGAAGTCCCGGACGAGCTGACCGCGGCGCTGGAGGAGAATCCCCGCGCCAGGGCGGCCTTCGACAGGCTGGGAAGGACCGAGCGCTACCAGGTCATGCTCGGCCTCCTGCGCGCCCGGACTTCGCGGAACCGGGCTGCTCAAGTCGTCGCCGTCATACGGGAATTGAGCGAGCGCCGGTGAGTGAAGGGCTCACTCGCCGGCGCCGATAGAGGCGGCTACGAAGCGCTTACGCGTTCCTGATCGCCGAGATGTCGAAGTTCAGCTTGATCTTGTCGGAGACCAGCACCCCGCCCGTCTCCAGCGCGGCGTTCCAGGTCAGACCCCACTCCGACCGCAGCAGCTCCGCCTTGCCCTCGAAGCCGACGCGCTCGTTGCCGAAGGGGTCCTTCGCGGCGCCGTTGAACTCCAGGTCGATGGTGAGCGGCTTGGTGGTGCCGAGGATCGTGAGGTCGCCGGTGATGCGGTAGTCGTCGCCACCGAGGGACTCGGCCGAGGTCGAGCGGAAGGTCATCGTCGGGAACTCCTCCGTCTTGAAGAAGTCCGCGCTCTTGAGGTGCCCGTCGCGGTCCGCGGAGCCGGTGTCGATGCTGTCCATCTTGACGTCGATGGACGCGGTGGACGCCGACGGCTTGCCACCGTCCAGCTGCAACGAGCCGCTGAAGTCGAGGAACTTGCCCTTGACGTTGGTGACCATGGCGTGGCGGACGGTGAAGCCGATCGTGGAGTGGGCCGTGTCGATCGTGTACTCACCGGTCAGGGCTGAGAGGTCGGGGGTCGCCATGATGTGCTCCTTGAGGTGATGTTGAATGTGATGTTGAATCTTGAACTACATCAACGCGACCGACCTTAGGGCTATTCCGTTCGGGATTCAACATCATCCGCAAAGTGTTGGCGCGATTACTCTGAGGTGGTAGATGCCCAGGGCATGAACCCCCAGCGAAGAGCACCCATGGGACCCGGACCCACCCGCCGAGCCGTGTTACTCGCCGCGACGCTCCTGGCCGCGGCCGGCCCACCCATGGCCCCCTCCGCTCACGCCGCCGTCGCCGACCCCTACGCCCCCCTCCGCCGCCGCTGGCTCGACATCGCCCTCGGAACCGGCTACGACCCCGCCGCCGAGCCGTACGCCTCCCGCCTCGCCGAGACCGGCACCCTCGCCCGCGGCTTCCGGGCCACCATGGCGCCCACCCCCACCTCGCTCTGGCCCGACCACCCCTACGACCCGCCCGCCGGCATCACCCAGAGCTACAGCCGCCTGTGGACCATGACCCAGGCCTACGTCCAGCAGGGCACCGGATCCACCGCCGACCCCGCCCTCCTCGCCGACGTCCTACGCGGCCTCGACCACCTCTCGGCCACCGTCTACAACCCCTCCACCACCCGCTACGGCAACTGGTGGGAATGGCAGATCGGCAGCCCCCGCCTGCTGATGGACATCACGGCCGCGCTGTACGACCACCTCGCCGACGCCCGCGTCGCCGCCGCCTGCGCGGCCGTCGACCACTTCGTCCCGGACGCGATGCTCACCGACTACTCCGGCACCTCCACCGGCGCCAACCGCGTCGACCTGTGCCGCAGCGTCGCCCTGCGCGGCATCCTCGGCCGGACCCCGGCGAAGATCGCGCTCGCCCGGGACGCGCTCTCCCCGGTCTTCCCGTACGTCACGAAGGGCGACGGCCTCTACGCCGACGGCTCCTTCGTGCAGCACACCTGGGTCGCCTACTCCGGCACCTACGGCCAGGTCCTCCTCGACGGCCTCGGCCGCCTCTTCGCCCTGCTGGCCGGATCCGAATGGGAGGTGACCGACCCGAACCGGCAGATCGTCCTCGACAGCGTCGAGCGCGCCTACGCGCCCCTCATCCACGACGGACTGGTGATGGACGGCGTCAACGGCCGTGCCATCAGCCGGGGTTACCTCAAGAGCGACGAGCGCCGGGTGATGCGCAGTGACCACTACCACGGGCAGGCGATCATCGCCGCCGTCGCCCTGCTCGCGGGCGGGGCGAGCACGGCGGAACGCGAGCGCTGGTACGGCCGTATCAAGGGGTGGATCGAACGGGACACCGTCACACCGATCTTGACGGCGCGTCAGTTCGGTGTCGCCGACCTCGCCCGGCTGCACTCCGTCGCCGGATCACCGGTCCCGGCCGCACCCGAACCCACCGGCCACCACCTCTTCGCCGCCATGGACCGGGCCGTCCACCGCCGCCCGCGCTTCGTCGCGAACATCGCCATGGCCAGTGACCGCATCGCCCACTACGAGTGCGGCAACGGCGAGAATCCGCGCGGCTGGCACACCGGCGCCGGACTGCTCTCCTGGTGGGCCGACGGGCCGGCAGACCAGTACACCGACTGGTACTGGCCGACCGTCGACTGGTACCGCCTCCCCGGCACCACCGTCTCCACCCGCCGCCTCCCCGACAGGGCGGGCGGCGAGTGGGGCGAGCCCAGGCCCGACGTGCGGTGGGTCGGGGGGACGACCGACGGCGAGTACGCGGCGATCGGGCAGCACCTGAAGGGGCTGGGGTCGACCCTCGAAGCCCGTAAGTCGTGGTTCTGCGTCGCGGACGCCGTCATCTGCCTCGGCGCCGGGATCAGCTGCACCGACGGAGTCCCCGTCGAGACCGTCGTCGACAACCGCAACCTGGGGGAGGGCGGCGACCAGGCCTTCGTACGCGGCCGGGGCTGGGCCCATCTGGAGGGGCACGGCGGCTGGGTGGTGCCGTACGGCGATCTGCGCACCCTGCGCGAGGACCGCACCGGAGCCTGGTCCGACATCAACACCGGCAGCACGGCGGAGCCCCGCACCCGCCGCTGGCAGACCCTCTGGCTGGACCACGGCACGGACCCGACGGACGGGACCTACGTCTACCTGCTCATGCCCGGCGCCGAACCGGACGCGGTGGCGGCACGGGCAGCGCACGGGGCCCGCTGGCTGTCGGTCCTCGCCAATGACGGCGGATGCCAGGCCGTACGCGTGCCCTCCCTGGGACTGACCGCCGCCAACTTCTGGCAGCCGGGTACGGCGGGTCCGCTCACCGCCTCCGCCGGGGCGAGCGTGCTGCTCCGCCGCCGGGGCCGTACCGCTACCCTCTGCGTGAGCGAGCCGCCGCGCACGGGCGCGCCACTGGAGATCACCTACGACCGTCCCGTACGACGGGTCCTGCGGGCCGACGACTCGGTCGAGGTCCTCGCGACAGGGCGCCGACTGAGGGTCCGTGTCACTCCGGGGATGGTATGCGCGACCCACCTGTGTGAGGTGGCTCTCGGCTGATGCCTTTGTGTGACCCCAACAACGCGCACGCCCTCTGAGCAGTCGGAAGGGCTGCACGCCGTCATGGTTCTGTTCAGTGGCACCAGGAAATGGCTCCGGAGACTGTACGGAGTCAACGGCTCGCTTTCCTTGGTGTCCTTCGTAAGGTCACTACATGACCGTTTTGGAAGAGGCACCGGGTGAGCCGATCGACGCGCGCGGACGGACCGCCGAGCTGCACGAGATCCGTGCGCAGGCGCTGGCCGGCCCGAGCGAGAAGGCGACCGCGGCGCAGCACGCCAAGGGCAAGCTGACCGCCCGGGAGCGGATCGAGCTGCTGCTGGACCCGGGTTCCTTCCGGGAGGTCGAGCAGCTGCGCCGGCACCGGGCCCAGGGCTTCGGCCTGGAGGCCAAGAAGCCGTACACCGACGGTGTCATCACCGGCTGGGGCACGGTGGAGGGCCGCACGGTCTTCGTCTACGCCCACGACTTCCGGATCTTCGGCGGCGCGCTGGGCGAGGCCCACGCCACGAAGATCCACAAGATCATGGACATGGCCATCGCGGCCGGTGCCCCGCTGGTCTCGCTGAACGACGGCGCCGGCGCCCGTATCCAGGAGGGCGTCTCGGCCCTCGCCGGTTACGGCGGCATCTTCCAGCGCAACACCAAGGCGTCCGGCGTCATCCCGCAGATCTCGGTCATGCTCGGCCCGTGCGCGGGCGGCGCGGCGTACAGCCCCGCCCTGACGGACTTCGTGTTCATGGTCCGCGAGACCTCGCAGATGTTCATCACCGGCCCGGACGTGGTCAAGGCGGTCACCGGCGAGGAGATCACCCAGAACGGCCTGGGCGGCGCCGACGTGCACGCCGAGACCTCCGG
>JABFVM010000389.1 GCA_013362785.1 Streptomyces sp. | reverse complement strand
ACAGAGAAAGCGTGAGCGGTTGACCTCGGTCTCGTGCACGCCCGCGTGGGCGACTGTGCGGTACTCGTCCTGCATCCGGCCAGCCTAATCCGTGGTTAATGGCGTCCCGATGAAGGCGTTCTCGGGATGTTCGAGTACGGGGCGGCGATGCCTACGGCCAGCCGGGTCTGAAAGACCTCCGCATAGACCGGGTGCGCGGTCCTGGTGCTGGTGGTGGCGGTCGCATGGGCGCTGGATGGATGCCTTCGCCAGACTGGGCCTTGATGCCTTGATGCAGAGCGGCGGCGTTCGGTGTCGGTTTGACCGCCACCACGTGGAACTACTGGCGCTGGCGCGTGTGGGCGCCGGCCGGCGCCGCAGATTCAGCTGCTGCATAGATCACGGCTGTCCAAGTCGCCTCTGATCAGGAATAACCAGTCCTCGCTCGCGCAGCTGCGGCAGGCAGATCTCGAGGCAGGCTTCCATCGAGGCGGCATCGGTACGCACGAGCAGGTCCTCGTGGAAGGGGGCACCACTCGCGACGAAGGTCCACGGCCTCACTCCGTCACGCATGCGCTCCGCATCCGCCTTGAACAGCACCGTGACGCCCTGCTCGGCCAGCGCCTCCATGACTCGCAACACGTCGACCAACGTTCCACCCCACCTGTTCGAATCGGCGGGTCACGCTACACGCCTCCGCAGACCCCGACTTGACGGCGTAGCAACGTGAGGTGTCTATGCGCAGCGCCCACGGGCGCCCGCGCGGGAGGTGTTCACTTTTTGCGGCCGCGGGCCACCATCACGTCCGTCAGCAGCGCCGAGCGCGGTGCCAGGGACTTCCAGGTGGTGCCGTGCCAGGCCAGTACGGCGATCGCCGAGGTCGGGAACTTCGTGCGGACCTGGTCCAGGGTGTCGTCGAGGCCGTCCCCGGCGAGTGCGAGGACGAGGTCCTCCAGACCCGGGTTGTGGCCGACCAGGAGCAGCGTCTCCACCTCGGGGGGCACCTCGTGCACGACCTCCAGCAGCTCGGGTACGTCGGCCGCGTACACGCGCTGATCGAGGTGCACCGGCGGCGGTGTGCCCCATTGGGCGGACGCCAGTTCCCAGGTGGCACGCGCGCGCGTGGCCGTCGAGCACAGCGCGAGGTCCGGCAGGCAGTCGGCGTCGGCGAGCATCCGGCCCGCGACCGGGGCGTCGCGGTGGCCGCGCGGGGCGAGCGGGCGGTCGTGGTCGGCGACGCCCTCCGGCCAGGCGGACTTGGCGTGCCTGAGGACGACCAGCCGACGCAGCGGGCCGTTTCCGAAACGGCCGGTCATGCCAGGGTTCCCAGGTCGCGGGTGAGGTCGAGGCCGAGGAGTCGGTCGGCGTAGGCGTATGTCTCGAAGCGGGCGCCGTCCGGCAGGTCCGGCGCGGTCTCCACCCAGCGCAGGACGCCCAGCACGCCGGGTACGTCGAGGTCGTCCTCCCAGGCGGTGCGCAGTTCTGTCTTCACCTCGTCGGGAATGGGGCGTGACGGCCGCTGCGCCCACCCGGCGACGGCGCTGCGCCAGCGCGCGAGGGTGTCGTGGGCGTCGGCGAGGGCCGCCGCGTCGAGCTGTACGGGCACGCTTCTGCGCCGGGAGAGCAGCGCGAGGCGCAGGGCGGCGGGGTCGGCCTCCTCGGGGGGTGCCTCCGAGTGCACGGGCGCGACGGCGACCCGCACCCCGTCGGGTTCGGCGCCCGACTCGCGTACGACGTGGATGACCTGTGCCTCGCCCAGTCCCGAGGCGGCGTCCCGGCCGTCCTCGAAGGGCCGGATGCCGAGGGCCGCGGCCCCGGCCCGGAGTTCCGCCTGCCGGTGCTCCTCGTCGAGCAGCGCCCAGACGGGCGTACCGCCGAGTTCCAGGGCGCGGACGAGGAGATCGGCGACCAGCAGTATCCGCAGGGCGGTGACGTCGAAGCCCTCCGTATGCGCTTCGATCCGGGTCAGGCCCCGGCGGGCGGGGGCGGCGTCGACGGGCTCGCCGGTTCGGGCGTCGATGATGCGCAGCACGGAGCGAGCGTAGGCGGACGGGCCGCCGTCCGCAGCCTTCCGGCCCGGTTTCCGGACATCGTGGCGGGCGTCGGGCGTGCCGGGAGTTCGCTGGTCATCCATGGTTGTACGGCCCACTGACACGCACGACGCGTCTGTCGTACCCGGGCATCGCCACCCCCTGCCGTACGGACTGTCCGCACGGTACTGCGCACCGGCCCGTCCGGACAGCAGTTCGGACCATGGTTGCCGGACGTCATCGGAGTTGTTCCTCGCCGACCGCGCGCGAGCCGCGGTCCCGTTCCCGTTCCCGTCGCAGCAGGGCCGCCGTGTACACGTCCGCCGTGGCCGCCGCGGCCGTGGCCCAGCCGAAGGAGCGGGCGTGCCGGACCGCGGCCTCGCTCATCCGGGCGGAGCGGGCCGGGTCGGCGGCGAAGCCGTACAGGGCCCGCGCGTAGTCCGCCGGATCGTGCCCGGGTACGAGGACGCCGCTCACTCCGTCCCGTACGGCCACCGGAAGGCCGCCGACCGCCGCGGCGATCACCGGGGTGCCACAGGCCTGTGCCTCGACGGCCACCAGGCCGAAGGACTCGCTGTGGGACGGCATGACCAGCACGGACGCCGCCCGGTACCAGTCGGCGAGCCGGTCCTGGCCTACCGGCGGCCGGAACAGCACGACGTCCGAGACGCCGAGGCGGGCCGCCAGTTTCTGCAGCCCTTCCGGCCTGGCCAGACCGCTGCCGCTGGGCCCGCCCACGACCGGCACCACGAGCCGCTCCCGCAGCCACGGCCGCTCCTCCAGCAGCCGGGCCACCGCAAGGAGCAGGACGTCCGGTGCCTTCAACGGCTGTATGCGGCCCACGAACAACGGGATCAGCGCGTCCTGCGGGAGGCCGAGGCGGGATCGTGCCGCGGCTCGTCCGGCCTGGACACCGAGGGCGTCGGGGCGGAAGCGCTCCAGGTCGACGCCGGGGTGGACGACGGCGACCCGGCCGGTGTCGGCGTCGTAGTGCCGCAGCAGTTCGGCCGCTTCCTTCTCGGTGTTGGCTATCAACCGGTCGGCGGCCCGTACGACTTGGCTCTCGCCGAGCACGCGGGCGGCGGGCTCGGGGGTGTCGCCGTCGGCCAGGTTGGCGTTCTTGACCTTGGCCATGGTGTGCATGGCGTGCACGAGCGGGACGCCCCAGCGCTCGGCGGTGAGCCGGCCCACATGGCCGGAGAGCCAGTAGTGGGAGTGGACCAGGTCGTAGTGGCCGGGGCGGTGGCCGGCCCAGGCCCGGGTGACGCCGTGCGCGAAGGCGCAGAGCTGGGCGGGCAGATCCTCCTTGGCCAGGCCTTCGTACGGGCCCGCGGCCACGTGCCGGACCAGGACGCCGGGCGCGAGTTCGACGCTGGGCGGGAGTGCGGCGGAGGTGGCCCGGGTGAAGATCTCCACCTCGATGCCGATGGCGGCGAGGCGCTTGGCGAGCTCCACGACGTAGACGTTCATGCCGCCCGCGTCGCCCGTTCCGGGCTGGTGCAGGGGTGAGGTGTGCACGCTGAGCATGGCGACGCGGCGAGGTCTGCGCCGGGCGTCGGGTGGCCGCGGCCGGGGCGGCGCGACGAGGGTGCCGGCGTGGGGCGATGCGAACCGGTTCATACGACGACCTCGGCTCCCGTATCGAGGCGGTGATCGCCCGCGTACACGTTCATGGAGCCGCCGCGCAGGAAGCCGACGAGCGTGAGTCCGGCCTCCGCCGCCAGGTCGACCGCGAGGGAGGACGGCGCGGAGACCGCCGCCAGGACGGGGATGCCCGCCATGACCGCCTTCTGCGCCAGCTCGAAGGAGGCCCGCCCCGACACCAGCAGGATGTCGCGGGACAGGGGGAGTCGGCCGGACCGGAACGCGCGGCCGATCAGCTTGTCGACCGCGTTGTGCCGGCCGACGTCCTCCCGCAGATCGAGCAGCTCACCGTCCGGCGAGAACAGCCCGGCCGCGTGCAGACCGCCGGTCCGGTCGAACACCCGCTGCGCTTCCCGGAGTTGATCGGGAAGCGCCGCCAGCAGGTCGGGGGTGACCCGGACCGGGGGCGTGTCGGCGACGGGCCACCGCGCCGTCGTGCGTACGGCGTCCAGGCTCGCCTTGCCGCACAACCCGCAGGAGGAGGTGGTGTACACGTTCCGCTCCAGCGTGATGTCGGGCAGCGGCACACCGGGCGCGAGCCGCACGTCGACGACGTTGTACGTGTTCGTCCCGTCCGCCGTCGCGCCCGCGCAGTACACGATGTTCGACACCTCGTCCGCGCGGCCCACGACTCCCTCGCTCACCAGGAAGCCCGCGGCCAGCGCGAAGTCGTCGCCGGGCGTGCGCATGGTGATGGCCAGGGGCCTGCCGTTCAGCCGGATCTCCAGCGGCTCCTCCGCGACCAGGGTGTCGGAGCGGGTGTTGACCCGGCCGTCCCTGATCCGCAGCACGCGGCGTCGTTCGGTGACCCTTCCCATGGCCGCGGAACCCTCAGCACTCGATGACGTTGACGGCGAGGCCGCCGCGGGCGGTCTCCTTGTACTTGACCTTCATGTCGGCGCCGGTCTCCTTCATGGTCTTGATGACCTTGTCGAGGGAGACGTGGTGCCTGCCGTCGCCGCGCAGCGCCATCCGGGCGGCGGTCACGGCCTTGACCGCGGCCATGCCGTTGCGTTCGATGCACGGGATCTGGACGAGGCCGCCGACGGGGTCGCAGGTGAGGCCGAGGTTGTGTTCCATGCCGATCTCGGCGGCGTTCTCGACCTGTTCGGGGCTGCCGCCGAGCACCTCGGCGAGGCCCCCGGCGGCCATGGAGCAGGCGGAGCCGACCTCGCCCTGGCAGCCGACCTCGGCGCCGGAGATGGAGGCGTTCTCCTTGAAGAGCATGCCGATCGCGCCCGCGGCGAGCAGGAAGCGGACGATGCCGTCCTCGTCGGCGCCGGGCACGAAGGCGAGGAAGTAGTGCAGGACGGCGGGGATGATGCCGGCCGCGCCGTTCGTCGGGGCGGTGACGACCCGGCCGCCCGCGGCGTTCTCCTCGTTCACGGCCATCGCGTAGAGGGTCACCCATTCCATGGCGCGGCCCGCCGGGTCGCCCTCGCTGCGCAGCGCCCGGGCCGCCGCCGCGGCTCGCCGACGGACCTTCAGACCGCCGGGAAGAATGCCCTCGCGCCCCAGCCCCCGCCCGACGCAGGCCTCCATGACCCGCCAGATCTCCAGCAGACCGGCGCGGATCTCGTCCTCGGTGCGCCATGCCTTCTCGTTCTCCAGCATCAACGCGGAGATCGACAGACCGGTCTCCTTCGTCAGGCGCAGCAGTTCGTCGCCGGTGCTGAAGGGATGGGCCGGCACGGTGTCGTCGGGCTTGATGCGGTCGGCGCCGACCGCGTCCTCGTCGACGACGAAGCCGCCGCCCACGGAGTAGTACGTCTTCTCCAGCAGCGGCACCCCGTCGGCGTCGTAGGCGAAGAGGATCATGCCGTTGGCGTGGTACGGCAGCGACCGCCTGCGGTGCAGGACCAGTTGGGTCGAGGCGTCGAAGTCGATCTCGTGGGCCGGGCCGATCTCGGCGCCGAGGAGGCGGACGCGTCCGGTGCCGCGGATCCGCTCGACGTCCAGGTCGGCCCGGGCGACGTCGACCGTGTGCGGCTGGTTGCCCTCCAGGCCGAGCAGCACCGCCTTGGGGGTACCGTGGCCGTGGCCGGTGGCGCCGAGGGAGCCGAACAACTCCGCCCGGACAGCGGTGGTCTGGGCCAGCACGCCGTCCTGCTTCAGCCGGGCGACGAACATCCCGGCGGCGCGCATCGGGCCGACGGTGTGCGAGCTGGACGGGCCGATGCCTATGGAGAACAGGTCGAAGACGCTGATTGCCACGCCATACTCCGGAGGATTGGCGGGGCGTGCCGAGCGGTCACGGGCACGCCCCTGCGGGGAGGTTGTCGGTCACAGACCGGGGTACAGCGGGTGCTTGTCGGCCAGGGCCTTGACCCGGGCCTTCAGGGCGTCCGTGTCGTAGGCCGGCTTGAGCGTCTC
>JABFVM010000327.1 GCA_013362785.1 Streptomyces sp. | reverse complement strand
GAGCAGCGGGGCGGGGGCCTGCACCTCTCCAGCGGATCATGGCCGGGCGGGGTTGTCGTGCGCGGGCGGACCGGGTGGGTGACGCCGCGTGAGACTCCGTCGGGTGCGAGCCGATCGGACATGACGAGGGCCCGGAGAGAGATTCTCCGGGCCCTCGTCACATCTCTGTCGCCGCGCGACTGTCAGAGGCCGCCCTCGGACATGCCGTGCACCGCCGGTATCGTCCCGAGCCGGCCCTTCTGGAAGTCGTCGAAGGCCTGCTGGAGTTCTTCCCGGGTGTTCATCACGAAGGGGCCGTAGTGGGCCATCGGCTCACGGATCGGCCGGCCGCCCAGCAGGACGACCTCCAGGTCCGGCGTGTGCGAGTCCTGCTTCTCGTCCGCGCGGACCGTCAGCGAGCCGCCGTCGCCGAAGACCGCGGTCTGCCCGAGGTGGATCGGACGGCGCTCCGCACCCACCGCGCCCCGGCCGGCGAGGACGTACGCGAGACCGTTGAAGTCCTCGCGCCACGGCAGGGTGATCTCCGCGCCCGGCGCGAGCGTCGCGTGGATCATCGTGATCGGGGTGTGGGTGATGCCGGGACCCTGGTGGCCGTCCAGCTCGCCCGCGATGACCCGCAGCAGCGCGCCGCCGTCGGGGGTGGTGAGCAGCTGGACGTTGCCGCCGCGGATGTCCTGGTAGCGCGGCGCCATCATCTTGTCCCTGGCCGGGAGGTTCACCCACAGCTGCAGGCCGTGGAAGAGGCCGCCGGACATGACGAGGGACTCCGGCGGCGCCTCGATGTGGAGCAGGCCCGAGCCTGCCGTCATCCACTGGGTGTCGCCGTTGGTGATGGTGCCGCCACCACCGTTGGAGTCCTGGTGGTCGAAGATCCCGTCGATGATGTAGGTGACGGTCTCGAAGCCGCGGTGCGGGTGCCAGGGGGTGCCCTTGGGCTCGCCCGGCGCGTACTCCACCTCGCCCATCTGGTCCATCATGATGAACGGGTCCAGATGACGGTAGTTGATCCCGGCGAACGCACGGCGCACCGGGAAGCCCTCGCCCTCGAAACCGCTCGGCGCGGTCGTGACGGCGAGCACGGGACGGGCCACGGCCTCCGCGGGCGCGGCGACACGGGGCAGCGTCAGCTGGTTCTCGACGGTCACTGCAGGCATGTCGGTACCTCCTTGTGCGGCCAGTTTAGTTGAGCATTGAACTTCCTGCCACCCCTAACGGGAACGGCGCGCCGGCCATTCCCGCCGGGCACGGCCGAAGGCCGACGCCCGGGGTGGGGGCGTCGGCCTTCGTCACGAGGACCCGGTGGTTCGACGGCGGCTCAGTGTGTCAGGAAGAGCCGGAGCGGTGGGGTCAGACGACCGGTTCGGGCCGGTTCTCCGCCGTACGGTCCGCGGCGTTCGCCGTACGGTCGTCCGCGGCATCCGGCGTACGGTCCGAGGTGTCCGGCGTACGGTCCGAGGTGGCCGGCTTCCGGTCCGAGGTGTCCGGCTTCCGGCGGTCGTCGCGCATGACCAGCGTCGCCAGCAGGGCCGCCGCCGCGACACCGATCGCGCTGACCGTGAAGGTGGTGGACATCGAGGCGGTGAAGGCCTCGCGGGCGGCGGCGATCAGACCGGCGTCGCCGCCGGCGACCGCACCGGCGATCGAGTGCCGGGCCTCCTCCGGCGTCCCCTCGGGCATCCGGTCCGCGAAGCCGCTCGACAGCAGCGAGCCCAGGATCGCGATGCCCAGCGCGGTACCGGCCTGCTGGACGGTGTCGTTCAGGGCCGAGCCGACGCCCGCCTTGTCCTCGGGGATGGTGCCCATCAGCGCGCCCACCGCGGCCGGCATCGCCAGACCCGCGCCGAGCCCGAGCAGGCCGAGCGCCACCGCCGGGACCGTGAAGCCGGAGTCCGCCGAGACCGTGCTGAGCAGGGCGAAGCAGGCCACCATCACCAGCATCCCCGCGAAGATCACCCACCGGTTGCCGTACTTGGCGGCGAGCTTGACGCCGACGCCGTTGCCGAGCAGGGCCGTGATCGCCAGCGGCAGGAAGGCGAGGCCCGCCTTGATCGGCGAGTAGCCGAGCACGAACTGCAGGTACTGAGTGAGAACCAGCAGCAGACCGCCGTTGCCGATCTGGACCAGCGCCAGGGAGAGCGAACCGCCGCTGAAGTTGCGGTGCCTGAACAGGACCAGCGGGACCATGGGCGACTTGGTGACGTTCTCCCAGATCACGAACCCGGCCAGGGACACGAGGGCCACAGGCAGGGCGACGGTCCACACCCCGTGCTGCGGGAGCTCGATGATCCACCAGACCAGGGCCGTCATCCCGACCGCCGACAGCACCGCGCCCAGCGGGTCCGGCTTCTGCCAGGGCGCCCTGGACTCCGGCATCAGCGTCAGACCGGCGACGACGGCGAGCGCCACGATCGGCACGTTGATGAAGAAGATCGACTGCCAGGAGAAGTGCTCGATCAGGACACCGCCCAGCACCGGGCTGCCGACCAGGCCCAGCATCGACACCGAGCTCCAGGCCGCCATCGCCTTGCCGCGCTCGTCCTCGTCGAAGACGGTGATGAGGATCGACAGGGTCGACGGCATGATCAGCGCCCCGCCGACACCCATCGCGACCCGTACGGCGATCACCTCGCCGGGGTTCGTGCACCAGGTCGCGGCCAGCGAGGCCGCCCCGAAGAGCAGGAGCCCGATCAGCATCACCCTCCGGCGTCCGAACCGGTCGCCGAGGCTGCCGGAGGTGAGCAGCAGCCCCGCGAACACCAGGATGTAGGAGTCCAGGATCCACTGGGTCTCCTGGGCGCTCGCCCCGATCTCCCCGGTCATCACCGGCACCGCGACGGTCAGCGCCATGCTGTCGACGACCAGCACCAGCGTGCTCAGGCAGAGCACGATCAGGATCCACCAGCGGCGTGGATCACGGGTTCCCTTGACATCCATGACGGCTTCCCCTCCGGTTCGTGAACACCGTTCCTTCGTTGCGAACACTGTACGCACAGCGGAACAGTGTTCGCAACCATCGATTCCTGTACGCTCGATGCGAACGACGTACGCAGTGCTGCGGACGTACGCAGGGATGCGAAGGAGTGCCGATGGCCGCCAAATCGACGAAGCAGAGCCCCATCCCCTCCGTCTGGGCCCGCCCCCGGCACGAGCCCGACCAGCCCACGCTCAGCCGCGCCACGATCGTGCGCGAGGCGATCGCCATGCTGGACGCCGAGGGCGTGGAGGCACTGAGCATGCGCAAGCTCGCCACCCGCCTGAACGCCGGCGCCGCCTCCCTCTACCGGCACGTGGCGACCAAGGACGAGCTGATGGAGCTGGCCGTCGACGAGGTCGCCGCCGAGATCCACGTACCGGCGGCGGACAGCCCCGACTGGCGGGCGGCCGTCGGCGAGGCCGCGCGTTCCTTCCGTACGACGGCGCTACGGCACCCGTGGCTGGGCGCGGTGCTGGGCCAAGCGGGGCTCGCCTATCTGGGCCCGAACCTGATGGCGTACTCGGAGCGCCTGGCGGCCCTGTTCACGGCCGCCGGATTCACGGATCCCACGATCGCGATCGACGCCGTGCTGTCGTACGTCATCGGCATGAGCACCACCGAGGCCGCCTGGCTGATCACGGTCGCCCGCTCCGGGAAGACGGAGGCCGACTTCATCGCCCACCTGATGCCGGCGGCCCAGCAGGCGGTCGCCGACCACGAGCACCTGGCGAAGGGCTACGCCGAAACGGAGGAGGCGGCCACGACGGACCCGGCGGCCATGCGGGACGCGAAGTTCGCGACCGCGCTTGAGATCGTCCTCGACGGCCTCGCCCTGCGCCTCAAAGCACAGGGTTCCTGAACGGGCTACCCATACATCCGCCGCATCGCGAACTCGACCATCTGCTCCACGGCCTTCGCGTCGAAGACCATGCGGTGCTCGCCCTCCATGTCGAGGACGAAGCCGTACCCGGTCGGCAGCAGGTCGATCACCTCGGCCCCGGTGATGACGAAGTACTTGGACTCCTTGCCCGCGTACCGCCGCAGCTCCTTGAGCGAGGTGAACATCGGGATCACCGGCTGCTGGGTGTTGTGCAGGGCGAGGAACCCCGGGTTGTCACCGCGCGGACAGTAGACCTTCGACGTGGCGAAGACCTGCTGGAAGTCCTCCGCGGCCATCTGCCCGGTGGTGAACGCGCGCACCGCGTCCGCGAGGGACGGCGGAGACGGCTCGGGGTAGAGCGGCGGCTGCTGGCCGTACCCGCCGGCGGCGCCGGACATGGGCTGCTGCGGCGGGGCGTACCCCTGCTGCTGTGCACCGACGTTCTGGTCGTAGCCGTACATGGGCGCAAGCGTACCGAGAGCGGCCGGGGCCGCGGGCCGGTACCGGGGCCCAGGCGAAGGGCCCTGGCAAACCGACAGCGACTTGACAGCGTGTCGACAGTCCCCGCGCTGGTTTTCACCCAGCCGCCGCTCCTAGCGTCTGAGGGACCGATGGGAGCGCCTGAAACGGCCCGCGCCAGCAAGGGGACAGCCATGCACCGACACCACGACGACGCGGACCACGAGCACGACAGAGGTCTCTCCTACGACCTTCCCGTCCTCGCCCGCCGCCGCATGATCCGGCTGATGGCGGGCGCGAGCCTGGTCCCGCTGGTGGGCTGCAGCGCGGACGAGGAGAGCTCGGCGTCCTCTGCGTCCTCGACGTCCTCGGCGTCCTCCTCGTCCGCCGAGTGCGCGACCATCCCGGACGAGACCGCCGGGCCCTACCCCGGCGACGGCTCGAACGGTGTGAACGTCCTCAAGGAGAGCGGCGTCGTGCGCGGCGACATCACCAAGAGCTTCGGCACTTCCGCGGGCGGCACCGCCGAGGGCGTACCCCTGACCGTCACGCTGACGGTCGTGGACGCCGCCTCCGGCTGCGGGACGCCCAAGAAGGGCGCAGCCGTCTACATCTGGCACTGCGACAGGGAGGGCGACTACTCCCTGTACTCCGAGGGCGTCACCGACGAGAACTACCTGCGGGGCGTCCAGGAGACCGACGACAAGGGCCAGGTCACCTTCACCAGTATCTTCCCCGGCTGCTACCCGGGCCGCTGGCCGCACATCCACTTCGAGGTCTACGGCAGCCTGGCCGACGCCACGGCCGCCACCTCCATCACCAACACCTCGCAGCTCGCGTTCCCGAAGGACGTGTGCGACACGGTGTACGCAACGGACGGATACGACCAGAGTGTGACGAATCTCGCCGAGCTGTCCCTGGAGACGGACGGCATCTTCAGCGACGGTTACGAGCAGCAGTTGGCGGCGATGAAGGGCGGGGTGGCCGACGGCTACACCGCGACCCTGACCGTTCCGGTGTGACCTGTCACAGATGACGGGATCGGGGTTGCGTCTTATTACTGACGGGTAGCATCATCGTAGCTACTTGTTGGTACGTGAACTAGCGCGAGGATCCAAGTGCCTCGCCGATCCCTCTACGGAGTCGTCGCCATGGGGCACTACAAGTCGAATCTTCGCGACATCGAGTTCAACCTCTTCGAAGTACTCGGCCGCGACAAGCTGTACGGCACGGGTCCGTTCGAGGAGATGGACGTCGACACCGCGAAAAGCATCCTTGAGGAGCTGACCCGGCTCGCCGAGAACGAGCTGGCCGAATCCTTCACGGACGCCGACCGCAACCCCCCGGTCTTCGACCCGGAGACCAACACCGCGCCGGTCCCGGCGTCCTTCAAGAAGAGCTACAAGGCCTTCATGGACTCCGAGTACTGGCGTCTCGGTGTCCCCGAGGCGATCGGCGGCACGACCGCGCCGCCGTCCCTGATCTGGTCGTACGCGGAGCTGATCCTCGGCGCGAACCCGGCCGTGTGGATGTACTCCTCCGGCCCGGCGTTCGCCGGGATCCTCTACGACGAGGGCAACGACGTCCAGAAGAAGATCGCGCAGATCGCCGTGGAGCGGACCTGGGGTTCGACCATGGTGCTCACCGAGCCGGACGCCGGTTCGGACGTGGGCGCCGGCCGCACCAAGGCGATCCAGCAGGAGGACGGCTCCTGGCACATCGAGGGCGTGAAGCGCTTCATCACCTCCGGTGAGCACGACATGGAGGAGAACATCCTTCACTACGTGCTGGCGCGCCCCGAGGGTGCCGGCCCCGGCACCAAGGGCCTGTCCCTCTTCCTCGTCCCGAAGTACCTCTTCGACTTCGAGACCGGCGAGCTGGGCGAGCGCAACGGCGTCTACGCCACGAACGTCGAGCACAAGATGGGCCTGAAGGCCTCCAACACCTGCGAGATGACCTTCGGCGACCAGCACCCCGCCAAGGGCTGGCTGATCGGCGACAAGCACGACGGCATCCGCCAGATGTTCCGCATCATCGAGTTCGCCCGCATGATGGTCGGCACGAAGGCGATCTCCACGCTGTCGACGGGCTACCTGAACGCGCTGGAGTACGCCAAGGAGCGCGTCCAGGGCACGGACCTGGCGAACTTCATGGACAAGGCCGCGCCCAAGGTCACCATCACGCACCACCCCGACGTCCGCCGCTCGCTGATGACGCAGAAGGCGTACGCCGAGGGCATGCGCGCGCTGGTCCTCTACACCGCCTCGATCCAGGACGCGATCGCGGTGAAGGAGGCGGCGGGCGAGGACGCCAAGGCCGAGCACGCGCTCAACGACCTGCTCCTGCCGATCGTCAAGGGCTACGGCTCCGAGAAGGGCTACGAGCAGCTCGCCCAGTCGCTGCAGACCTTCGGCGGCTCCGGCTTCCTGCAGGAGTACCCGATCGAGCAGTACATCCGGGACTCCAAGATCGACACCCTGTACGAGGGCACCACGGCCATCCAGGGCCAGGACTTCTTCTTCCGGAAGATCGTCCGCAACCAGGGCGCCGCGCTGAACTCGCTCGCCGAGGACATCAAGAAGTTCCTGGCGCTCGGTGAGGGCGGCGAGGAGCTCGGCACGGCCCGTGAGCAGCTCGCCAAGGCGGCCGTGGAGCTGGAGGCGATCGTCGGTCTGATGCTGACCGACCTCGCGGCCACCGAGCAGGACACCAAGAACATCTACAAGGTGGGCCTGAACACCACCCGTCTGCTGCTGGCCTCCGGTGACGTCGTCGTCGGCTACCTGCTGCTCAAGGGTGCCGTGGTCGCCGCCGAGAAGCTGGAGTCGGCCTCCGCCAAGGACAAGTCCTTCTACCAGGGCAAGATCGCGGCGGCGAAGTTCTTCGCGGCCAACGTCCTGCCGGGCGTCACCGGTGCGCGCAAGCTCGCCGAGGGTGTCGAGCTGGACCTGATGGAGCTGGACGAGGCGGCCTTCTAAGCGCTCGGCACGGCTCGGCACCACTTCGGTACCGCTGCGGCACCGCTGGGTTCCGGCCACTCGTTCCGGTCACTCACGGACAATCCACATCGCCCTCACGAGGGCCCGCTCTCCTTCACCGGGAGCGGGCCCTCGTACGTCGTTAAGGTGAACCCCATGAGCGAACCCCCCCGCTTCGACCGCGGCCACACCGACGACCTCATGTCCTTCCTGGCGGCGAGCCCGTCGCCGTACCACGCCGTGGCGAACACCGCCGAGCGGCTGGAAAAGGCCGGATTCCGGCAGGTCTCGGAGACGGACGCCTGGGACGGGACGAGCGGCGGCAAGTACGTGCTGCGCGGTGGCGCGATCGTGGCCTGGTACGTCCCCGAGGGCGCGGCTCCGCACACGCCGTTCCGGATCGTCGGTGCGCACACGGACTCCCCCAATCTGCGGGTGAAGCCGCTGCCCGACAGCGGGGCGCACGGCTGGCGGCAGGTCGCCGTGGAGATCTACGGCGGACCGCTGCTCAACTCCTGGCTCGACCGCGACCTGGGCCTCGCGGGCCGGCTGACGCTGCGGGACGGCTCGTCGCGGCTGGTGAACGTGGACCGTCCACTGCTGCGTGTCCCCCAGCTCGCCATCCATCTGGACCGCTCGGTGTCGGCGGAGGGGCTCAAGCTCGACAAGCAGCGGCACCTCCAGCCGATCTGGGGTCTCGGCAACGATGTGCGCGACGGCGACCTGATCGCGTTCCTGGAGGAGACGGCCGGGCTGGCCACGGGCGAGGTCACCGGCTGGGACCTGATGGTCCACTCCGTGGAGGCACCGGCGTACCTGGGCCGTGACAAGGAGCTGGTCGCGGGCCCGCGGATGGACAACCTGCTCTCGGTGCACGCGGGTGCGGCGGCGCTGGCGGGGGTGGCCGGCTCGGGCGCCGGGCTGCCGTGCATCCCGGTGCTGGCCGCCTTCGACCACGAGGAGAACGGCTCGCAGAGCGACACGGGTGCGGACGGGCCGCTGCTGGGCAGCGTCCTGGAGCGCTCGGTGTTCGCGCGCGGGGGATCGTACGAGGACCGGGCGCGCGCCTTCGCCGGCACGGTCTGCCTGTCGTCGGACACGGGCCACGCCGTCCACCCCAACTACGCCGAGCGCCACGACCCGACGCACCACCCGCGCGTCAACGGCGGGCCGATCCTCAAGGTCAACGTCAACAACCGCTACGCGACCGACGGTTCGGGCCGCGCGGTGTGGGCGGCGGCCTGCGAGAAGGCGGACGTCCCCTTCCAGTCCTTCGTCTCCAACAACTCCATGCCCTGCGGCACCACCATCGGCCCGATCACCGCGGCCCGGCACGGCATCAAGACCGTCGACATCGGCGTGGCGATCCTGTCGATGCACAGCGCGCGCGAGCTGTGCGGCGCGGACGACCCGTGGCTGCTGGCGAACTCTCTGGTGGCGTTCCTGGAAGGGTAGTTCGACGACGGTGGGGTACTCGCCTCCGACCGGAACCACCGGACACCGGACAGGGAGGCGACGTTCATGGGCCTCGGCGGGTGCATCATTCTCATCGCCGTGGGAGCCATCCTCACGTTCGCGACCGACTGGGAGATGGAGGGGGTCAACCTCGACCTGGTCGGCATCATCCTCATGATCGTGGGGCTGATCGGCACCACGACGTTCAGCAGCATCGCCCGGCGCAGGCGCGTAGTGGTGCCACCCGCGACGCCGGTAGTCGACGAGGAGGGGCACCACCATCGGCGGGACGGGTACAGCGACGGCTACGGCACCTGAGGGGCCGCCCCTTCGTCCGTCCCGGCGTCCATTCCGGCGAGCACCAGCGGCAAGCGGTCCGCGCCGCCCTCGGTGAGACGGACCGGGACGCCCCAGTCCTGCTGGTGGACATGGCAGGCGGGGTACTCGTTGAACGGGTCGTCGTCACAGGACGCGGCCATCGCCGAGACATGCAGGACGCCCTCCGGGACGGAAGGGCCGAGTTCGAGGGTGCGGGAGAGATCGGTCCCCGCACCCTCGCCCGCGAGAAGCAGCTCGGGGGGAGTGGCGGAGACCAGGAGGCGGGTCGAGGGTCCGTATCTGGTGTCCAGCTTCTGACCTGCCGGGGCGTGGAAGATCACGTCCAACCGGAGCTTGCCGGGGGCGACTTCGGTGGCGGCACGCTGCGTGCGATGCGTCACCGATTCGACCTGTACCGCTTCCTCCGGCAGACGCAGCCGGGTGAGCCGGTGCCGAGCCGATTCGACCACCACGATGTCGTCGCCGGCGAGCACCGCGTCGGACGGCTCCCGCAGATCCGTCGCCAGGGTGGTGACCTCGCCGGTCGCGGGGTCGTAGCGGCGCAGCGCGTGGTTGTAGGTGTCGCTGATCGCGACCGAGCCGTCGGGGAGTGCGGTGACGCCCAACGGGTGCTGCAGCAGGGCCTGTTCGGCGGCTCCGTCGCGGTGGCCGAAGTCGAAGAGGCCGGTGCCGACGGCGGTGTGGACGACGCCGTCACGGTCCACCCAGCGCAGGGCGCTCGTCTCGGAGTCGGCGAGCCACAGACGCTCCCCGTCCGCCGACACCGCGAGCCCGGACGGCTGCGCGAACCAGGCCTCGGCGCCGGGGCCGTCGACAAGGCCCTCGTTGGAGGTGCCGGCGGTGACGGAGACGGTGGCGTCGGCCGGGTCGTACGCCCACAGCTGGTGGATGCCGGCCATGGCGATCCAGACCTTGCCCCGCCACCACGCCACGTCCCACGGCGAGGACAGATCGACCTCGCGCGCGGGGCCCGACACAGCGTCGCCCTGCATCCACTGGGAGCCGGTGCCCGCCAGGGTGGTGGTGCGGCCGCTCTCCGGGTCGAAGCGCCTGATGGCGTGGTTCACCGTGTCGGCGACGACCACGGAGCCGTCCGGCAACAGGGCCAGGCCCTGCGGCTCGTTGAACCGCGAACGCTCCGAGGTGCCGTCGGTGAGCCCACGGCCGCCCTGTCCGATCCGCCGTACGACCGTCTCCCCGTCCGCCTCCAGCTCCACCAGCTGATGCCGGGTGGTGTCGCTGACCAGGAAGTTCCCGGAGGGCAACAGCAGCGCCTTGCCGGGGAAGCGCAGCGCCGTCGGCTCCGGTTCCGGCGCCACGTACGGCCCGTCGCCGCGCCGCAGCGTCCCCTTCGCCTCGTGCTCGGCCTCCAGCTCCGTCACCAGCCGCTCGATGGCGTGCACATGCCCCTCACCGGCATGCTGCGCGACGACGTACCCCTCCGGGTCGATCACGACGAGCGTCGGCCAGGCCCGCACCGCGTACTGCTTCCAGGTGGCGAGCTCGGGGTCGTCCAGCACGGGATGCTCGACGCCGTACCGCTCCACGGCGTCCACGACCGCCTGATGCTCGGCCTCGTGCACGAACTTCGGCGAGTGCACCCCGATGACGACGACCGTGTCCCGGTGCTTCTCCTCCAGCTCCCTGAGCTCGTCCAGGACGTGCAGGCAGTTGATGCAGCAGAACGTCCAGAAATCCAGCACGACGATGCGTCCACGCAGGTCGGCCAGGCCGTACGAGCGCTCGCCCGTGTTCAGCCAGCCGCCCTTGCCCATCAGCTCGGGGGCACGGACGCGGACACGACGGGAGGCCGGGGCCGGGGATGACTCGGTCATGGCTCAAGCGTGCCACCCCCCACTGACAGTCACGTCAGCGCATGTCCCGTGGTGGCGTCCACATGGTCCGGCACCTCGTCGTGGCGGTCGCCGACGGTGAGGGTGCCGGTGGGTTCCAGGACCAGGATCGCGGCGGGCGCCGGGGCGTACGGCTTGTGCTCGGTGCCGCGGGGGACGGTGAAGACGCTGCCCTTCGGGAGGACGACCGTGCGTTCCCCGGACGGCTCCCGCAGGGAGATGTGCAGTTCGCCCTCCAGGACGAGGAAGAACTCGTCGGTGTGGTCGTGCACGTGCCAGACGTGCTCGCCCTCCACCTTCGCGACGCGTACGTCGTAGTCGTTGACGGTGGTGACGATGCGGGGGCTCCACCGGTCGGTGAAGGAGGCGAGGGCCTGGGCGAGGGAGATGGGTTCGCTGGTCATGTGCGTCATGTACGCCATGCTCGACGGTGGCCCGACGCGGGCACGAGTGCTAGAAATCGCATATGCCGCAAGGATCCTCTCAGCCACGGTCCGCTCCACCGCACCGCGTGGTTCTCGTGGTCGACGAGAACTCCAACCCGTTCGAGATGAGCTGCGCGATCGAGGTCTTCGGGCTGCGCAGGCCGGAACTGGGCCGGGAGCTGTACGACTTCGGGCTGTGCGCCGCCCAGCCCCTGACCCGTATGCGGGACGGCTTCTTCACGCTCACCGGTGTCGCGGGGCTGGAGGCCGCCGAGGAGGCGGACACGCTGATCGTCCCGAACCGGCCGGACACCGGCACGCCCCGCTCACCCAAGGTGCTGGAGGCCGTGCGCAGGGCACACGCGCGTGGCGCCCGGCTGCTCGGCTTCTGCTCCGGTGCCTTCACGATCGCGGAGGCCGGGCTGCTGGACGGGCGGCGCGCGGCGTGCCACTGGATGTGGGCGGAGTCGTTCCGGGCGCGGTTCCCGAAGGTCCGTCTGGAGCCGGACGTGCTGTTCGTCGACGACGGTGACATCCTCACCGCCTCCGGCAGCGCGTCGGCGCTCGACCTGGGCCTGCATGTCGTACGACGTGACCACGGCGCCGAGATCGCCAACCACGTCTCCCGTCGGCTCGTCTTCGCCGCCCACCGCGACGGCGGCCAGCGGCAGTTCGTGGAGCGGCCGGTGCCGGACGTGCCGGACGAATCGCTCGGGCCGCTGCTGGCGTGGGCACAGGAACGGCTGGGCGAACCGTTGACCGTGGCCGGCCTGGCGGCGCGGGCGGCGGTGTCGCCGGCGACCCTGCACCGCCGCTTCCGCACGCAGTTGGGGACGACGCCGCTGGCCTGGCTGACCGGGGAACGGGTGGCGTTGGCGTGCCGGCTGATCGAGCGGGGGGAAGAGCGGCTGGACGTGGTGGCGGCCAGGAGCGGACTCGGCACCGCGGCGAACCTACGCGCGCGTGTCCGGCGCGAGACGGGGCTCAGCCCGTCGGCCTACAGGCGGCGTTTCGGACCCGGGAGCGGGGAACCCCTCGTCTCATGAGATTCCTCGTACGCGACCGGATCCTCGGTATCGGTGACGACTACTGGATCGAGGACGACCGGGGCAACAGGGTGTTCCTCGTCGACGGCAAGGCGATGCGGCTGCGCGACACCTTCGAGCTGAAGGACACGCAGGGGCACGTCCTCATCGACATCCACCAGAAGATGCTCGCCCTGCGCGACACGATGGTGATCGAGCGGGACGGACAGCCGCTCGCCAAGATCCGCCGCAAGCGGATGACCCTGCTGCGCAACCACTACCGGGTCTCCCTGGCCGACGGCAGCACGGAACTCGACGTCAGCGGCAAGATCCTGGACCGGGAGTTCGCCATCGAGTACGACGGCGAACTGCTGGCCGTCGTGTCCCGGCGGTGGCTGCACGTCCGGGAGACGTACGGCGTGGACGTGGTACGCGACGACGCCGATCCGGCGCTGCTGATCGCGGTCGCGGTGTGCGTGATCCACCTCGCGGAGAAGGAGCACGGGGACGACTGAGAGAACCGGGACGGCGAAGGCAGGGCAGAGGCAGAGGAGGGCGAGCGGGAGGGGGGAGAGGCAGAGGGAGGGAGGCCGGAGGAGGGCGAGAGGCCGAGGGCGAGGGAGCGGCGGCGCGAGCGTCAGCGGCGTGGGGCCGGCAGGCCCAGCATCCTGTCCTTCAGCGCCGGGAACTGCTCCCGGGTCGCCGCCACCTTCGCCGGGTCGAACTCCACCGTGAGGACCTGCTCCCCCGCACCGGCCTGCGCCAGCACCTCACCCCACGGATCGACCACGATCGAGTGACCGGCCTGCGGAACTCCCGCATGCGTCCCGGCCGTTCCACAGGCAAGCACGAACGCCTGGTTCTCCACCGCCCGCGCCTGAGCCAGCAGCGTCCAGTGCGCCCGGCGGCGCTCCGGCCAGCCCGCCGGAATGACCAGGGTCTCGGCACCGGCGTCGACGAGGCCGCGGAAGAGTTCGGGGAAACGGAGGTCGTAGCAGGTGGCCACGCCAAGGGTCGTCTCGGGCAGCCGGACCGTCACCAGTTCCTCGCCCGCGCCCATCAGCACGGCCTCGCCCTTGTCGAAGCCGAACCGATGGATCTTGCGGTACGCGGCGGCCAGATCTCCGGAGGGGGAGAAGACCAGAGAGGTGTTGTAGAGGGGCCCTTCAGGGTCACGCTCGGGAATCGAGCCGGCGTGCAGCCACACGCCCGCGTCACTCGCGGCCTTCGCCATCGCCTCGTACGTCGGCCCTTCGAGCGGCTCGGCCTCGCTGGCGAACCCCTCGTAGGCGAACGCCCCTGTGGTCCACAGCTCCGGCAGGACGACAAGGTCGGCCGACCCGGCCTGTTCGCGCACGAGAGAGGCAGTCCTCACGCGGCGTGATTCGACCGTTTCGTCCTCATTGACATCGATCTGGAGCAAAGAGGCGCGCACACTACCACCGTCCTGGCATTCGAGCGGTCCACACGGGCTTCCCTACGGGCCTACGATCGTCACACGAAAGCACTGCCGGGGTGCCTCACAGCAGCGTAACTTAGCGTTTCAAGACACCCGCCGACAGCAGCCGCCGCCCACTGGCAACGACGCCACAACCTGCCCGCGTACCGACGTACCAACCGCCGAGGGGTCCCGTTCCGTGAGTCTGCATCCCACCCTCCAGCCCTACGCCGACGCCTGGACCCACTCCATCGAAGCGATATCCGAGCTGGTGACGCCGCTTGTCGAGGGTGAGTGGAACCGGCGGACACCGTGCCCGGGCTGGTCCGTCCGCGACGTCGTGTCCCATGTCATCGGCCTGGACTGCGAGATGCTCGGCGACCCGCGCCCCATCCACACGCTCCCGCGCGACCTCTTCCACGTCACCAACGACAACCAGCGGTACATGGAGATGCAGGTCGACGTCCGCCGCCATCACACGGCGCCGGAGATGACGTCCGAGCTGGAGTACACGATCATCCGCCGCAACCGCCAGCTGCGGAACGAGTCCCGCGACCCCGGCACGAAGGTGCGCGGCCCGCTCGGCGCGGAGCTCACCCTCGAAGAGTCCATGCGGGGCCACGCCTTCGACGTGTGGGTGCACGAGCAGGACCTGCGCGCCGCCCTCGGCCGCCCCGGCAACCTCGACTCCCCCGGCGCCCACGTGGCCCGCGACGCCCTCCTCGCCAAGCTGCCCGACATCGTCGCCACCAAGGCCAACGCACCCCGAAGCTCCGCGATCGTCTTCGACGTCCACGGCCCGATCGAGTTCCTGCGCACGATCCGCATCGACATCCAGGGCCGCGGCACCCTCGAAACGGCCCCCGCCCTCGGCCCCGCCGCCACCCTCACCCTCGACTGGGAAACCTACGTCCGCCTGGCCTGCGGCCGCGTCACACCGGAGGCGGTGACGGACCGCGTGAAGGCGGAGGGCGACACGGGCCTGACCACAGCGATCCTGCGCAACTTCACGGTGACGCCGTAGTTCCTTTCAGCCCGTCCGGCATTCGAGGACAAGGCCCCTTCAGGGCCGAAGCGGGGTCTGGGGCGGCAGTCCCAGCGGGGTCGAAGGGCAGCGCCCCTGGGGACGGGTAGGGGCGGCGGGGGCGAAAACCACTGTCGCCCACTCACCACCCACGGCTAACGTCCGGCCGTGACCGACACCGAAACGCACCCCCAGACGCCCAGCCACCCCCCACGCCTCACCCGCCTGACCTTCCACGGCCCCCTGTCGGAAGCCCGGGCGGACCGCATGGTCCAGCGACTCATACGCACGAACCCCACCACGGTCCTGGACATCGGCTGCGGCTGGGGCGAGTTGATGCTCCGCGTCCTGACCGCCGCCCCGCAGGCGACGGGACTCGGCATGGACCTCAACACCGAGGACCTCGCCCGCGCCCGCGACAACGCCGAGACCAGAGGGCTGACCCAACGGGCCGAATTCATCGAGGAGTCCGCCACCGGAACCTCCCGCGGCCCCGCCGACCTCGTCCTGTGCAACGGCGCAAGCCAGGCCCTGACCACGACCGAGCCGCCCCACCACACCGCCGAGGCCCTCCGCGAACTGCGCCGCCTGGTCACCGACAACGGCCGTGTACTGCTCGGCGAGGGCTTCTGGCAGCGCCCTCCGACCCCCACCGAACTCTCCGGCATGTGGCCGCAGGCCGCCGCGTCCGACCACCACGACCTCGCCACCCTCCTCGACCTCGCGGTCGCCGCCGGCTTCCGCCCCGAGTGGACCGAGACGGCCAACTCGGACGAGTGGGAGGAGTTCGAGTCGGCGTACCAGGCGGACACCGAGGTATGGCTGGCCGGGCACCCCGACCACCCCTTGGCCACCGAGACCCGCGAGCGCCTCGACCGCCACCGCGCCCAGTGGATGACCTACCGCGGCGTACTGGGCATCGCGTACCTCACACTCGTCCCGGCCCTCTGAGTCACGGGCTCACACCCCACAGGCTCACGACTTACCAGGCCACGGCCCACCGACTCACGACTTACCGGCCCACAACCCACCGGCGCACACCCCACCCGCTCACGCCGGAACGTGCACCGTCTCCACCCTGCTCGCGACCAACCGCTCCCGCTCCCTGCGAGCCGCCCGCTTCCGCAGCCGCAGAATCTGGCTGACTCCCAGCGCCTGGAGCACGAACACCACGGAGAAGGCGATCGAGTAGTCGTCCCCGCTGGCGTCCAGCAGCACCCCGACCGCGAACAGCGTCGTCATCGAGGCGACGAACCCGCCCATGTTGGTGATGCCGGACGCCGTCCCCTGCCGCTCCGGCGGATTCGCCGGCCGCGCGAAGTCGAAGCCGAGCATCGAGGCCGGCCCGCATGCCCCGAGCACGGCGCACAGCACGACCAGCAGCCACATCGGCGCCGTCTCACCGGGCCAGACCAGCGTCGTCGCCCACACCACCGCCGTCGCCCCGACGGTACCGAGCGCCAGCGGCAGCCGCGCCCCGTGGTGCCGGGCGACGACCTGGCCGTAGACCAGACCCACGACCATGTTCGACAGCACGACCAGGGTGAGCAGTTCACCGGCCGACGCCCGGGACAGCCCCTGTGCCTCGACCAGGAACGGCATTCCCCACAGCAGCAGGAACACCATCGCCGGGAACTGCGTCGTGAAGTGCACCCACAGCCCGAGCCGGGTGCCGGGCTCCCGCCAGGACATCGCGATCTGGCGTCGTACGTACGCCGCGCCCTGGTGCGGCAGCGGCGCCGGCTCGTGGCCCTCGGGGTGGTCCTTCAGGAACAGGAGCAGCAGCACGAGTACGACGGCACCCGCGCCCGCGCTGCCCGCGAACGCCGCCGTCCAGCCCACCCCGTGCAGCAGCCGGGCCAGCACCAGGGTGGAGACGAGGTTGCCGGCCATGCCGGCCAGCCCCGCGAGCTGGGCGATCAGCGGGCCGCGCCGGGCCGGGAACCAGCGGGTGCCGAGCCGCAGCACGCTGATGAACGTCATCGCGTCACCGCAGCCCAGCAGCGCGCGGGAGGCGAGGGCGGTGCCGTACGACGGTGAGAAGGCGAAGCCCAGTTGGCCCGCGGTGAACAGCACCGTGCCGATGGCCAGCACCTTCTTGGTGCCGAGCCGGTCGACGAGGAGGCCGACGGGTATCTGCATGCCCGCGTACACGAGCAGTTGGAGGATCGAGAACGTCGACAGGGCCGAGGCGTTCACGTCGAAGCGGTCGGCCGCGTCGAGGCCGGCGACGCCGAGGGACGTACGGAAGATGACGGCGACGAAGTAGACCGAGACGCCTATGCCCCAGACGGCGGCGGCGCGGCGGCCGCCCGGAGGATCGCCGGGCAGTGCGGTGGCGGGCCTCATCGCTCCTCACCTCGCGCGAGGTGCGAGAACCAGCCGATGTGCCGGTGGACGGTGCCCACGGCCGCCTCGGTGTCCCCGGAGCGCAGCGCTTGGAGGATCTCCTCGTGCTCGGCGAGGGTCTTGGCGATCCGGTCGGGGTGGGAGTGCATGACGGCGACGCCCATCCGCAGTTGCCGGTCGCGCAGTTGGTCGTAGAGCCGCGACAGGATCTCGTTGCCGCCGCTGCGGACGATCTCCGCGTGGAAGCAGCGGTCGGTGACGGCGGCTCCGGCGAGGTCGCCGGCGGCGGCCTGGGCCTTCTGCTGGGCGAGCAGTTCCTCCAGGCGCGCGATGAGTCCGGGGGGCGCGGGGACGGCCTTGCGCGCCGCGTGCTCTTCGACGAGCATCCGCGTCTCCACCACGTCCTTGATCTCCTGCGCGGAGACCGGCAGGACCAGGGCGCCCTTCTTCGGGTAGAGCTTGATCAGGCCCTCGACCTCCAGCCGCAGCAGCGCCTCGCGCACCGGGGTGCGGGACACCCCTACGGCCTCGGCGAGTTCGCCCTCGGTGAGCAGCGTGCCGCCCTCGTAACGGCGTTCCAGGACACCCTGTTTGACGTGGGTGTAGACGCGGTCGGCGGCGGGGGGCTGCTTGGTCGGGGCGGGCGGCGCTGAGGGCATGTGCACATCTTAGATACAACACGTACGCATCGATGCATCCGTTCCACGATACGGACGGGCACCCCCGCCTCAACCGCCACACAACCTTCTGTGCTAATTACGTGTCACGCATGTGCGGTCCCGCTCACTTCTCAGCCCCGCTCATCTCCCGGGCCGCCACACTCCAACAGGACCGCACATCAGGGGCATTTCAAGCAATCGGGGTAACTTCCGTTGATAACCGACATCCAGGGCAGTCGTCTCCGCAGGGCAAGCGCCGTCGCCGTGACCACCGGCGCCATGCTCGCGGGCGCGGTCCTCTCCGCCATGCCCGCGCAGGCCGCCACCGCGCCCTCGATCGCCGCCAAGGGCGGCTATGTGATGAACAACGCGAACGGCACGTCGCTGTACACCAAGGCCGCGGACACCAGGCGCTCCACCGGTTCCACGACCAAGATCATGACCGCCAAGGTCGTGCTGTCGCAGCCGAACCTCAACCTTGACGCCAAGGTGACGATCCAGAAGGCGTACAGCGACTACATCGTCGCGAACGACTGGGCCTCCAACGCCAAGCTGATCGTCGGCGACAAGGTCACCGTGCGCCAGCTGCTGTACGGCCTGATGCTGCCGTCCGGCTGCGACGCCGCGTACGCCCTCGCCGACAAGTTCGGTACGGGTTCGACGCGGGCCGCGCGCGTGAAGTCGTTCATCGGCAAGATGAACACGGCCGCGAAGAACCTCGGCCTGAAGAACACGCACTTCGATTCCTTCGACGGCATCGGCAAGGGCTCGAACTACTCGACGCCGCGCGACCTGACGAAGATCGCCAGCAGCGCGATGAAGAACTCGACGTTCCGCACGATCGTCAAGACGAAGAAGTACACCGCCAAGACGATCACCAAGTCCGGCAGCATCCGCACCATGGCGGCATGGGAGAACACCAACAAGGGGCTGCTCAACGGCTACAGCGGCACGATCGGCGTGAAGACCGGTTCCGGCCCGGAGGCCAAGTTCTGCCTGGTCTTCGCCGCCACCCGGAACGGCAAGACCGTCATCGGCACCGTGCTCGCCTCGACCTCGGTCACCCAGCGCGAGACGGACGCGAAGAAGATGATGAACTACGGCTTCGCGAAGCTCGGCTGACGTCGGCGAGGACATACACCGAGGGGCCTGCCGCACGCACGCGGCAGGCCCCTCGGGCTGTTCGGCGGTCTGTCCGCGGGCCGCTCACGGCCCGGCTGCCGACCTCAGCCGTGCATCAGCGGCGAGCCGGTCAGCTGCTTGGTGATGGCGCCCTTGCCGTCACCCTCGATGTCGTAGACGACCGTCGAGTCCGAGGACCAGTACAGGTTCTTGTTGTACGTCACCGACGGCACGGTGCAGACGCTCGCGGGGGTGACCTCCCCGGGACCCGAGTAGTCGGCGTTGAGCAGCGACGTCCAGTCGCATGTCTTCGACGCCACGATCTTGTCGGTGGCGCCCACGTCGTCGCGCGACTCGACCCGCGTCGTGATCTTGAACGAGGTGAATCTCTTGCTGTTGTCGATCACCTGGTCGTCGACGATGTTCCAGGTCACCGAGCTCGACGCGGTCACCTTCCCCGAGGTGACGTCGGCGCAGTTCTCGATGTAGTAGGTCGTCTGGGGCTTCTGGCCCGGGAAGATGATGTTGAACTGGTGCGCGAAGGAGTCCGAGCACGAGCTGACGGCGGCCGCCGGAGTGGCGAACGCGATGCCTCCGGCGAGAATGCCGCCGGCGAGCCCGAGCGCGCTGAGAGACTTTGCGATCTTCATGAGTTTCCCCCCAATTCCCCGTGTTTGCCGGACGGTTGATGAGCCGCCCGAATCGAACGGCTGGTCGACCGCTCAACGGAGCGATCATATGTCGCCACGAGAAGGGCGCACATGAGCCACGGGATCTTGTCCAGATCCTCACATGCTGGCTGATTTCTTTCGGTGAATTCCCTCCCGCCATACAACCCTTCGCAGCCCACAGCGGTCTCCCCAGAGCCTCCCCCCTCCAATTCGGAGGTGCCCTCCCGGGCATCTCGCATATTCGGAGCGTTCATAGTGATAACCGGCATCAAGGGCGTACGTTTCCGCAGGGCCGCAGCCGTCGTCGCCACGACCGGCGCGCTGCTGGCGGGCGGCGCTCTTAGCGCGCCCGCCCAGGCGGCGACCGCCCCCACGGTCAGTGCCAAGGGCGCGTTCATGCTCAACAGTGCGACGGGCTCCACGCTCTTCAGCAAGTACGGCGACACCAAGCGGCCGATGGCGAGCACCACCAAGATCATGACGGCCCGCGTCGTGCTGAGCACTCCCAACCTGAACCTCGACCGCAAGATCACCGTCAAGCAGGCCTACCGCGACTACATCGCCGCCAGGGGTGCGAGCAGCGCGGACCTGAAGACCGGCGACAAGGTCACCGTCCGCCAGCTGCTGCACGCGATGCTGCTGCCGTCCGGCTGCGACGCGGCGATGGCCCTCGCGGACACCTTCGGCACGGGTACGACGGTCTCGGCGCGCACCAAGTCCTTCATCGGCAAGATGAACACCAAGGCCCGCGACCTCGGCCTGACGAACACCCACTTCGACTCGTTCGACGGCAACTCGACGCAGAACACGAACTACACGACCCCGCGCGACCTCGCCAAGCTCACGCGCAGCGCGATGACGTACTCGACGTTCACCGGCATCGTGAAGCGCACCAAGACGGTGACGTACGCGACCACCAGCACCGGCGGCACCCGCACCTACACCTGGTACAACACCAACAAGCTGCTGGGCTCCTACAGCGGCGCGACCGGCGTGAAGACCGGCACCAACACCCCCGCCGGCCCCTGCCTCGTCTTCGCCGGCACCCGCAACGGCAAGTCGGTCGTCGGCGTCCTCCTCAACGACCCGAACCGCTTCACCGACGGCGCCAAGCTGATGGACTACGCGTTCGGCTCCAGCTCTGCCACCACGATGCAGCTGCGCACCCTGCCGTCGGGGGCCCAGCGGGACTGACCCGACCCGGACATGCAGAGGGGCGGCCGCGATACATCTCGCGGCCGCCCCTTCAGCGCTCAGTCCGTCCCGAACCGGCGCGTCACGCCCAGGTGATCAGCCGCTTCGGCTGTTCCAGGATCGCCGCCACGTCCGCCAGGACCTTGGAGCCCAGTTCGCCGTCCACCAGGCGGTGGTCGAAGCTCAGGGCCAGGGTGGTCACCTGACGGGGCTTCACCTTGCCCTTGTGGACCCACGGCTGGAGCTTGATCGCGCCGACCGCGAGGATCGCGGACTCGCCGGGGTTGAGGATCGGCGTGCCGGTGTCGACGCCGAAGACGCCGACGTTGGTGATGGTGACCGTGCCGCCCTGCATCGCGGCCGGCGTGGTCTTGCCCTCCCGTGCCGTCGACACCAACTCGCCGAGCGACTCGGCCAGTTGCGGAAGTGTCTTGGCGTGGGCGTCCTTGATGTTCGGGACGATCAGGCCGCGCGGGGTCGCCGCCGCGATGCCCAGGTTGACGTAGTGCTTCTGCACGATCTCCTGGTTGGCCTCGTCCCAGGACGCGTTGACGTCGGGATTGCGCTTGATCGCGACCAGCAGGGCCTTGGAGATGAGCAGCAGGGGGTTCACGCGCAGGCCCGCGAACTCCTTGTCCTCCTTGAGCTCCTCGACCAGCTTCATCGTGCGCGTCACGTCCACCGTCACGAACTCCGTGACATGCGGCGCCGTGAACGCCGAGCCGACCATCGCCGCCGCCGTCGCCTTGCGGACGCCCTTGACCGGGATGCGGGTCTCACGCGCCGTGTCGTACGTGGCAGGCGGTGCCGCAGTGGTGGCGGGCGCGGCGACCGGGGCAGCCGGAGCGGCCTGCGCCGCCGGCTCGGCGACCGGTGCCGCCGCAGCGTGTACGTCCTCGCGCGTGATGATGCCGTCGGGGCCGGTCGGCGTCACCGTGGCCAGGTCGACGCCCAGGTCCTTCGCCAGCTTGCGCACCGGGGGCTTCGCGAGCGGGCGGGGCGGCGTCGTGGCCACCGCCGCGGGACCGTGCCCCGCCGCCACCGCGGGACCGTGTCCGTTCAGCTCGGACTGCAGGGCTTGTGCCGCCGGCTCCTGACGTGCGCCCTCGGCCCCCTTGCGCGGGCGGCGCTTCGTGGAGGTCTGGGCGACGCCGTAGCCGACCAGCACCGGCTGGCGGCCCGAGCGCTCCGGCTCGGGCTCCTCCGCCGGGGCCGCCGGGGCCTCCGGCTGTGCGGCGGGGGCCTCGGCGACAGGCGCCGTCCCGCCCGCCACGTCGACCGCGATGATCGTCATACCGACGTCCACCGTCGTGCCCTCGGGGAAGTGCAGTTCACGGACCACCCCGTCGTACGGGATGGGCAGTTCCACGGCCGCCTTGGCCGTCTCGACCTCGCACACCACCTGGCCGTCGGTGACCGTGTCGCCCGGCTGGACGTACCACTTGAGGATCTCCGCCTCGGTGAGTCCCTCGCCCACGTCGGGCATCTTGAACTCGCGCACGGACGCTTCAGTCATCGTCGTCACGACCCTCTCCTCAGTACGCCAGGGCACGGTCGACGGCGTCGAGCACCCGGTCCAGGCCCGGCAGGTACTCCTCCTCCAGACGCGCCGGCGGATACGGGGCGTGATAGCCGCCCACCCGCAGCACCGGGGCCTCCAGGTGGTAGAAGCAGCGCTCCGTGATCCGGGCGGCGATCTCCGCGCCCGAGCCGAAGAACACCGGTGCCTCGTGGACCACGACCAGTCGGCGGGTCTTCTCGACGGAGGCCTGGATGGAGTCGAAGTCGATCGGCGAGACCGAGCGCAGGTCCAGCACCTCCAGGTTCCGCCCTTCCTCGGCGGCCGCGTCGGCGACCTCCTGGCAGAGCTTCACCATCGGGCCGTAGGCGGCCAGCGTGAGGTCGGCGCCCTCGCGGACGACCTTCGCCTTGTGCAGCGGGCCGGGGATGGCCTCGGTGTTGACCTCGCCCTTGTCCCAGTAGCGCCGCTTGGGCTCGAAGAAGATCACCGGGTCGTCGCTCTGGATGGCCTGCTGCATCATCCAGTACGCGTCGGAGGCGTTGGACGGCGACACGATCTTCAGGCCCGCCACGTGCGCGAAGAGCGCCTCCGGGGACTCCGAGTGGTGCTCGACCGCGCCGATGCCGCCGCCGTAGGGGATACGGACGACGACGGGCAGCTTGACCTTGCCCAGCGAGCGGGCGTGCATCTTCGCGAGCTGCGTGACGATCTGGTCGTACGCCGGGAAGACGAAGCCGTCGAACTGGATCTCCACGACCGGGCGGTAGCCGCGCAGGGCCAGGCCGATCGCGGTGCCGACGATGCCCGACTCGGCGAGCGGGGTGTCGATGACGCGGCTCTCGCCGAAGTCCTTCTGCAGGCCGTCCGTCACCCGGAAGACGCCGCCGAGCTTGCCGACGTCCTCGCCCATGATCAGGACCTTGGGGTCGGTGTCCAGGGCGCGGCGCAGCGACTCGTTGATCGCCTTGGCCAGGGCCATCTTGTCCGCAGCCATGTCAGACCCCCTCTACGTCCGAGAACGACGCCTGGTAGGCGGCGAACTGGGCGCGCTCCTCGTCGACGAGCGCATGCCCGTCCGCGTACACGTTCTCGAAGATGGCGAA
>JABFVM010000489.1 GCA_013362785.1 Streptomyces sp. | reverse complement strand
CGTCGACCAGCCCTGCGAGAGGTTGCCGATGCGCTTGACCTCGCCGTTGCGGACGTACCAGATCTCGCCGTTGTCGCCGCGCAGCTTGGTCACGCGCAGGCCGACCTCGATGACCTCGCCGGAGGCGACGCCCGCGTCGATCGAGTCGCCGACGCCGTACTGGTCCTCCAGGATCATGAAGACGCCGGAGAGGAAGTCGGTGACCAGGTTGCGGGCGCCGAAACCGATCGCGACGCCCGCGACACCGGCGGAGGCCAGCAGCGGGGCCAGGTTGATGTCGAAGGCGGACAGCACCATCAGCGCGGCGGTGCCCATGATCACGAAGCTGGCCACCGAGCGCAGGACCGAGCCGATCGCCTGCGAGCGCTGACGGCGCCGTTCGACGTTGACCAGCAGGCCGCCGATGGCCGTGCCGTCCACCGCCTGCGCGGTGCGGTTCATCCGCTCTATGAGCTTGGTGATCGCCCGCCGGATCACCACTCTCAGCACGCCCGCGATCACCAGGATCAGCAGGACCTTGAGGCCTATCGCGAGCCAGGTCGACCAGTTCTGCTCGACCCAGCTCGCGGCCTGGGTCGCGCTCTCGTGGGCGTCCTGGATCGAGGGAACCGACGGCGTCTCGCTCTCCGAGGGAGACGGTGACGGCGTGGAACCGGCGGCCAGTAGGACGGCGGGCAGGGACACGGCGGGTACCTCCAGTGCAGCGGCCCGCCCCACCGGCAGATGGTCAACGGCGGTCAAGGTCACGAAAAGGTCACCGGCGGGGCAGGCCCACCACACTATCGGGGCATCGTGTGTGGATCGGCGCCATGTTCGAGGGAGGAAACGTGCCCACCCGGGGATGAACTGGTGGGATGAACCGTTCGTCATCCGGGGGATGAATCAGATGTGGTCGAAAACACTCCCAGCCCGTTACCGGGACATGGTGGCGCTTTCACCAGGCAAGAGGGGAGACTGACTACAGATCGTCCCGGCGCGAGCCACGCGCCGCCGACGCCCAAGGAGGCATCCGTGCCGCATGTCCTGGTCCTCAACGCGTCGTACGAGCCGCTCGGCGTCGTACCGCTCCGCCGCGCGCTCGTCCTCGTCCTCGAGAACAAGGCAGTCTGCCTCGAGGAGTCCGGCGCCTTCATGCACAGCGCAACCGTCACAGTCCCCGCACCCAGCGTGGTCCGGCTCAAGCGATTCGTCCGGGTTCCCTATCGGGGGCCCGTTCCTCTTACCCGCAGGGCGCTCTTCGCGCGCGACGGGGGCCGGTGCATGTACTGCGGTGGCGTCGCAACCAGCGTCGACCATGTCATTCCGCGCAGCCGCGGGGGCAAGCACGTCTGGGACAACGTGGTGGCGTCCTGCCGCCGCTGCAACCACGTGAAGGCCGACCGACACCTCTTCGAAATCGGCTGGCGGCTGCGCCACAAACCCGCACCACCCACCGGTCTCGCCTGGCGCATCATCGGCACCGGGCATAGGGATCCGCGCTGGTTGCCGTACTTGCAACCGTACGGCGCGGACGACGCCTTGGCCCGGATCGACGGCATTTCTGCCTGACGACCCGGGCTTTCGCATACCCGACGTGTGCGTGCGCCGTGCGCGCGTACGCACACGCCAGGTACGCACACGCCAGGTATGCGGCGAACCGGCCCCGAGGGTCCCCCGTGCCCCCGGGGCCGGACAGTTGCGCGGCCGCGAGGCCGTTCTCATGCGTAGCGCAGCTCCGCCGGGCGGACCGAGCGCCGCAGCAACGGCAGGGACGTGGCCGCGGCCAGCAGGCAGGCGGCATACACGACCACCGGGACCAGCACCGGAACCAGAGGCACGGGCCCGACCCGGTCGTCGATCAACTTCGCCCAGCCCACGTAGATCGCCGTCCCGCCCGCGCCCGCGAGCAGCACCGCCGGTGCGAGCGGCAGCGCGGTCTCCAGGAGCAGCGCCCGGCCGAGCACGCTCTGCGGCACTCCGGCCGCGGCCTGCGCGGCGAGCCCCCGGCGGCGGGTGGCCAGCGACTCGGCGGTGCCCACGGCCAGGGCCGACAGGGTCAGCGCCAGGGCGACGAGGACAGCAGCGCCGGAGAGGCTGAGACCGGTGGTGTAGTACGACCTGTCCTCCGCCAGCTGGTCGGTGTGGGCCACGACGTGCAGCAGTACCAGGCGGATGCCGGCGAACGCCGTGCCCACCACCGTCACCAGCAGCACCGCCGCATACGTACGGGCCGTCGCCCATGGGTCGTCGCGCAGCCGCTCCGCCGCGATGAGCAGTGCCGGCCGCTGGGCGCGGGAGGCAAGCGCGGTGCCCAGCCGCCGGGACGACCAGCCCGCCAGCCACACGGCCGATACGCCGATCAGCAGAGACACCGCGAATACCGTCAGCGGGCCGAGAGCGAGGGGGAGCGGGCCGCCGAAGTACATGGTCAGAACGACACCCACGGCCAGCACTCCGAGCAGCACCGTCACCGCCACGAACGCCCGCCCCGGACCCCGCGTCGACCGCACCCGCCGTACCCAGCCCAGAGGAGAGGCGACCACCCGGCGCAGCGACAGCGCGCTCACGGCCGCGCCCAGCACCGGGACGGCCACGGCGACCAGGGCGATACCGAGCCACGCCAGGGGCTCGGGGTGCTGCCACAGGCGCAGCAGGAGCAGGACGGCGAAGACCGTGGCCACCGACGAACCGGCCAGGCAGGCCAGCCCCGCCTCCAGAGCCGCGATCCGCCGGACCTGACGCGGCGTGGCCCCCGCGAGCCGCAGCGCGGCGACTCGACGGTCGCGGTGCACCGCCCCCACACGGGCGCACTGCCCGAGGAACCCGAGCACCGGGACCAGAAGCAGCAACAGCGCGATGATCACGCCCTGCCGGTCACGGGAGTGATCGAGCAGTCCGGCGCCGACGGACACGGAATACTGCCCGTCGATCGAGGTGATCACGGCGACCGCCAGCCCGATGCCGGTCGCGAGCGCGGCCCCGAACGCCGTGAGCGTCACCCGCCACCACTCACGCCGGTCGGAACCCCGGGTGAGCAGCCAGGCCAGTCGAAGGTCGGCTCTCATGCGGTCACCTCCGAGGTGGCCACGGTGGTGCCGGTGAGCCGGCGGCCGGGCCTCATGGCGTGGGCCGCGTGGCCCGCGTGGGCCGGCACCGCGACCCGGGCCGCGATGTCGGTGAGCCGCCGTACCGGGGCGCCGTAGGACTCGTCCCTCACGCCGCCACCCCCAGCGGCGCCACGGCCCCGTCGGCCATCCGCACCTCACGGTCCGCGTACGCCGCCACCTGCGCGTCATGCGTGATCAGCAGTACGGCCGTACCCGACTCGCGGGCCGTGTGCACCAGGGACGTCATCACCTGCTCGCTCGCCAGCGAGTCCAGCGCCCCCGTCGGCTCGTCGGCGAAGACGACCTTCGGGCCGGTGACCAGGGCCCGGGCCAGCGCCACCCGCTGGGCCTGGCCGCCGCTCAGCTCGCCGGGCCGCAGCGCCGCCTGCCCGCGCACCCCGAACCGCTCCAGCCACTCACCGGCCGCCAGCTGCGCCTCCTGGCGGCGGGCGCCCGCGAGGAGCAGCGGCAGCGCCACGTTGTCGACGGCCGTCAGCTCCGGGATCAGCTGCCCGAACTGGAACACCACACCGAACTCCGTACGCCGCAGCTCGCTCAGCCGCTTCTCTGACAGCCGGTCGAGCCGCTCCCCACCATCCCCGCCGACCCTGCCGTCCCCGCCGGCCCTGCCGTCCCCGCCGACCCTGCCGTCCCCGCCGACCCTGCCGACCCCGCCGTATGTCACCGAGCCGGTGTCCGGGCGGACGATCCCGGCGAGGCAGTGCAGCAGCGTGGACTTCCCGCTGCCGCTCGCGCCGGTGACCGCGAGGATCTCGCCGGCGCCCAGCTCGACCGAGGCGCCGCGCAGCGCCTGTGTCCTGCCGTGCGCCTTGACGAGGTCACGGGCCGTCAGCAGCGGCACCACGGCCCCCTCCTCGCCGCTCGTACTGCTTCCCCTCGGGCGCTCTTTGTCGCTCATACGGCGTCGACCTCCGCGGTCAGGGTGGTGAGCCGGGCCGCCGTGGTCGTCATCCAACGGAGGTCGGCGTCGAGGTGGTTGAGGGCGTAGTCCGCCGAGAGCACTGTCGCGAGATCGGCGCCCCGCGCGGTCTTGACCGCCGTGAGCTCCCGCATCCGCTCCATATGGGCGGCACGCTGGGCGCGCAGATAGGCATCCGGGTCGCCGCCGGAAAGGATCGAGACGACGACCTTGGCGAAGATCTCGTTCGTCACGAACGGCGCGGGCGGCGCGATCTCCCCGGCCCACCGGGCCAGTTCACGCATCCCGTCCTCGGTCGAGCGGTACATCGTCCGCTCCGGTCCGCCGTCCGAGTCGATCCCCTCGACCTCGGCCTGGCCGTCGCGGACCAGGCGCTGCAAGGTCGTGTAGACCTGCCCGTAGGCCAGCGGACGGGCCTGCGGGAAACGTTCGTCGTGGCGTCGCTTGAGGTCGTAGCCATGGCTCGGTCCCCCGGCGAGCAGCCCCAGCAGGATGTGGCGGATGCTCATGCGGATCATTATGCACTGAGTACATGTACTGAGTGAATAGTGAGTGTGAAGATCGGTGGGGTGTGAAGCTCGGCGAGAGGGGTGGTCGAGCGGAACGAATGTGACTAGAGGCACGTTGTTCCTCTCTGTACGTCTGCCATCGCGCCCGCTGGGTAGGGCTGCGATAACCGCGATGCCGTACTCGACAAGGAGGCTCCCGTGCTCACTGCATCGGCCCTGTCCAAACCTGAGGCGCCCATCGAGCCGGAGATGCACGCCTGCGTCTTCAGCGCCGAGGGCGCCTGCTTCGAAGCCCCCCTCACCAGCGAACCACCCCTCCCCGACGCCGAGCCCCTCACCAGCGAGCCGCCGCTCGCCGACGCCGCACCACTGACCAGTGAGGCAGCGGCCTGGGATACGGGTATGGACACCGGTATGGACATGGACCTGGACTACCCGAGGGTGTAGATGACAGCAGAGCGGTCGGCCGAAGCCCCTGCCGAGGATCTGTCCCGGCTCGCCGAGCTGCACGGCGTCGCCACCTCCTACCAGCCGTCCGCCGACCGCACGGTCACGGCCTCCGCCACCGCCCTCACGCTCGCCCTGGCCGCCCTCGACGTCGACACGAGCACACCCGGAGCCGTCCGCGCCGCCCTCACCGGGCGGGAGCGGGAACTGCGCGAACGGCTGCTGCCGCCGACGGTGGTGTGCTGGAGCGGCACCGAACCCGAGGCCCTGACCGCACTGCCGTCCGGCACCCGGCTGCTCGTCGAGACCGAACAGGGCGAGTCCCGCACCGGCGCCGGCCAACTCCCGCCCGGCGTCCACCGCCTGACGGCGACCGCCCCGGACGGCCGCAGCGCGACCAGCCACCTGGTCGTCGCCCCGCCCTGCCTGCCCACACCCCCCGAACGCTCCTACGGCTTCCTCGTCCAGCTCTACTCCCTGCTCTCCCGCCGCTCCTGGGGCATGGGCGACCTGGGCGACCTCGCCGAACTCGCCGCCTGGGCAGGACGGGCGCTCGGTGCCGGATTCGTGCAGGTCAACCCGTTGCACGCGGCCGTACCCGGAGCCCCGACCGACCCCTCCCCGTACCGCCCGTCCTCCCGCCGCTTCCCCGACCCGGTGCATCTGCGGGTCGAGGACGTCCCCGAGTTCGCGTACGTCGAGGACCACGAGCGCGTCCGGGGGCTGTCGGCGCGGGCCGGGCTGCTGCGGGAGGCGGTGCTGACGAAGGGCGCGCTGATCGACCGCGACGCCGTGTGGGAGGCCAAGCGGGAGGCGCTGGAGCTGGTGCGCGAGGTGCCCCTCGGGCCCGGGCGACGGGCCGCGTACGTCGACTTCCTCGCACGGGAGGGGGAGGCGCTGGAGGACCACGCCACCTGGTACGCGCTGGCCGAGGTGCACGGCTCCGACTGGCAGCGCTGGCCGGAGGGACTGCGGGACCCGCGATCACCCGAAACCGCCCGTGCGCGGGGCGAGTTGATGGACCGGGTCGACTTCCACTGCCGCCTCGCCTGGCTCACC
>JABFVM010000047.1 GCA_013362785.1 Streptomyces sp. | reverse complement strand
AGGCCATTGATGCGAGAGGTGATGCAGTGGTCGTGCAGAGGTCAACTGCTCCCGGATCATAGCTCTGTTTCACGTGCACCTGCATGAGCAGATGCACGTGCACGCGGGGTGTTCCTGCGGTTACTCCTGTGACGTACGCGGCCCTACATGCGTTCCAGCGCTTGCCCTGGAGATCGCATCACATGCGTGCGCCCGACGCGCGTGGATGGATTCCCTCGTGCACTAGGAAGAGACGCGTTCCGCGCCTTTCTTGTTCCAAACTCCAAGTGCCGTTCGAAATCACGGAGTTGGCCGGGGCGGCGCCGGGCGCACGCGGGCGTCAGCGGCTCGCGTAGGGCAGCAGGGCCATTTCACGGGCGTTCTTGATCGCCTTTGCCAGTTGGCGTTGCTGCCGGGCCGTCACCCGGGTGACCCGGCGGCTGCGGATCTTGCCGCGGTCGGAGAGGAAGCGGCGCAGAAGGTCGGTGTCCTTGTAGTCGATGTAGGTGATGCCGGCCTGGTCCAGGGGGTTGAGGCGGGGCTTCATGGGCTTGCGGGCGGGGGTGCGGGGCACTGTCAGACCTCCAGGAGGGTGTCGAAGGCGGGCGGGAGTCGTTTCCAGGCGGCTCGGCCCGCGGCGTACTCGGCGTCGGTGAGGAGGCAGGACTCCAGGAGGTGGCACAGGCCGTCCCGGTCGAGGCCGGGGGACGTGAAGACCAGGTGCTGGCAGCAGTCGCCGTGCTCGGGGTGCCAGTCCAGCGCGGCGGCGGCCCGGCGGACCGGCGGGACCATGTCCCAGGCCGCGTCGGGGAGCGAGGCGAGCCAGGGGCCCGCGCTCTCCACACAGAGGGCACCGCCGGCCGCGTCCCAGTGGAGCAGGACGTCGGGCTTGTCGGCGAGCCAGAAGCGGCCCCGGCTGCGGGCCGCCGCACAGGTGATGTCCTCCAGGGCGTCGTACAGCCGCTCGGGATGGAAGGGCCGGTCGCGGTGCCAGACCAGGGTGGACACACCGTGCGCGTCCGCCTCGGCGGGGAGCAGGGCGCAGGCCGGGTGCTGGGCCGCGGCGGCCGATTCGACGTCGAAGCCCGCGAGGGCCGCCTGGGCGAGCGAGGAGAGGGGGCGGCGGCGCGGGGCGGGCACCGTCAGGTCATCGGCGAGTGCGGTCGTGGGGACGGTGTGCGTGATCGGGATCTGGCGGGCCGTGGGGTGGAGCTGGGCCAGCAGTTCGCGGTCCTCGTCGTCGGCCTCCGGGGAGTCGGCGACGGCGAGGACGGGGGCGTATTCGAGCTGGCGGGCGAAGGTGTCGGCGACCGTGCGCTGGTCCGTCGCGGCGGCGGCCAGGCCCCGTTCGGCCAGGTCGTCGCCGTTGCCCAGATAGGGAAGGACCAGCGCCGGGTCCACCGCGGTGATCACACCGGTGAGGGTGAGGCCGCCCGCCGTGACCACCTCGGCCATCGCCTTCGGCTCCACCGATTCCCACAGTTCGACGATCGCCATACGGGTGGCGCCCGCGTCCCTGATGCCGCGCAGCTCCGGCACCAGGTCCTCGCGCAGGGCGCAGCAGGCGCAGTCGTTGACCAGGGGTGTCTCGCCCGCGCTGATGGTGCCGGCGGCGTCCCGGATCGTGCGTACGACCGTGCCGGCCGCCGCAGTCCCCAGGTCGTGGTGGAGTACGACGCTGTCGGGGACGTCGGCGAGCAGCCGGGCCACGGCCGCCCTGCGGGCGTCGGCGTGCAGTCCGCCGACGATCACGACGGAGAGCTCGGGCACGTCGTCAGCCCTGCTTTCCGTAGCGGCGCTCGAAGCGCTCGACGCGGCCGGCGGTGTCCAGGACGCGGGCCGTGCCGGTGTAGAAGGGGTGGCTGACGTTCGAGATCTCGACGTCGACGACCGGGTAGGTGTTGCCGTCCTCCCACTCGATCGTCTTCCCGGCGGGTGCGCCGGCCAGCGTCGAGCGGGTCAGGAAGGCGTGGTTCGCGGCGCGGTCGCGGAAGACGACGGGGCCGTAGGCCGGGTGGATTCCCTTGCGCATGGCGGTGCTCAGCGCTCCTCTCGGAAGTCGACATGGCGGCCGGCGACCGGGTCGTACTTGCGCAGGGTCATACGGTCCGGGTCGTTGCGGCGGTTCTTGCGGGTCACGTAGGTGTAGCCGGTGCCGGCGGTGGACCGGAGCTTGATGACCGGGCGGAGTTCGTTGCGTGCCATGCTGCTATCTTACTGAAAATGAATTCCATTAGCAGTAGCCAGCGAGGAGAGGTTCGTCACCTGTGTCCGCCCACTGCATGCTGACCGGCGCCCGCCCCGGGTTCGGCAAGTCCATTTCCCACTCGCATCGGCGGACCTCCCGCCGCTTCGACCCCAACATCCAGTCCAAGCGCTACTGGCTGCCCGGCGAGGGCCGGTACGTGCGGCTGCGGCTGAGCGCCAAGGGGATCAAGACCGTGGACGCGATCGGCGTCGAGGCCGCCGTCGCCCGTATCCGCGCCCGGGGAGTGAAGGTCTGATGGCCAAGAAGAGCAAGATCGCGAAGAACGAGCAGCGGCAGGAGGTCGTCGCCCGGTACGCCGCGCGGCGCGCCGAGCTGAAGGAGATCATCCGCAGGCCCACCTCCAGCGACGCCGAACGGCTCGCCGCCCAGCGCGAGTTGCGCAGGCAGCCGAGGGACGCGAGCGCCACGCGCGTACGCAACCGGGACCAGGTGGACGGGCGGCCCCGCGGGTACTTCCGCGCCTTCGGACTGTCCCGGGTGTCGCTGCGGGGGCAGGCGCACGCCGGGTATCTGCCGGGGGTGCGCAAGGCGTCCTGGTAGACGGGCAGATCCTGGGCGCGCAGGCCCTGGGGCCCGGAGCGGACTCCCTGGTAACTTGCTGCGGTCGTTTCGGTCCCGGTGGCCGGATCGGCCCGTATGCCGACCGCTACAGCTTGGGAGCTTCCAGTGACCTCGGCGACTTTCTCGCGCACACGCACGATGTCGGGCCGGCGGATGCGGGGTGCGGCCGTGGCCGTGTCCCTGGCGGGCGCGCTCGTCCTCACCGCGTGCAGCGGTGACGGCGGCTCCGACTCGGACTCCGGCTCCAAGGACGACTCGACCGGTGCCGGTTCCTCCGCCAGTGCCGACACGGGCGGTGGCGGCGGAGGGGCCGGGTCCGCCGCCGCCGGCCTGGAGGGCAGCTGGCTCGCCACGGCCGACGGCAAGGCCGTCGTGCTCATGATCCACGACAAGGAGGCCGCGCTCTTCGTGACCGGCGGGACCGTGTGCAACGGAACCGCCGCCGAGGAGGGCGGGATGCGGATGATCCGCCTCAAGTGCCCCACCGGCAGCAAGGACCGCACGAGCGGAATGGTCGACTCCGTCGGCAAGAAGTCACTGAAGGTGACCTGGGAGGGCGGCGTCGGCGCCGAGTCCTATGTCAAGGGTGACGGCGCGAAGCTGCCTACGGGGCTGCCCACGGCCGGTCTGGGATCGTGATGTCCGATCGGTGCCACTCCGGTCACCGACGTCACCTCCAGAGGACCCCATGCGCACCACTTCCGTCCCCGCCGCCGCCCTCGCCACCCTCGCCGCGGCCCTTCTCCTGACTTCCTGCGGCGACGGCGGGGACGGAGGGAGCGGGGGCAACAGCCAGGACAGCAAGGCCGGTTCCGCCTGCCGGATCAGCGAGATGAACGTGCAGGTCGGGCCCGCCAACGCCGCCCCGGCCGCCGGGGACACCGGCAACCTGCCCGTCACCCTCACCAACCGCAGCGGCGCCGGGTGCACCCTGGACGGGCTGCCCCGCGTCGAGTTCTCCGCCGGCGGCACCTCGACCGCCGTCAAGGCCCACGAGGCCGCCGACGCGCGGAAGACGACCCTCGCGAAGGAGGGCGTCACGTCCTTCACCCTGACCTATGTCCGGGGCGAGGGGGGCGGCACCAAGAGCCTCGCCGTGGGTACGGCGCGGATCTATCTGCCCGGGTCCAGCGAGGCACACGGCTTCAAGTGGTCGTACGGCGATGTCGCGCTGAAGAGCGACGGGAAGACGCCGGACGCCTCGGTGACCGGGTTCCAGCAGGCCGGCGACTGACGGACGGTCTGCGGCTGACGGACGGTCTGCGACTGACGGACCGCTCCGCGGTGGTCAGCGCAGCGGCCGGCGGGGCCGGACCTGGGCCCGGTCGGCCGCCTCGGCGCCCTCCACCCATCCCGCCTCGTCGGTGACGCCGCGCAGGCGGGTCGTGGTCGTCTCGGGGAACATCCGGTCCAGGCGGTCGGTGACGGCGACCTCGCGGGTGGCGAGGACCGGGAGCAGGTCCTGGGTCACCGGCGTCCGGGCCGCCGCCGTCAGATGGGCGCCGATGCGGTGGGCGTAGGCCGCCAGGAACGACTGCCGGAAGGTCTTGGTCCGCTTGCGGCCGCCCGCGCGCTGCGCCGCCTCCGCCCTGGTCATCGCGGTCTGCGCCTGCACAAGCAGCGAGGTGTGGAGAAGCTCGACCACCTCCAGGTCGGCCTCGAAACCGACGACCGTGGAGAAGCCGAACGCCTCGTTCCACACGGCACGGCAGTGGTTGGCGCTCGCGACCGCGTCCAGCAGGACGGCCTTCGCCTGCTCGTACGGCGGTTCCACCCCGATCCGGCAGGCGCCGGGGGTGTCGTGCGACGGTGCCCGCGCGTCCAGCAGCGCCTCGTCGACGCTGTGCCGGGCCATCAGCTCCTGCGCCTTGGCCGTGAGCGCCTCCGCCTCCTCGGGGAAACCGGTCGCCTCCGCCTTCGCCAGCAGCGCTCGGATACGGGTGAGCATGCGGGACTCGGGCCTGGAGGACTTGGCGTTCGGTTCCGCCGTCTCTTCCAGGGGTTCCAGTGCGGGCAGCCGGAGCAGCAGGCGGTACAGCTCCAGGACCGCGGTCGCGTGCGAGAAACGGTCCGTGCGGGGCGCGGCCCCGGTGGGCAGATCGGCGAGCTGGGCCTGCCAGCGCGGGCCGCGGGGGCGGTCGTCCGGCCGCTGGTCGCGGATCAGCGCCGCGAGCAGTCGTACGTGTACGTCGTCCAGGTCGCGGCGCACGAGCCGTACGACGTCCGCCGGCTGCCAGCCCCGCCGCCAGGCCGCCGCCACGAACTCCCGTCCGCGCCGGGCGAGTTCCGTGTCCGCTCCGGGGTCGGCGGCGAGGAGCGAGGCGCCGGTGTCGAGGGCGGCGTGGCCGGTGTCGTAGAGGGCGGCCTCGAAGGCGCGGTCGACGGTGCTGGGCGAACTCACCAAGGGATCGTAATAGCTGGCACTAGCCCCCACCTGATGTCAACCACCGGTTGACACCCTAGGGGCGTCAACCTACGGTTGACACATGTCGACGAACCCGAGCATCACGTCATCCGTACGACTCGACGAACTCATCGCGGCCATCAAGAAGGTCCACGACGAGCCCCTCGACCAGCTCCAGGACGCGGTGATCGCCGGCGATCACCTCGGGGAGGTGGCCGACCATCTGATCGGGCACTTCGTGGACCAGGCCCGGCGGTCGGGGGCCTCCTGGACCGACATCGGCAGGAGCATGGGCGTCACACGGCAGGCCGCGCAGAAGCGGTTCGTGCCGAAGGAGTCGATCGACCTCGACCCGAGCCAGGGCTTCCAGCGCTTCACGCCGCGTGCCCGCAACGTCGTCACGGCCGCCCACAACGAGGCCGTCGCCGCCCGCAACCCCGAGGGCCGTCCCGAGCACCTGGTCCTCGGCCTGCTGGCCGAGCCGGAGGGGCTCGCCGCCAAGGCGATCACCACGCAGGGTGTCCTCCTCGACAGCGTCCGCCAGGCCGCCACCGCCGCGCTGCCGCCGGCCGCCGACGAGGTCCCGGACCTCATCCCCTACGGCTCCGACGCCAAGAAGGTCCTGGAACTCACCTTCCGTGAGGCCCTGCGCCTCGGCCACAACTACATCGGCACCGAGCACATCCTGCTGGCCCTGCTGGAGTTCGAGAACGGCAGCGGTGTCCTGTCCGGCCTCGGCCTCACCAAGCCCCCGCTGGAGGAGAAGCTTGTCTCGATCCTCGACACGCTCAAGGTGACCTTCGAGGAGGACCAGAACTGAGGGCCAGGGCTGAGGCCAGGGCTGAGGCCAGGGCTG
>JABFVM010000018.1 GCA_013362785.1 Streptomyces sp. | reverse complement strand
TCGCAACAATTCCACCGGAATCGGCAGCACCAAGGTGGAGTTCTTCTCAGCCGCCACCGCCATCACCGTCTGCAGCAGCCGCAGCTGGAGGGCCGCCGGCGCATCGGACATCTGATGAGCGGCCTCGGCCAGTTTCTTCGAGGCCTGAAGCTCCGCGTCGGCGTTGATCACCCGTGCCCGCCGCTCCCGGTCGGCCTCCGCCTGCCGGGCCATCGACCGCTTCATGGTCTCGGGCAGCGACACGTCCTTGATCTCCACCCGGTCGATCGTCACACCCCACTCGACCGCCGGGCTGTCGATCATCAACTCCAGCCCCTGGTTGAGCTTTTCGCGGTTGGACAGCAGATCGTCCAGCTCGCTCTTGCCGATGATGGACCTGAGCGAGGTCTGCGCCATCTGCGAGACCGCGAACCGGTAGTCCTGCACCCGCACGACCGCCTCGGCCGGCGCGGTCACCTTGAAGTAGACGACGGCGTCGACCCGCACGGTGACGTTGTCCCGTGTGATGCCCTCCTGCGCGGGCACGGGCATCGTCACGATCTGCATGTTCACCTTCTGCAGCCGGTCGAAGCCCGGCACGATCATCGTGAACCCGGGCCCGCGCACATCCGGCCGGAGCCTGCCGAGGCGGAAGACCACGCCCCGTTCGTACTGCTTGACGACCCGCGCGGCCGCCGCGACGTACACCACTGCGGCGGACGCGAGCGTCACTCCCGCCACCACCAGCTCCTCGACCATCACCGACCCCCAGGGTCCGACGTGGGCGCGTTACAGGGGAGTCCTGCCTGTACCCCGAAGGTAACCCCGCCTCAGACCAAGGGCGAGCCCCCGCACGACAGTTGCGTGCGGGGGCTCTCATGCTGCCGGCTGCGGTTCAGGCCATACGAAACCCAAGGTCCGGACGGACGTACGGAACCCGAGGTCCGGACGGACGTCAGTAGACGCTGACGCCGTACGCGCTGAGGGCCTCGGTGACCGGCTGGAAGAAGGTCGTGCCACCGGAGGTGCAGTTGCCGCTGCCACCGGAGGTCAGACCGTAGGCGGTGCCGTTGCTGCCGTACAGCGAACCGCCGGAGTCGCCGGGCTCGGCGCAGACCGTGGTCTGGATCAGGCCGGAGACGACGTCGCCGCCACCGTAGTTGACGGTCGCGTTCAGGGCGGTGACCCGGCCGCTGTGCGTGCCGGTGGTGGAGCCGTCGCGGATGACGGTGGTGCCCACGCTCGGCGTGGCCGCGCGGGTGATGTCGACGCCGTTCGCGGTGCCGGGCCGGCTGACGGAACCGGAGTAGCGCACGATGCCGTAGTCGTTGCCCGGGAAGCTGGAGCCGGCGGTCGAGCCGATGACCGTGGTGCGGCCGGAGTTGGAGTACCAGGTGCCCGCACCGTCGGTGCAGTGGCCGGCCGTCAGGAAGTACTGGTTGCCGCTGCTGTCCTGGACGTTGAAGCCGAGCGAGCAGCGCCAGCTACTCGCATAGATGGCGTCGCCGCCCTGGATGAACTTGCTGAACTTGCCGGGGGTGCGCTTGATCGTGAGCGCGTCGGCGTTGGTCCCGGCCTGCTGCTTGATCTTCGCGATCTCCGCCTGGGAGACCGTGCTGTCGGCGGTGACGACCACACGGCCGGTCTTGCTGTCGACGGCCCAGGCGGTGCCCGGGATGTCGGCCTTCAGCACGGAGCCACTGGCGCTCTTGAGCTGGGCGGCGCTGAACGTGGTGGGAGTGTCCGCGGCGTTCGCGTTGGGGATCGCGATCGCGGCTGCGGCCACGAGGCCGGTGGATACGGCGATCAGCCGGGTCCGTCTCGCAATGCCGCTGCGGGGGGTGGTGCGCTTGATCCTCACTTTTCGTTCCCTCCAGGGAAGCCGGGGGCCCGCGTGGGGTCGGGGCCCGTGAGGCGCAGTCAGTTGGCCGAACGTCTCCGGATTCCGAACACGCCGTGCTCCTGACAAGCGCTGAGGGGGAGTATTCGGCCGAGGTACGGGTAGCCGCAAGGGCGCCTTTCGGCCGTCAACTTTTGAACGATCTGCGCTGATTGGCCACAACCGCCCCGGTCAGCGCTGCTCTCGACACGAGTCGCGCCCTGTCCCGGGCCACGGTCGAAGTCACCTACCCCGCACGCCCCCTCGTGCATCAACACGACCAGCCGACGCTCCCCGTACACCCCCCACACCCGGCCCGGGCAGCTCCATCGGCATCCGCTGTCCATGCCCCGGAGATGTCCGGAAGTCGCCGCCTCTGCAGACAGCCCTCCACCGAGCCCGGATGGTCCCTAGCAGCCGTCGCAGGGGCAGCAGCAGTCGCAGCCGTCACAGTCGCAGTCCCGGCAGCAGCCCTCGCGCTTCTTGCGGGACCACGGGCCCTCGTACTCCTCGGCGCAGCACAGCTTGCAGGTGCAGCACAGCAGCCAGAACATCCCGCAGCCGGCCCAGAACCCACGCCGGCCCTTCGGCGGCTGGGGCGCCGCTCCGCCGCCGAACCCGCCGAAGTCACCGCCGCCGCCTCCGCCGAAGCCACCGGCCCCACCGCCGGGCGCGCCCCCGCCACCCGCGTACGGGTTCCCGCCGGCGTACGGATTCCCGCCACCGGCATAGGGATTCTGCGGCGCTCCGTACGGCCCCTGCTGCGGGGGATGAGGCTGCTGCGGCTGCTGTCCATAGGGCCCCGGCTGATGCGACGCGCACATCGGCACCGTGCCGAACACCCGGTCCACCGAGCGCCGCAGTTCGTGGACGAGCAGCAGATGGGCCAGCCTGGCGTCCGCGCTGTGCTTTTCCGGGGAGCCCCCGGGCCCCCAGGCCACCTCGCGCAGCGCCAGCCGCACCCCGTGCACGGCGTCGTCGGCGAGCCGGCGCGCCTCGGCGAGCGAGGTCCCGGTCGCGGTGAGCGGGTTCCACGCACCCGACTCGGCGTCGGCGGCCCGGTCCTCCACGGCGTCCAGGAGGTGTGCCAGCCGTCCGAAGAGGCGCCCGGCCTCGGCGAGCGGTTCGGCGTTGCCCGGCCGTCCGGCCAGGATCGCGGTGTGCGCGAAGGCGGCGGCGGTCGCTGTCTCGGTCGGCTCGGTCACGGCGAGGATCGGCGTCCCGATCCCGGCGAGCGCCTCGATGCCGATCTGCCGGTCCACGGCGTCGACGAGTACGGCGGTGTCGAACCCGACGGCCGAGCCGCTGCGGGCGCCCGCCGCACCCCACCCCGCGGCCACCCGGCGCGCGGCGAGCGCCACCGGCCTGCGGGCCAGCAGCCCGTCCCCGTCGGCCACATGGTCCCGCACCTTGGCCGAGGCGAGCACCAGCGAGACGGCGCCGGCGAGCCGGGCACCCTCCCCCTGGGCGACGGACGCAGTGCGCATCCCGCGCAACGGGCACGGTCCCGCCGTACGCTGCAGCCCGCTGTCACTCTCTGCCTGAGCCGCCGTCAGAACGGAGATGAGGAGTCCGTCATAGTTCGTTACGATCCGCGCGAGCTGACCATGGTCCCCGCGCAACGAGAGGCACAGCCCGCACAAATGCGCCATCCACTGGCCGGTGAGCTTCTCTCCGAGCCGATGGCGACAGGGCCTGACGATTCCGAACACGACTCTCCCCCGAGGTTCTTACGGCGTTCCGACGACGCTGAGCTGCCGCATCGTACCGATCGGCGCATCGAGCGCCACGGTCGTGTCGTTCACCCGTACGCACTCCGCCTCACCCATACGCCGCGAAGAATCATATTTCACTCACAGTCAGCAGCCGTACGTGGCATGCCCCTTGGGGGACACGGGCTCTCGACGGATTCGCTGTGCACCAGTACCGTCACAAACCCCCCGCGCGGCGTCTATCCACTTGGCACGACGTCCGCATCATGGATGACCATAGGGATGCGGAATGCGAAAAGGACCGCTGTGAGAGGAGGCGTCCATGGGATCGGTGCGCAAGGCGAGTGCCTGGCTGGGCCTCGTTGACGACAACGATGACGAGCGTTACTACGACGACGACTACTCCGAGGGGACCGAGCCCGGGGATGCCTGGGTCACCGATCCGAGGGTCAAGGTGGCCTCGGACGTCGCCGAGGAGAAGGGCCGTCGTATCGGCACGGTCACCCCGGACAGCTTCCGGGACGCCCGCGCCATCGGTGAGCTGTTCCGGGACGGGGTCCCGGTCATCATGAACCTGACGGCCATGGAGCCCGCCGACGCCAAGCGTGTCGTCGACTTCGCGGCGGGGCTCATCTTCGGTCTGCGCGGTTCGATCGACCGGGTGTCCAACCGGGTGTTCCTGCTGAGCCCGGCCGACACGGAGATCGTCAGCAGTGAGCGGGCGCCGCACCGCGAGGACGGCTTCTACAACCAGAGCTGAGGCAGGGCCGCTCACCGGCCCTGCCCCCTGGTGGGTCAGCGGAAGGCGTCGAGTCCGGTGAGCGCCTTGCCCAGCACGAGCTGGTGCATCTCGACGGTGCCCTCGTAGGTGAGCACCGATTCGAGGTTGGTCGCGTGCCGCATCACGGGGTATTCGAGCGAGATCCCGTTGGCACCGAGAATCGTCCGCGCCGTACGGCAGATGTCGATGGCCTCGCGGACGTTGTTGAGCTTGCCGAAGCTGACCTGCTCCGGACGCAGGCGGCCGGCGTCCATCCGCCGCCCCAGATGGTGGGCGAGCAGGATCCCCTTGTGCAGTTCGAGCGCCATGTCGGCGAGTTTGGCCTGGGTGAGCTGGAAGCCCCCGATCGGCCGGCCGAACTGCTCCCGCGTCTTCGCGTAGTCGACAGCGGCCTCGAAGCAGGAGCGCGCCGCGCCCATGGCACCCCACACGATCCCGTAGCGGGCGTGCGACAGACAGCTGAGCGGCCCCTTGAGCCCCACCACGTCGGGCAGCACGGCATCGGCAGGCAGCCGTACGTCATCGAGGACGAGTTCACTGGTGACGGAGGCGCGCAGCGACAGCTTGTGCTTGATCTCGGGGGCGGAGAACCCGGCGCTGTCGGCCGGCACGACGAAGCCACGGATCCCGTCATCGGTCTGCGCCCACACGACGGCGACCCCGGCCACCGACCCGTTGGTGATCCACATCTTCCGCCCGTTGAGCACCCAGTCGGAGCCGTCCCGCTTGGCGTACGTCCGCATGGAGCCGGGGTCGGAGCCGTGGTCGGGCTCGGTCAGCCCGAAGCACCCGATGACCTCACCGGAGGCCATCCGGGGCAGCCACGTCTGCTTCTGCTCCTCGCTCCCGAACCGGTGAATGGCGTACATGGCGAGCGACCCCTGCACGGACACCAGGGACCGGATCCCGGAGTCGGCGGCCTCCAGCTCCAGACAGGCGAGCCCGTACTGCACGGCGGAGGCGCCGGCGCACCCGTATCCCTCCAGAGACATCCCGAGGGCACCGATCTCCCCGAGCTCCCGGGCGAGCTCACGGATCCCCGGCAGCTCGCCGTTCTCGTACCACTCGGCGACATACGGCACGACCCGATCCGCCGCCCACGCCCGCACGGTGCCCCGCACTGCGAGGTCCTCGGGCTCCAGGAGGTCGTCGATACCGAGGGGGTCGGCGGGGTCGAACGGGGGCAACTTGGCGGACGAGGACGCGGACATGGGACACCCTCCGGCAACGAATAAACTAGCGCCGCTAGTTACGACTCTGCGCAGACGCTACGACCCAGTGTCCCGCGCGTCCAGTACGACTCCACGAAGCGCGACCCGATTCCCATGCACGGCAACCCGATTCCCACGCGCTGCGGCCCGATTCCCACGCGCTGCGGGTCAGGCTGGAAGTCGTCCAGCACGGGAACGACGGGCTCCGTCCGCCGGGCCGGCGCGGCAGCGGGCGCGGCGATCAGCAGAGGGCTCCCGGGCGCCCCGGCCTCCCGATTCCCACTCGCCGTTGTCCGATTCCACGCGCCGCAGCCCGACTCTCATGCGCCGCAGCCCGATTTCACGCACCGCGCCCCGACTCCCCTCCCCATACGCCGCAGCCGCCGGCGGCGGTCAGCCCCCACGGGAGAGGTCCACCCGTCAACGAACTGGAAACGGGTGGTGCGTGGGTGGGAGAAGGCTTGGTCAGGCGGAGACGCGGGAGTCGGCGACTTCCCTCGGCTTGGGCAGCTCCACGGCAGGGGCCTCGCACTGCATGGTCCGCGGCAGCCGCAGCGCCATCACCGCCCCGAGCAGCAACAGCCCCGCGCTCACCAGCAACGTCACATGCAGCCCGTGCACGAAGGAGTGCCGCGCCGCATGCCGCAGGGCGACCCCGGCCGGCCCGCCGAGCTGCGCGGCAACCTCGTACGCCTCCCCCAACGAGTGCGCGGCAGCCGTGGAGGCCGACGCCGGCACCCCCGACACACCGGCGAGCCCAGGGGCGTACGCCGCGTTCATCACGCTGCCCAGCAACGCGATGCCGATCCCCGCGCCCAGCTGGTACGACGTCTCACCGATCGCCGCCGCGCCACCGGCCTGCTCCGGCGGAGCCTCGCTGAGCATCGACTCGTACGCCCCGAAGAGCGTCGTCTCCAGCCCGAAGCCCAGCAGTACGAACCCGGCGAGCAGCAGCCCGGGATTGTCCTCGCCACCCATCGCCGTCAGCAGCAGCACCGCGACGGCCGTCAGCACGAACCCGGCGCACACCATGCGCCGCGGCCCAAACCGCCGCAGCAGCCGCGCCCCCGCCAGCCCGGCCGCCATCGCGGCGAAGGTCAGCGGCAGCAGCCGTAGCCCCGTCTCCAGCGGCGACAGCCCCAGCACCAGCTGCAGATACTGCGCCGCGATCAGTTCGAGCCCGACCAGCGCGAGCATCGCCAGCACGATGCACCCGACGGACGTACTGAACGCCGGTCGCGCGAACATCTTCAGGTCCACCAGGGGATACGCCCGGCGCCGCTGCCGTCGTACGAAGAGGATCAGCAGCGCGGCGCCGACGACCAGCGGCACCAGGGTGAGCAGGCTGGCCACCTGCTCCCCGCCGCCGAGCCGCTTCACGCCCAGGACGACGCCGAAGAGACCGGCCGCCGCCATCAGCGCGCCGACCACGTCCCAGGGGCCCTTGCCGTCGCCCTTGGACTCGGGCAGCAGCAGCCGTCCGACCGGAAGGCTGACCAGCATCAGCGGGATGTTGACGAGGAAGACCGAGCCCCACCAGAAGTGTTCGAGCAGGAAGCCGCCGAGCAGTGGCCCGACCGCCGCGCCCACGGCGGCGACCGCGCTCCAGATGCCGATGGCGAGGGCCCGCTCGCGCCGGTCGGGGAAGACCTGGCGCAGGATCGACAGGGTCGCGGGCATGATCATCGCGCCGCCGACGCCGAGCAGGGCGCGGGCCAGGATCAGCACCTGGGGGTCGTGCGCGAGGGCCGCGAGACCCGAGGCGAGGCCGAAGAGGCCGTATCCGAGGAGCAGGACGCGTCTGCGGCCGACCCGGTCGCCGAGCGTGCCGAAGAGGATCAGCAGCGAGGCGCAGACCAGCGGGTAGATGTCGACGATCCAGAGCAGCTCTATCGCGCCGGGGCGGAGGTCCTCGGTGACGGCGGGCACCGCCACGTGCAGCACGGTCGCGTCGACGGCGACGAGCAGCAGGCTGACGCAGAGGACGACGAGGACGACCCAGCGGTTGGCACCGGCCCCGGCCGCCCGACGGCGCAGCGCAGCGGCGGCCGTGGTCGTCCCGGACATGTACGTACCTCCCAGATGTTCCCTCGCCCCGGCGGGCTCACGGGGTGGGGACTTCCCGTGACTCGGCCGGAGAGGAGCGGTGGTCTCCGGCCCGCGCTACGAAGGGCGAGTGATTCGTCAGAGTACGCGAGTCCTCGTCTGTGCCGAGTGGCGGACCTCTCACACGTCCGGCGCAACGAGTGTGGCATACGCCACTCCCGTCCCCTTCGGCCGCATCCCGCCCGACCTCCCGATTCGCGCCGGGCCGATAATCGAGCCCGTGACCGATCTTGCGATGCGCGTGGCTCCGGCCCGCTCCGAGGCGCTGCGCCGGGCCGCCCCGGCGCTCCTCGGGTACGCGGCCGTACGCGCCCTGGGCCTGCTCGCCCTGACCCTGTGGAGCGCGGCGCGCGACAAGGACGCGTACACCTTGCTGACGGCCCGCTGGGACGCGCTCTGGTACACCAGGGTCGCGGAGCTGGGCTACGGCTATGAGGTGCGCCTGCCCAACGGGGACGTGCACTCGAACCTCGCGTTCTTCCCACTGCTGCCCTGGCTGGAGCGGCTGGTCGCACAGGTGTCCCCGCTGTCCTACGCCGACGGCGGCTTCGTGGTCGCCGTGCTCGCCTCGCTCGCCGCGGCGTGGGGGATCTTCGCGGTGGCGGACCATGTGTACGGCCGTCGCGTCGGGGTGTGCGCCGTGCTGCTGTGGGCGGTGCTGCCGGTCGGGATCGTGCAGTCGATGGCGTACAGCGAGTCGCTGTTCACGGCGCTGGCGGCGTGGTCGCTGTACGCGGTGCTGACCGGCCGCTGGCTCACCGCGGGCACGCTGGCCCTGCTGGCCGGGCTGACCCGTCCGGTGGGGCTGGCCGTGGTCGCGGCGGTGTGGGCGGCCGGCATCGCCTCGTTCGTGCGAGAGCGGAGCGCGGGGCAGGCGCCGGGCGCGGACCTCGCGGCTCACGCCCCCGGGGTGACGGTGCGCCGCGCCCTCGGCATGCTGCTCGCCCCGCTCGGCGCCGCCGGGTACGTCCTGTGGGTGGGCCACCGCACCGGCAAGGGCCCGCTGGGCTATCTCGACGTCCAGGCGGGCTGGCGCAACGGTTTCGACGGCGGATACGCCTTCGCCAGATTCGTCGGCGAAAAGTTCACGTCGTTTCCGTCGGCCCTGGCGGGGGTCGGGCTCATCATCGGTGTCGGCCTGGTGGTCTGGCTGTATGTCGTCTGTGTACGGCAACGCCAGCCACTGCCACTCCTGGTGTACACGGGCGTCGTGACCGCGCTCGCCCTGTGCGCGTCGAGCTACTTCGGCTCGAAACCGCGCCTGCTGCTGCCCGCGTTTCCGCTGCTGCTGCCGCTCGCCCGATCCCTCGCCGGGCTGCGTACGCGCAGGTCGGCGCTGGTGATGGGGGCGGTGGCCGTGGTGTCGGCGGTGTACGGGGCGTTCTGGCTGAACGGCAGCGGTCCGCCCTGACCACGGGTGAGCGCCGGTGTGCGCCGAGAGAATTCTGGATTATGCCCCGGTGAACGAACTCAAAAGCGTAATAAATCCCCCATCCGGAATGATCAAAAGAATTGAAGGCCGCACTGCCCGGCGATTGCGGATTCACTTGAATTAAACCTCCGCCTGAGAGGAATCCCACATCACATCGTCATCACAAAGCCGTTGAATCGACCGGGATCTGAGCTCACTCGCTGTAACGTCGATTGGGTGCGTACCGAACGGAAGCCCACCCGTCTGGACCGGGTGTTCGCCAGGCTGGATCGTGAGCCGGAACGACCGGCTCTCATCAGCGCGCCCGAAATGAGCCGGCACAGGATCGTGCTGCTGGGCGCGACCCTGGCCTTCTACGTGGCGATCGTGTGGGCCATCGTGATCACCTCCTGGCTGGTCCGGCTGGACTGGCAGGTGATGTTCTTCCGCCCCTACCAGCAGTGGTCGGAGATCCACGCCTTCGTCGACTACTACGTCGTGCTCGGCCAGCGCGGCCCCACCGCCGTGATGGTCGCGGCCTGGCTGGGCTGGCGTTCCTGGCGGCAGCACACGCTGCGACCGCTGCTCGCGCTCGGTGTCTCGCTGCTCCTGCTGAACATCACGGTCGGTGCCGCCAAGCTCGGCATGGGCCGCCTCGGACCGCACTACGCGACCAGCATCGGCTCGAACGAGATGTGGCTGGGCGGCGATATATTTCCCAGCGGCCACACCGCCAACGCCGTGGTGACCTGGGGAATCCTCGCCTATCTGGCCTCGACGCCGAGAGCGCGCCGCTGGCTGTCGGCCGTGTCGGCGGTGACCTCGCTGGGCGTCGGCCTGTCCACCGTGTACCTCGGTACGCACTGGCTGAGCGATGTGCTGCTCGGCTGGGCCGCGGGCCTGCTGATCCTGCTCGCCCTGCCGTGGTTCGAGCCGCTGATCACCCGCTCCGAGAGCTGGATCCTGGACCTGCGCGACCGTCTGCGCGAGCGCCGGACCGGCAGCGTTCCGGTGCCGACGGCCCCCGTCGGGGCGCCGGTGCTGCTCAAGCCGCGGCCCGCGCCCGCCGACAAGGAGGTCGCGGCCCGCGAGGCGACGCCCGCGGCGCACTCCCCCCGGGCGACCGTCCACCAGCCCCTCTATCTGACTCCGGGCCCGCACACGGCCCGTGGGGAGCGCACCCCGGTCACCCCGGCCGGCAGCCGCCGCCCGCCGCACACGGACCGCATGACCCGGGGCCCGGCCCCGACGGCCCGCCCGGTCGCAGGCGGCTGACCAGCACGGCAGAAGGCCCCGGTTCCGCCAGGAACCGGGGCCTTCGCGTGTCGTCAGCCCTTCCAGGCCCGCGCCACCCGGCCGTCCTTGACCTCGAAGTTCAGGCGGCCGCTCAGGTATTCCATGGTGATGATCGCCCCCGGCGGCAGCGAACGCACCGTCGACCACCCTCGGTCACGGGCGAGCCGCTCGGCCCGTTCGGTATCGAGTCCGACATATGTGTCCGGATTGTCCTGGGGTTCGGCGGGGGGTTTCGGAATGGGTGCCATGGCGCCACGCTAGGGCCTGCGCGAAGGGTCGGGCCAGTGTCGACCGGGGACCTTTGCAGCCGTCATCCAGGTCACGTGTAGCTGCCATCCAGGTCGCATGTAGCGGCCATCCAGGTCACACATCCCCCTCCGGTCACGCTTTTGTCACAGAACCACGACACGCGTTTCGTGCACACTTCGTCACACGGACGAGGGGTTCCATAGGCCTTCCGCAGGCATTCGATCGTAATTTCCGCGTGTCGCGAGGACCCGGTCAATAACCCGGCGGAAAAGTTCCCCGGGAACTGTCTTCGGACTCCTTTTCCCTCCGCCGCGCATTGGCCGCGGCGGCAGCGGGCGCGCGGTCCGCGGGAGCCGGTGCCGCATGGGAAGTGCACGGAAAATGCATGGTTTCAGCACAGAACCCCCGCACGCCCTCTGTCGGAGCACTGCCGACGCGAGCATCATGGCGTGAGCTCGCGTCGGCGCGTGCGGCGCGGGCTTCGGCGGGCCCGGGACGCGGCGAGCGAAGGGGCGAGCGAGCGATGGGGACACAGACCGCACCGGCGACGGAGGGGCCCGCGCGGCCCGAGCAGCCCGGCGGCCGTGTGATCGTCGACTGGCTGACCACCACCGACCACAAGAAGATCGGGCATCTCTACCTGATCACGTCGTTCGTGTTCTTCCTGGCCGGCGGTGTCATGGCCCTGCTGATGCGGGCCGAGCTGGCCCGGCCGGGGCTGCAGCTGCTGACCAACCAGGAGTTCAACCAGGCGTTCACCCTGCACGGCACGATCATGCTGCTGCTGTTCGCGACCCCGAGCTTCGCGGGCTTCGCCAACGAGCTGATGCCGCTGCAGATCGGCTCCCCGGACGTGGCCTTCCCCCGCCTGAACATGCTCTCTTACTGGCTGTTCCTGTTCGGCGGCCTGATCGTGATGGGCTCGCTGATCGTGCCCGACGGGCCCGCCGCCTACGGCTGGTTCGCCTACGCCCCGCTCAACAGCCTGGAGCACTCCCCCGGCATCGGCCCCGACCTGTGGATCATGGGCCTGGCGCTGGCCGGCTTCGGCACGATCCTCGGCGCGGTCAACTTCATCACCACGATCATCGGGATGCGCGCCCCCGGCATGACCATGTTCCGGATGCCGATCTTCGTGTGGAACACGCTGTTCACGTCGATCCTGATCCTGATGGCGTTCCCGGTGCTGGCGGCGGCGCTGCTGGTGCTGGAGGCGGACCGCCGGTTCGGCTCGGTGGTGTTCGACGCGGGCAACGGCGGAGCGCTGCTGTGGCAGCACCTGTTCTGGTTCTTCGGCCATCCCGAGGTGTACATCATCGCGCTGCCGTTCTTCGGCATCATCAGCGAGATCATCCCGGTGTTCTCGCGCAAGCCCATGTTCGGCTATCTGACGCTGGTCGGGGCGACGATGGCGATCACCGGTCTGTCGATCGTGGTGTGGGCGCACCACATGTTCGTCACCGGCGCGGTGCTGCTGCCGTTCTTCTCCTTCATGAGCTTCCTGATCGCCGTCCCGACGGGCGTGAAGTTCTTCAACTGGACCGGGACCATGATCAAGGGCTCACTGTCCTTCGAGACCCCGATGCTGTGGGCGACGGGCTTCCTCGTGACGTTCCTGTTCGGCGGTCTGACAGGGGTGATCCTCGCCTCCCCGCCAATGGACTTCCATGTCTCCGACTCGTACTTCGTGGTCGCCCACTTCCACTACGTCGTCTTCGGCACGGTCGTCTTCGCGATCTTCGCCGGGTTCCACTTCTGGTGGCCCAAGTTCACCGGGAAGATGCTGGACGAACGGCTCGGCAAGATCCACTTCTGGACGCTGTTCGTCGGCTTCCACACCACGTTCCTGGTGCAGCACTGGCTGGGCGCGGAGGGCATGCCCCGCCGCTACGCCGACTATCTGGCGGCCGACGGCTTCACCGCCCTGAACACCATCTCCACGATCGGCGCCTTCCTGCTCGGCCTGTCGACGCTGCCGTTCCTCTACAACGTCTGGAAGACCACCAAGTACGGCGAGAAGGTCGAGGTCGACGACCCCTGGGGCTACGGCCGCTCCCTGGAGTGGGCGACCTCCTGCCCGCCCCCGCGGCACAACTTCACGACACTGCCGCGGATCCGCTCGGAGTCCCCGGCGTTCGATCTGCACCATCCGGCGCACGCGTTGGAGGCTCCGCAGCCCGAGCCAAAGAGCGAGCAAGCCGACCGTGGGCCGTCCTGATCGCCTCGACGAGCTCGTCCGACTCCAGGACCTCGAACTCGAAGCCCATCAGCATCACATGGATCACCATCACGTCGAGGTTCCCGGCGCCGGTCCGCAAGAGGCAGCTGTCGGGCCCCTCCGCCTCCAGCTGCCCGGCCGAGGGCGAGATGCTCTCGGCCGCCTCCTCCAGGGGCACCAGGAGCCGCACGACGGCGTGTGCGGCGTACGCGCGCGTGGAGACACCCCGGGAGACGTAGGCGGCGAGGTCCTCGGCGGGCGGGGTGCGCGGGGCGAAGCGCGGGCCGTGCGGGGGCCTGGGGGTGATGCGGTCGACGCGGAACGTACGCCAGTCGTCGCGGTCGAGGTCCCAGGCGACCAGGTACCAGCGGCGCTCGCTGCACACCAGGCGGTGCGGTTCGACGGTACGGCGGGTGGGGGCGCCCTCGTGGTCGCGGTACTCGAAGCGCAGGCGCTCCGCGTCCCGGCAGAGGTTCGCGAGCTCGGTCAGGACGGCCGGGTCGACGGCCGAGGGCTGGGGGCCGCGCAGCATCGGCACGGTGAAGGCGCTGAGGGCGCCGACCCGGCGGCGCAGCCGGTTCGGCAGGACCTGCTCCAGCTTGGCGAGGGCCCGCACCGAGGTCTCGCCGATGCCCTCGATGCCCTGTCCGGCGGCGGTGCGCAGGCCTACGGCGACGGCGACGGCCTCGTCGTCGTCGAGGAGCAGCGGGGGGAGCTCCGCTCCGGCGCCGAGTTGGTAGCCGCCGCCGGTGCCGGGGCTGGCGTTGACCGGGTAGCCGAGTTCGCGCAGGCGGTCGACGTCGCGGCGGACGGTGCGCGGGGTGACGCCGAGGCGGTCGGCGAGTGCGGCTCCGGACCATTCCCGGTGGGCCTGGAGGAGGGAGAGCAGCCGCAGGAGTCTTGCGGATGTGTCCAGCATGCAGCGCCTAACAGCTCGGGGGTACGGGTTCTGTGCACGAGTGCAGGTCCATCGTGGCTGATCGCGCCCGCGCGGCGGAGCCGCAAATGTCACACTCCCGCGCCCCTAAGGGCGCTGCAGCTAACCGGCATTCAACACTGAGGTTTCCCTTTCGCGTCTCGTACGGGACTCGATCTGCCAGGGGGTGTACGTCCATGGCACCCGGAACCAGACGGTGGTCCGACTCCTCCTCCGTCACGCTTGCGTACGCGTCCCAGTGGCCCTCCGGCAGGGCGACGCTGCTGGGCAGTGCGGCGCGCAGGTGGCCCCTCGTGGCGGGGGTCAGCGGCAGGGTCACCTCCTCGTGGCCTTCGCGGTGGCGCAGTACGAGGTGGGCCGCATCGGTCGCACCCGACGCGCTGACGTCGAAGGTCAGTCCGCCGGCCGAGTCCGCGATGCAGTCGGCGCGCAGTGGTGCGGCGTGCGACACGTGCGTCGTCATGCGGTGCGGTTCCTCCTTCGGCGTTCTGCTCCGTCAGTTGGACCGGCGATGCGACCGTTTGGTTGCCCCTCACGGCTGATACGACAGCTGCGGGACGTCGAAGCACGTGGTGTTCATGTCTCCCTGCGAGATCCAGCCCCGGCCGTCCTCCCAGCGGGCCACCGACAGACAGCTCCGGCGGCTTTCGGGCGGCTCGGGCAGCCGCTCGAACCTGACCGGGATCAGCAGGCCGTCGGCGGTGTAGCCCTGGCTGCGGTTCATGTGGTCGTCGACGCACGCGCGCGTGACGCCCTGTCCGGCGCACGCCTTCGCCGCGTCCGTGAACCACATCGCCGCCGCCCAGCCCTCCAGCTGCCACTGCGAGTGCGTCTTGAGTCCCTTGGTGGCGTCCCGGAACTCGCGTACGGCGTCCTGGTCCGTGTCCTCGTAGTTGCGGGACGACCCGGTCGCCCACAGGGCGTTGCGGCAGCGCGGGGAGTCCTTGTAGTCCTCGGCGACGGTGGACGTCCAGTTCTGTACGTTCGTGACCTTGGCGGTGACCTCGGCGCCGACGTCGTCCATCGCCTCGCACAGCCGGGCGTTGCCGTGCGTGTCGATGGCGTCGAAGACGAGGTCGGCGCCCTGCTCCTTCAGATCGGCCGCCACCGCGCGGAAGTTGGGCAGCGCGAAGTCGACCTGCTCGGTGACCACCTGGTAGCCCTCGGCCTTCAGCCCCCGCTCGACGAGCCGGGCGTAGGCGGCGGAGGCGGGCTGGTTGTACGAGACGACGGCGGCCGTACGGGCGCCGTGCTCGCGCTTGAAGTACCGGTAGACCTCGGTGCCGCCGTACTGCTTGCCGTCCCAGCCGGTGGTGCCGTCGCGGGGCGCGAGGCTGCCGTAGATGCCGTACAGGTGCGGGTAGGTGTCGTAGGCGGCCCCGATGGGCTGGCCGCCGATGTCGGGCACGCGCGCGTGGGAGACGCGTGCGGCGCCCGCGTAGTCCAGGGCGGTGGTGGCGACCAGGGCGACGACCCGCTCCTCGTCGATCAGCTCGTGCACGCACTCGTTGTTGCCGACGCCGCTGCCGCCGTCGTCGCACTCGTGCACCTCGACCGGGCGGCCGTCGACGCCCCCGCGCGCGTTGAGGCGCTCGAAGAAGGCCTTGGCGCCGTCGCGCGGGCCGGTGAAGGCGTTGCCGCCGACGGGGCTGGTGGCGCTGGTGATGATGCCGACGTGGATCGGGGTGCGGTCCGCCGGCGCCGAGGGAGCGCCCCGGTCGCGGTGCTCGAAGTCGCTCTCCGGCAGCCGGCTGCCGCACGCCGTACTCAGAGCCAGCACCACCACGGCGATCGCCGCCTCAGCACCCCGGGACCGTCGACCCATTGCCGCTCATCTGGACCAGCGCGCACAGGGTCTTGGCGGACACCTTCCAGGTGCCGTCCTGCTCGACCGCGGTCCCGGAGGCGTTCGGCAGGGCGGTCGCGCCCTTCAGGGTCAGGTCGTACGTCACGTTCGCCTCGGTCGGCGAGGTGAACTCGACCTTGGAGACCTTCGCCTGGACCTGCCCGCCGCGCTCGTCGCCGCTGAAGGCCTGTAGGACCGGCGCCATCCGCGCGCCGTTCTCCAGGACGGTCTGCTTGTCCTGCGTGGAGGTGGCCGGGTCGAAGAACTTCTGCCAGTTCTGCTTGATCTCCGTCTCGGCGGCCCCCGCGTCGGCGGGCGCCGAAGCGGCCGGTGAGGTCCGCTCGACGGTCGGGGTGGGCGGGGTCTCGTTGCCGCCGTCTCCCTCGTCGTCACTGCAGGCCGCGAGGGCCGGGGCGAGGAGGAGGAGCAGGGTGGCCGCCAGTGCGGTCCCCCGTCCCGCCGCCCGTGGGCCACGCCCCCTGTGCGCGTTGCTCCGCCTGACGTCGCTCCCGAGAACCATCTGGCTCACCACCGGGTGTCGATCCGGGCCGTGTGCGCCCGGTGCTTTCAGGGTCAGCTTGCAGGAGGCATAGTGCAAGTCCATTGGCAGACATGGAATAGCGCCAGGCACATGCGCACAAAGCCGAGGCGCATGCACCGAAACCCGACGTGTGGGAGCCGGCGATGCGGACAGCCCGACTGCGGACCGTGCACCCCGTGCTGTGGGCCGGCTGGGCCGCGCTCGCGGCCGGCGCGGTGCTGTGCGTCATCGGCTGGTACGGCATCTCCGGCGAGCGGTTCGCGGAGCGGCAGCTGCCGTATCTCGCCTCCTGCACGGTGCCCGGCGCGGCGCTGATCATCGCCGGGTCGGTACTGCTGAGCCATGGCCGGGGCGCGCTCGCCGCCGCGCGCGTGGAGGAGCTGTACGGCCTTCTGGTGGCCGCCGAGCCCGCCGACGCCGAGGAGTCCGGGCAGAGCGCGGCGGCGCCGCTCGCGATCAGCGGGGACCTGCTGATGGTGCCCGGCGGCACCCTCTGGCACCGCGCGGACTGCCCTCTCGTGGCGGGCAAGGTGGAGGCCGTCCCCGTCGATGCGAAGCTGGTGAGGAGCGGCGAACTGGGCCCGTGCCCGATCTGTGAGCCCGCCGAAGCGGACGACTGAGGCGGACGGCCGATGTCCTCCCTGACGTACGACCTCACCCTGGCCGGTCTGTCGGTCGGCAGCGCCGCCGCGCTCACCGGGATCGGCCTGATCGTGACGTACCGCGCGACCGGCGTGCTGAACTTCGCGCACGGGGCGATCGCGATGGTGTGCGCGTACGTGCTGCGCCAGTGCGTCGTGGAGTGGGGCTGGCCGCTGTGGGCGGGCGCGGCGGCGACGCTGCTGGTCCTGGCGCCCGGTATCGGCATGGTGCTGGAACGGTTCGTCTTCCGGCCGCTGTCGGTCCTGGGCAGCGACCCGGCGCAGACCCTGGTGGCGTCCATCGGGGTGTTCGTGCTGCTGGTGGGCGGTGCGGCGCTGCTGTGGGGGCAGGGGGCGCGGGACGACGCGCCGGAGCTGGTGTCGGCGGACCCGTGGGGCCAGCTGGCGGTGGCGCTGCTGCTGGCGGCCGGGGTGGGCGCGGTGATCCGCTGGACCCGTTTCGGGCGGGAACTGCGCGCGGTGGTGGACGACCGGCAACTGGCCGTCCTCGGCGGCATCGACGCGGACCGCGTCGCGGCGGCCGGCTGGGCGTTCGGCTCGTTCACGGCGGGCCTGACGGGCGTACTGCTGGCGCCGTACGTCCGCCTCGACCCGTACGGCATGCCGCTGCTGGTCATGGAGGTGGTCGCGGTAGCGGTGGCCGCGAGGATGCGCAGCCTGCCGGTCGCGGTGCTGACGGCGCTGGCCATCGGCGTGGCCCAGAGCCAGCTGACCCGCCTGCACCCCTCGGGCTGGGGCGCGCCCCTGCTCCAGGCGGTCGGCACCAACCTCTTCGTGGTGGCCCTGCTGATCGCGGCCCTGGCCCTCCCCGGCGTCGGCGCCCGCGACGCCCTCCCCCGCACGGCCACCGCGCGCGTGCCGACGCCGCAGGGCGCCTGGATCGTGGCGGCGGTGCTGTTCCTGCTCCCCCTGGGCTTCGCGGGCTCGGACCTGCATACGTCGGTGCAGGTGCCGGCGCTGGCCGTGGTGCTGCTGTCCCTGGTGGTGGTCACCGGCCGCGGCGGCCAGATCTCCCTCGGCCAGGCGGCGTACGCGGGCCTGGGCGCCCTCTTCACGGCCCTGCTGGCAGCCGGCCGCTTCCCAGGCCTGCCCCGCCTGCCGGAGCTGGCGGCCCTGGCGCTCGCGGTCATCCTGGTGGCCCCGCTGGGCCTCCTCACGGGCTGGCCGGCGATCAGCCGCCGGGGCCTGGCCCTCGCCCTGGCCACCTTCGCGGTGGGCGTCGCGGTGAGCCGCTTCGTCTTCGCCCAGCCGTACGCGATCTCGGGCCTGTCGCTGGGCCGCCCGGCGGGCTTCGAGGGCGACCGCGCGTACTACGTACTGGAGCTGTGCGTCCTGGCGGCCGCCCTGCTGACGACCTGGCTGCTGCGCCGGGGCCGCACCGGCCGGGCCCTCGCGGCCATGCGCGACCACGAGTCCGGGGCGTCGGCGGCAGGCGTCCAGGTCCCCTCCCTCAAGCTCCTCGCCTTCGTCGCGGGCGCCGCCCTGGCGGCCCTGGGCGGCGGCCTGCTCGGCATGGGACTGCGCGCCTTCGACCCCGCCGCCTACGACCCCGTCCGCGGCCTCCTCTGGTTCGCCGCGGTCGTCGTCCTGGGCGCCGACAGCACCCTCGGCGCCCTCCTCGCCGCAGCCCTCCTGGTCGGCCTCGACGCGGGCGCCCGGGGCGGCGTGGCGGCCGCACTGATCGGGGTCCTGGCGGTACTGGTGGGCCGCTTCCCCGGCGGACCGTACGAGGCGCTGCGGGCGATGACGGGAAGACGACAGCCGAGGCTGACGGCGCTGGGCGCACAGGTACGGAGAACCCTGCGCCCGGTGGAGCAAACGGCTGCCCCCCAGCCGACACTGACAGGCCTGACGGCCTCGGACTCCCCGGAGCCGACACACGAAGCGGACCGAACCGGGCCCTCCAGAACGCCACCACAACACCCCGGCACAACCACCACACCCACCACCGCCACCACAACGGCCGACACCGCCAGGGCCACCACAACCGCCGACGCCGCCAAAGCCGCGGGCACCGCCGACGCTTCCAAAGCCGCCGCAGCCGCGGCAGGCGCAGCCGTCACAACCCCCGCAGCCGCCGACGGCGCTGAGCCCCCGCAAGGGCCACCCGCACTCGACGACGAGACTCGCACGGGTGGTGCGGGTGGGAACCCGGACGAGGCCGAAGGCCGAGAACGCCTCCACGCACCCGCACCCAAGACAGCCCCCCTCACCACCCACAACCTCCAGGCCCGCTACGACACCTTCACCGCCCTCGAAGACATCACCCTCACCGTCGCACCCGGCCAAGTCACCGCGATCATCGGCCCCAACGGCGCCGGAAAAAGCACCCTGTTCCACTGCCTCGCCGGCACCCACCGCCCGACCCACGGCCAAGTCCTCCTCGGCCCCCGCGACATCACCCGCCTGCCCGCCCACGCCCGCACCCGCCTCGGCATCGCCCGCACCTTCCAGCAACTGGCCGTGTTCCCCTCACTGACCGTCGCCGAGAACGTCCGCGTGGGCGCCGAACAGGGCCGAGTCCAAGACCCGGCGGCCGTGGAACGCGCCCTCAGACTCCTCGCTCTGGACGGCCCCGTCCGCTCCCTGCCCGCCGCCGCTCTGCCCACCGGCACGCTCCGCCGCGTGGAACTGGCCCGAGCCCTCGCCGGCAGCCCGCGCGTACTGCTGCTCGACGAACCCGCCGCCGGCCTGGACACCGCCGAGGTCACCGCGCTGACCCGGATCCTGAAGGCCCTCGCCGCCGACGGCACCGCCCTGCTCGTGGTGGAGCACGACCTCGACCTGGTCGCCGACCTCGCGGACACCGTGCATGTCATGGCGGCGGGCCGCATCGTCGCCTCCGGCCCACCGGACCGCGTACTGAACGCGAACGCGACAGCCGTCCAGGAGCCCCCGGCATGACGACGATCTCCCTGCGCCACGCGCGCGTGCGCTACGGCCCCCTGGAGGCCCTCCACGGCATCACGATCGCCGCCCCCGGCCCCGCCCTCACCGTCCTGCTGGGCCGGAACGGCTCCGGCCGTACGACCGCCCTGCGCGCCCTGGCGGGGACGGTGCCGCTGTCCGGTGGCACGGTGGTGTGGGACGGCACAGACATCACCCGGATACCCGCCCACGAGCGGGCACGGCGCGGACTGTGCCTGGTCCCCGAGCGCCAGGCCGTGTTCGGCTCCCTCACGGTCCGCGAGAACCTCGAACTCGCGGCCCGTACGTACGACATCGCCCTCGACGCCTACCCCGCGCTCGGGCCTCTCCTGGCACGCCGTGCCGGCACGCTCTCCGGCGGCGAGCAGCGCATGCTCGCCCTCTCACGCGCCCTGCTGGCACGCGCACGCGTACTGCTCGTCGACGAGCCCGCGCAGGGCATGTCGCCCACGGTCGCGGCCCGTACGTACGAACTGCTGAGCGAACTCGACGCCTGCGTGGTCGTCGCGGAGCAACGACTGCCGCCCGGACTGCGCGGCCGGGCGGCACTCGTTCACGAACTGCGCCGTGGCGCGGTCGTGTTCAGCGGAGAGGCGGGTGAATGGGAGCGCCGTGCAGCGCACCGAACCGGGTCGAGCCCTTCCGGATGAGCAGCGACGTGTCCGAGGTCAGCCGCTCCGTGATGCTGCGTCTGCTGGTGACCGTACGGCCCATGAGCGTGCGGCCGAAGAGCCCGTACCGTCTGGAGCAGTGCGGCCACGCTCCCCATCCCTGCACGGCCACCACCTTCTTGGCGATCGTGATCTGCTGCTGACGAGTGGCGAGGTCGGCACGCGCGGCGTACTTCCCGCCGCCGAAGCCCACCCAGGTCCGCTGCGAGAACTGCAGCCCCCCGAAGTGGCCGTTGCCGGTGTTGATGTGCCAATTGCCGCCGCTCTCGCACTGGGCGACACATCCCCAGGGCCATTGATCGTTGGTACAGCCGAGCGACATCTGTTTGGGAGGCGGTCCCGGGGCCGGTTTGGACGGCGCCACTTGGACCATGCGTGGTGTGTACGGGGCGGGCGCCGCGTGTGCCGTTGCCGGGGCAACGGCAGTGAACAGGGTGCCGGCGATGACGAGCGCGAGCGGTGTGCATTTCATATGAGCACGCTAGGCGGCTTGTTGCGGTCAGCCGCCGAGGCACGTCCGAGGGACCCGGGGCCCCACCCGGTCGGCGGACCGGGTGGGGCCCCATGCCCAGGCAGCGAGTGACGCTCAGAGTTCGAGGCGCTGCCCGGGCACGATCAGATGGGGATCACCGCCGATGACGGCCTTGTTGGCGGCGTAGATCCGCTGCCAGGTGGTCCCGTGCCGGGCGGCGATGCCGCTCAGCGTGTCGCCCGCACGGACGGTGTAGTCACCGCGGGACGAGCCGCGGGTCGTGTTGCCCGACGAACGCTCCGGCTTCTGCGACGGAGTCGACGGCGCTGCCTTGGTGGTGGGGGTGGAGGAGGAGTCCGCCGAGCCGGCGGCGGAAGCCGCTGGTGCGCTCCCGTACGCTCCGGCCCGGGCCGAACACGTGGGCCACGCGCCCCACCCCTGGGCGCGCTGGACCTTGGTGGCCACCGCGATCTGCTGGGCCTTGCCGGCCTGGTCCGCCGTCGACGCGTAGGCCGTACCGCCGTACGCGCGCCAGGTGGAGGCGGCGAACTGGAGCCCGCCGTAGTAGCCGTTGCCGGTGTTGATGTGCCAGTTGCCGCCGCTCTCGCACTGGGCGATGCGGTCCCACACTCCGCTGTCCGCCGCTGCGGCGTTGCCGGTTGCGGCCAGCAGTCCGAGCGGGGCGAGCAGTGCCGCCCCGGCGAGGACCGCCGTCGTACGAGTGCGGCTCCGGTTCGGAGCCTGCTGCGTCTTACGAGCGTTGCCGTGAGTGGTATCGGCACATTCGGACATGTAGTTCCCTCTCGAAGGACTCGGGGTCCCCCAAGGCGGAACGCAACTCCGCACGCCATGTGGCGTGTGGGTCGCGCCCCGCCCCGTCCGCCGGAAGGTCGTGCTGCATGCTGGCTGGTGCGGTCGGCGGACGTTCCCGAGCGGTGCTCGTTGCACACGGCCGAGGAATGTAGGGATGCCGAGCGGGTGGTATCAACCAACTCCTTGTCATTCCAGGCCAGTTCGCCGTTACCTCCGGTATCGGCGATTTCCGGCCACCCACTTCATTCGCTGATTTCCGGATTTGTCGACCAGCCACCCTGGCGATCTGTGACGCACCCCACGCAACCAACTTCCTTGGGTTTCCAAGGAGTTGACGGAGAGTAGACAATTCCGCACGCGAGGTGACCGTATGCGTTGGATGGTTCGATTCCGTTCGTCGTGGTGCGTGACTCCCGCCACAGATCGTCCGTTGTCTCCTTCATGAGCCCGGGACCGACCCGGTTCACGGACCGGGAGCCCCCCGGCCCCGCCACGCATCACATCCCGAGGGAGCCACCCGTGCCGCGCATGCTCGACGTCAGCGACGAGGTACGTGCCGAGATCGGCGACGAGGAAGCCGACCGGCTGCTCGCCGGAGAGAACGCACCCGGCAGTTACGACTGCACGTCCTGCCGTACCCCTGGCGACTCCGAACAGGAGCGCACCAGCACCGTCCTGTTCATCGGCGACGAGACCGCCGTCCTCGCCTTCGCCCACGCCACCTGCCTGCCCTCGCAGGTCGTCCAGGTCACCGAGGCGCAGCTCCAGGGTGCCGTGAAGTCCATCACCGGCGACCGGGTCGACCTGGAGCCGGAAGCGATCGTGCCCGAGCAGGCGGTGCTCGGAGTGACCAGCGGACTGGTGCTGATCGCCGGGGAGTTGCACCCCGCGCTGGTCGTCGAGCCGACCGGCCCCATCGTGCGGCCCGGGGCGATCGCGGCCGGGGACGACTTCCTGCCGCTGCTCATCGAACAGGGGTTCATGCCGGCGACTGAGCTCGCCGATGTGCCGCCGGTGCTGCACGGCTGGTCCGTGCTGCTGGCCATGGGTCAGCTGCACGCGGTGCTGCAGCCCGGCACGAATGGCGGGCAGCCGGTCGCGTGGTGGCAGGCGCATCAGCCGCTGCAGGTGACGGACGGGTGGCGGGCCGCCGCGAACAAGCACCAGCAGGTGCTGATGTTCGCCGCGCCGGTCGGCTCCATCGGGCGTCAGCCCAGGGAGGACCTGCTGCGGGACGCCCTGGACAAGGCCGCGGCGAACGGCAAGCTGGTCGCGGCGGCGCTGCCGCTCGCGGGGACGTGAGTGCGCCTAACGGGTGAGGACTGAATGTCGTGCGGCGACTGCGGGTGGTTCGTGGCTTTTCGCGCAGTTCCCCGCGCCCCTAAAGGGCATCTCCCAACCGCATCTCATGAGGCGTGACGTCGTTTGGACATACGTGCATCCATACGACGTTCCCCGCCTTCAGGGCGGCTCATCGGCCACGCCGATCTACGACGCGCTCTACGCGGAGTACGTCAAGTCCTTCCGCTCGCTGCCGGGTGACCGCAGCGGGGAGGAGGATCTGGGGTTCACCGCGTTCGGGAACATTCCGCGGAGTGCGGGCTCGTACGGCGGCCACCGTCCGGGGTCGTTCAGCAGCTCGTACTCCGCCTACAGCGCGGGTGCCCACAGCGCCCGCCACGGCAGCGCGCAGCAGCCGCAGTGGCAGCGCGTCGGGCACATCGGCCCGCAGGGCTCGGGGATGCAGCACGTCCCGGCCGCGCTGCCGCCGGCCCGCAGAGGCTGAGCACATGAGTGAGGGGCGGCCCGGTGCGGGCCGCCCCTCACTCATGTCGGTCACTTCTTCTTGCCGCGCTTCTCGCGCACCCGCACCGAGATATGGATCGGCGTCCCCTCGAAGCCGAACTCCTCGCGCAGCCGGCGCTCGATGAAGCGCCGGTAGCCCGCCTCGATGAAGCCGGACGCGAAGAGCACGAACCGCGGGGGCTTGGTGCCCGCCTGGGTGCCGAACAGGATGCGGGGCTGCTTGCCGCCGCGGATCGGGTGCGGG
>JABFVM010000453.1 GCA_013362785.1 Streptomyces sp. | reverse complement strand
CGGCTCGGTCATGATCGGGGCGATGACGTTGACCAGCTGCGCGAGGCAGGCGACGGTGACGCGGTCGGCGTGGCGGAGCAGCGCGATCAGGAGCGAGCCGAAGACGACGGCGTCCATGACGCTGTAGCTGTCCTCCAGCAGGCGGGGCGCCTCCGGCCAGTCCACCAGCGACTTGGCGTGCTCCTCCCACTCGGGCAGGTACCAGACGTTCCACTCGTCGAAGGAGAGGTTGATCTTCTTCTTGGACTTGAGGCGGGCGCCGACGTGGTCGCAGGTCGCGACGACGTTGTCGATGAAGGACTCCATGTCGACGGCGGAGGCGAGGAAGGAGTCGACGTCGCCGTTCTCGGGCCAGTAGTAGGCGTGCAGCGAGACGTAGTCGACCAGGTCGTACGTCTCCTTGAGGACCGTCGCCTCCCACTCCGCGAAGGTCGGCATGGACTGTCCGGAGGAGCCGCAGGCGACCAGTTCGACCGTCGGGTCCTGCTGGCGCATCGCGCGGGCCGTCTCGGCGGCGATACGGCCGTACTCCTCGGCCGTCTTGTGGCCGGTCTGCCACGGGCCGTCCATCTCGTTGCCGAGGCACCAGAGCCGGATGCCGAAGGGGTCCTTGTCGCCGTGGGCGATCCGGAGGTCGGAGAGGGCGGTGCCCTCGGGGTGGTTGGCGTACTCCTGGAGTTCGAGGGCTTCCGCGACGCCCCTGGTGCCGAGGTTGACGGCCATCATGGGCTCGGCCTGGGGGCCGATCTTGCGCAGGAAGGCGATGTACTCGGAGAGGCCGAAACGGTTGGACTCCGTCGAGTGCCAGGCGAGGTCGAGGCGGCGGGGGCGGTCCTCGGCGGGGCCGACGGAGTCCTCCCACTTGTAGCCGGAGACGAAGTTTCCGCCGGGGTAGCGGATGGCTGTGACGCCGAGTTCGCGGACGAGGTCGAGGACGTCCGTACGGAGGCCTTCGGCGTCGGCCGTGGGGTGGTCCGGTTCGAAGATGCCGGTGTAGACGCAGCGGCCGAGGTGTTCGACGAAGCTGCCGAAGAGGCGGGGGTTGACTTCGGCGATGGTGAAGGCGGGGTCGAGGGTGAAGCGGGCGGTACGCATGGGCGCCTTTCGGGGTGGGTGGTTCTTGTTTCGTTGGCGGCTGCGGGGTCGTGGGGGTTGCTCGCGCAGTTCCCCGCGCCCCTAGAGGGCAATCGGCCAGCCGTCCGCTGACCAGTCGAGCCTGTTCAGGCCCAGCTTGGGGGTGCCCTCGTCCTCCGCGTCGTAGTAGTGGTACGCCAACCGGTCCTGGCCGCCGCGGTCGCGGAAGACCGACTGGCCGCCGGTGCCGACATACCTCCCGTGGCCCTCCAGCAGCAGGTCTCCGCCGCCCTTCAGCATCGGTTTGCCGGTGCTGTCGACGTAGGGGCCCGTGACCGATGTCGAGCGGCCGACGCGGATCTTGTAGGTGGAGTTCACTCCGGCGCAGCACTGGTCGTACGACGCGAAGAGGTAGTAGTGGCGGCCGCGCCTGACGATGTACGGGCCCTCGACTGCGTACGGCGCGTCCGGGCGGGTGGCCAGGTGGTGGACCGTCGTGCCCTGTACCGCCTTGCCCGTCGCCCGGTCGAGCTCCACCATGCGGATGCCCGTCCAGTACGAGCCGAACGACATCCAGAGCCTGCCGTTCGCCCGGATGATCGCGGGGTCGATGGCGTTCCAGGTGTCGGTGGCCTCGGAGGAGAACACCTTGCCGTGGTCGGTCCAGGTGCCGGGGAGGCCGGAGCGGGATGTGGCGACGCCGATCGCCGAGTGGTTGGTGCCCCAGGAGGAGACGGCGTAGTAGAGCCAGTACCGGCCGTCGCGGTAGGAGATGTCCGGGGCCCACGGGTCGCCGGTGGCGTTGTACTCGTACCACCAGCTCGGCGGCTCGGCGAAGGCGTTGCCCTCGTCCGTCCAGTGCACGCGGTCCTTCGAGAGGCGGGCGCCGATGATGCCGCCGGTCGAGTAGGCCACGTAGCGGCCGGACTTCAGCCGGATGACGGTCGGGTCGTGGATGATCTGCTGGCCGGTGACGGGCTGCGGGTCGGGGTAACTCGCCGACGCCTGGGCCGTGTTGGGGAGGAAGGCCAGGATTGCCGCCGTCGTCGCGGCCGTCAGCGCTCTGCGTGCTCTCACTGTCCCGCCAAACCCGTGTGGGCCACGCCCGCCACGATCTGCCGCTGGAAGAAGACGAAGACGACGATCAGGGGCAGGCCCGCCATCAGACCGCCGGCCATGAGCTGGGCCCACTGGATGCCGTAGGAGTTCATGACGGTCGCGATGCCGTTCGGCATGGTCATCAGGTCGGGGTTGTTGGTCACCATGTAGGGCCACAGGAAGTTGTTCCAGGAGGCGATGAAGGTGAAGATGCCGACCGCCGCCAACGACGGCCTCGCGAGCGGGACGACGATCGTGAAGAAGACCCGCCAGCGGCCCGCGCCGTCGATGAACGCGGCCTCCTCCAGTTCGCGCGGGACGCCCTGGAAGAACTTGTAGAGGATGTAGACCATCGCGGCGGGCGCGCACTGCGGCAGGATCATGCCCCAGTAGGTGTCGACCATCCCCATCTGCTGGACCGTGGTGAACAGCGGTACGCCGAGTACGGCAGGGGAGATCATCAGGCCCGCCATGACCACGCCCATCAGCACGCCCTTGCCACGGAACTCGGTGCGGGCGAATCCGTATCCGGCGAGGGCGCTGACCAGCAGGACGACGGAGGTCACGCACACCGACACCACGAGGGAGTTGATGAACCAGTTCGTGATGTTGCCGGTCTCGAACAGGGACGTCCACGCCTGTCCCGTCCAGTCCTCCGGCAGCCAGCGCGGAGGGACCTCGACGGCTTCGGTCTCCGACTTCAGGGAGGTGAACAGGCCCCAGGCGAAGGGGGCGAGGAAGACCGCGGAGACGGCTGTTCCGAGGAGGGTGAGGATGATCTGGCTCGGGGTCCATGCCTTGGTCGTCATCGGGCCGCGCCCTCCTCACGGTTGCGCAGCAGCCACATCCTCACGAGGGCGACGGCCGCGATGATCACGAAGAAGATGATGGAGATCGCGGAGGCGTAGCCCACGCGGTAGCTGGTGAAGCCCTCTTCGAGGGTGTACTGCACGAAGGTGCGGGTCGAGTTCTCCGGTCCGGGGTTGAAGTCCATCATCACGACGGCCTGGTCGAAGACCTGGAGCGAGGCGAGGATCTGCAGGGCGATGACGAGGCCGGTGATGTTGCGCAGCATCGGCAGCGTGATGTGGACCATGCGGTGCCAGGCGTTCGCGCCGTCCAGCTTGGCCGCCTCGTAGAGGTGGTCGGGGATGGACTGGAGCGCGGCGAGGTAGAGCAGGAAGCTGAAGCCGACCGTCCACCACAGGGTCTCGATGACGATGGCGAGCATCGCGTACGACTTGTCGGTCAGCCAGGGCGTCTCGATGCCGAAGACGTGGTTGATCATTCCCGTGCCGGGGTTGAACAGCCACTGCCACAGGTTGCCCGCGACCGTGGAGGGGAGGAGGAAGGGGGCGAAGAAGCACAGGCGCCACAGCCATTTGCCGCGCTCGATGTGGTGGGCGAGCATCGCGAGGAGGAAGGCGAGGACCGTGATGCAGGGGACGACCAGGAGCGTGAAGTAGGCGCTGTGGCCCAGCGCGTCCCACATCAGCGGGTCCTTGAGGGCCTCGCGGTAGTTGTCGAGGCCTACGAAGCTCGCCGCCTCGCCCGAGATGTTGGCGTCGGTGAAGCTGAGGTAGACGCCGCGCAGCAGCGGCCAGATAACGAACAGGGTGAACAGGACCAGGAACGGCGCCACGAACCAGCCGCCGTGCTGGAAGCCCTGCTTGCGGCGGAGGGTGGCGCTGTCGGCGGCGGTGGTGGCACGTGCCGGTGCGAAGACCGTCTCGGCGCTGGTGGTCATGCGGCCGTACCTCCCTGCGCGGCGGTCTTGCCGTCCATGGGGTTCTTCATCGCGAGCAGCGTGCCGAGCTCCCGCTTCATCCGGCGGGCGACGGTGTCCGGCTTGGCGGAGCCCAGCGTCGAGGAGACGACGATCGGGCCGATCCGCTGGGCGAGGACGCCGGTGGAGCCCGCGAACCACACCTTCGGCTCGGTGGCCTGGTGGGTCATCGCCGACACGTACTCGCTCTGCGGGTCCAGCTTCTTGTACGCCGGTGTGGACAGGGTCGGCGTGTACGCGGGGATGTGGCCGCCGGCCGCCCACTGCTGGGCGTGGGTGACGACGTAGGCGGCGAGCCGGTGGGCCGCCTCGTTCGTGGCGCCGCTCCGGTCGGACTGGTGGGGCAGGACGAAGGAGTGCGACTCGGCGTGGGTGGCCTCCTTGCCGAAGACGGGCGGCAGCGGGATCGCGCCGTAGTCCAGCTTCGCTCCGGAGTAGACCGGCACCGACCAGTTGCCCTCCCAGGCGAAGGGGGCGCCGTTGATGAACTGTTCGGCGTTGACGGAGCCCAGGGCCGGGTCGGCGTATCCGTCGGTGATGTGCCGGCGCAGGAACTCCAGGACCTGGACGGCCTTGTCGGTGTCGAAGGTGACCTCGCGCTGGGCGGCGTCGAACCAGGTGCCGCCGAGCTGGGTGTAGAAGGCGAGGAAGAACCACCACTGGAAGTTCTGGTCGTTGACCCACAGGCCGATGGTCTGCAGGCCCTTCTTGGTGGCCTTCTTGGCCTCCTTGAGCACCCCGAACCAGTCGTCGGTCGAGGTGACCGGCACGATCCGGCCGTCGTCGCCGAGCAGGCCCGCCTTCTTCAGCACGTCCTTGCGGTAGAAGCAGAGCTGGACGTGGATGTCGAGCGGGAGGGCGTACAGCTTGCCGTCCACGATGCCGCGCTGCCACAGCTTGGGGTTGAAGTCCTGCTCCCGTACGCCGTACCGGGCGAGCAGGTCGACGTCCCAGGGGTCCAGGAGGCGGCCGGGCGAGAAGCCGGGGACCCGGCCGAGGTGCATGACGCCGAGGTCCGGTGCGCGGTTGCCGGCGGCGGCCATGGCGAGCTTGGTGTAGAAGGGGTTGCCCCACTGGAGGGTGGAGTCCTTCACGTCGATGTCCGGATGGGCCCTACGGAAGGCGTCCAGCATCGCGATCATGTTGGCGCCGTCGCCGCCGCTGAAGAGGTTCCAGTACCGCACCCGGGTGCTGGCATTGGAGGCGAGCGCGTCGGCGCCGGTGCCGAGGGCCGCGAACCCGAAGCTGCCGGCGACGGCCAATCCGCCCGCCGTGGCCAGAAGTTGCCTGCGATTCAGGCCAGGTCGTCCCATTCCCTGCCCTAACTGTTCGAGATATCGAATTGTGCACGTAACTTCGAACGGGACCGTAAGGGGAAAGCGCTTTCCAGTCAATGGCTTGGGCACGGTAACCGGTCGTTGGTGGTTGAACAACGGCCGCCGTATCGCATGACGCGGACACATCGGGACGCGTAGGCTCGAACAGCCCGCCGGACGGCGGAGGAACAGGGGGTGTGATGGACATCGCGGGCCCGCGCACGAGGGCGGCCCGGGTCGCTGCGGCGCTACGGCTGCGGCGCTCTCCCACCGCCTCGGCGATGCGCGACCTGGCCGCCGATCTGAGCACCGCCCTGCGGGCCGGACCCCATCCCCCGGCCGACGTACGCGAGTTGTGTCACGCGTTGTGCGCGGAGATGAGCGCGCGGCGCGGCGGACGGCACGTCGAGCTGCGGTTCGAGCGGTTCCCCGACGAGATCGAGGTGACCGGGCTGTGGGTGGAGTTCCAGGACTTCGACCTGGTCATCGTCGAGGAGCGGGCCGAGGCGATGCAGCAACTGGTCATCCTCGGCCATGAGCTGTGGCATCTGCACGCCGGGCACGGCCACCACCACACCCCCGGTACGGCGGCCGCGCACGCCCTCGCCGACCGGCCCGCGTGGAAGGACCTCGCCCTCGCGGTGGCCGCGCGTGACGGCTCCCGGGAGCGGGACGAGGCCGAGGCCGACGACTTCGGGCACCGCCTTGCCGCCGCCTTCCGGCCGCTGCTGTCGGGACGGGACGGGCGCGGCACGGACACACCGCTCGGGCCGCTGCAGCGCTCGCTGGGCTATCGCGGAAGCGGGAGGTCGGCGCG
>JABFVM010000169.1 GCA_013362785.1 Streptomyces sp. | reverse complement strand
TCCGGGCGAAGTACCTGGTGGACGCCCACTCGTACAACCAGGTCAACGGCATGCCGTTCAAGGCGGAACAGCTTGCCAAGGCTCTCAAGGAGGCCATCGATGCCTGAGACGTCCGCGGAAGGCACGGGCACGATCGAAGCGCTCTCACTCGTCCCCAAGGCCGAGGCCCGCCAGTCCATGAAGGACTTCAAGTCCGATCAGGAAGTGCGCTGGTGCCCCGGCTGCGGTGACTACGCGATCCTTGCCGCGGTCCAGGGCTTCATGCCGGAGCTGGGCCTGGCCAAGGAGAACATCGTCTTCGTCTCGGGCATCGGCTGTTCGTCCCGTTTCCCGTACTACATGAACACCTACGGGATGCACTCCATCCACGGCCGCGCCCCCGCGATCGCGACGGGCCTGGCCACGTCGCGCCGGGACCTGTCGGTGTGGGTGGTCACGGGCGACGGCGACGCGCTGTCGATCGGCGGCAACCACCTGATCCACGCCCTGCGCCGCAATGTGAACCTCAAGATCCTGCTGTTCAACAACCGGATCTACGGCCTGACGAAGGGCCAGTACTCCCCGACCTCGGAGGTCGGCAAGATCACCAAGTCGACGCCGATGGGTTCGCTGGACGCGCCCTTCAACCCGGTGTCGCTCGCGATCGGCGCGGAGGCGTCCTTCGTGGCCCGCACGGTGGACTCCGACCGCAAGCACCTCACCCAGGTGCTGCGCGAGGCGGCCGCCCACCGGGGCACGGCGCTGATCGAGATCTACCAGAACTGCAACATCTTCAACGACGGCGCCTTCGACGTCCTCAAGGACAAGCAGCAGGCCGAGGAGGCGGTGATCCGCCTGGAGCACGGGCAGCCGATCCGCTTCGGCGCGGACGCCGCGCGGGGTGTGGTGCGCGACGCACAGACCGGCGACCTGAAGGTCGTCACGGTGACCCCGGAGAACGAGTCGCAGATCCTGATCCACGACGCCCACTCCGCGTCCCCCACCACGGCCTTCGCCCTGTCCCGCCTGGCCGACCCGGACACCCTGCACCACACCCCGATCGGCGTGTTCCGCTCGGTGGACCGTCCGGTCTACGACACCCAGATGACCGACCAGCTGGACTCGGCCATCGAGCAGAACGGCAAGGGCGACCTTGCCTCGCTCCTGGCGGGTGGGGACACCTGGACGGTCGTGGGCTGACCGACTGCCGACCAACGACCAAGTGAGGGCCTGGGTGCGCGGCACCCAGGCCCTCAAACCGTCAGTCGGCCGGCGTCGTCGACTCGGGCCCCACGACCCACCACTCCTCCAGGGCATCCAGTCGCTCGTCCATGACCGCGTCGACGGCCCGCCCCGTCCGCGCCTCCAGCGACTCCTTGGGCAGCAGTCGGCGGTGCTCGGCCGTCCGCTGCCAGTACTCCGCGAAGACAGAATTCCTGCTCAGTATCTTCAGGTCGCCGAGGAGTTCTCCCCGATCAATTACACCGACCCGATAGGCAAGCAGAATCAGGCCGTACTGGCGATTTGCAAAAATCATCTGACGGCGCCTGTCCTCGGATATACCGTCCAAGGTACTCAAAGCCTCGGCAAGCAACGGATCATCGATCGACCGATCCAACTGCTCCGCGAAAAGGCGCTGTATCTGGATGACGTTCGCCCGGTGCATCTCTTTCGCAATGCCCGCCAGCCCATCGGAGATGGCGCTGAGCACACCGAGAAAATCTCCCATGCGCTCTTCCTGGTTCGACATCTCCATTCCGTTACCCCCATGTCCGGTGCCGCGCCCGGCTCAGGCACTCGGGTCGACGCACGGCGGAAAGCAACCCCGCACCAGCGTGCCCGTCGGGATGCAGAGGCGTAGAGGCGGAAGGGGGGCGCACAGATGGATGCTCCGCCCCGGCCGTCCGCCCCCACTACGAGGCATGCATGACGCCTCGGCTCCGACCTCACCTACACGTCGGGAATGTCCTTCTTGGCGTGAATCAGGGTGTCTCGACTGATCACGACAATGCGCTCATAGTCGGCTCTGGCCGCGTCGGCAGGGAGGAACGACCCCAGGGCCGCAGTGGCCTCGGTACCGATGACGGCGAAGCTTCCATCGCTGAGTTCGAAAATGTCCGGGCAGGTTTCACTACTGCGACTCCCCCGCATTTTGGGGTCCGTTCCGAGACGACGGAGGATGGCGCAATCGACAAAGGGGTTACTGGACACGAGCAGCCTCTCTTGAGAGGCGACCGTCGGGCTGGCGGTCGACACACAAGGTCAATATGCGCAGAGCACAAGGTCAATATGCACAGACTGCTGGTGAAATAGTAACCCAGTGTAATCATGTCTGTATGTCGACAGACTTTTGAATCGCCGCGCAGTGATCACGCCGTTGGACTTGGCGACTCCGGCCCTACTCAGAGCCGCTCTTGCGCGCGTCGTACACCTCCCGCGCCTTCTGCACCTCCCCCATCCGCTCCTTGGTCCACAGCGCCAGCCCGAGCACCTGCTGCGCCGCCTCGCGGCCGAGGTCGGTCAGGGAGTAGTCGACCCTCGGCGGGATGACCGGCTTGGCGTCGCGATGGACCAGGCCGTCGCGCTCCAGGGTCTGGAGGGTCTGGGTCAGCATCTTCTCGCTGACCCTGCCGATCGCGCGGCGCAGTTCGCTGAAGCGGTAGGGGCGTTCCAGCAGCTCGATCAGGACGAGGACGCCCCAGCGGCTGGTCACATGCTCCAGGACCAGACGGTACGGGCACATCTGCTCACCGAGGTCGTACTTGTTCAGCACAGGAGCGGTCGGGTCCGTCACGTTACTTACTGCCATGACAGTACCTTACTTCAAAGTGGGTACTTTCGTGAAGTTAGTGCACCTCCTAGGGTTAGTGCCAACGCACCCCACAAGGAGTTCTGATCATGAGCATCGTCGTCACCGGAGCCACCGGAAACCTGGGCCGCCACGTCGTTGAGCAGCTGCTGGAGAAGGTTCCGGCCGACCAGGTCACCGCCGTCGTCCGCAGCCCCGAGAAGGCCGCCGACCTCGCCGAGCGCGGTGTGAAGCTCGCCGTCGCCGACTACAACACGCCGGAGACCTTCGACACGCTGTTCGCGGCCGGCGACAAGGTGCTGCTCATATCCGGCAGCGAGGTCGGCGGCGACCGCGTCGGCCAGCACACGGTCGTCATCAACGCCGCCAAGAACGCCGGCGTCGCCCTGCTCGCCTACACCAGCGCCCCCGGCAGCCTCACGGCCGCCCTCGCCGACGACCACCGCGGCACCGAGAAGGCGCTCCTGGAGTCCGGTCTGCCGTACGTACTGCTGCGCAACGGCTGGTACCACGAGAACTACACGGAGAACCTCGCGCCGGTCCTGGAGTACAACGCGATCACCCACGCCGCCGGCGAGGGCCGCGTCTCCTCCGCCTCCCGCGCCGACTACGCGGCCGCCGCCGTCGCCGTACTCACCGGCGAGGGGCATGAGAACAAGACGTACGAGCTGGGCGGCGACGTCGCCTGGAACTTCGCCGAGTACGCCGCCGAGCTGAGCCGCCAGACCGGCAGGGAGATCGCCAACAGCCCCGTCCCGGCCGAGGCACTGACCGGCATCCTGACCGGCGCCGGGCTGCCCGAGCCGTTCGCCGCGATCCTGGCCGGCGTGGACACCTCGATCGAGAAGGGCGAGCTGGTCATCGACAGCGGAGACCTGTCCCGCCTGGCCGGCCGCCCGACCACGCCGTTCGCCGACGCGATCGCGGCCGCGGTCAAGAACTGACCCCTCCGGGGGCCCGCTCCGAATCGCCTAAGCCAAGGGCCCGCTCCGGATCGCCTAAGCCAAGGGCCCGCTCCGGATCGCCTGAGCCAAGGGCCCTCTCGACCACCTGAGCCAAGGGCCGAGCGCCTGCCCGGTGCGCCGCGCCGGGCGTCTACCCCCGCTGTCATGACCGTATGGCGATACGGGCATGACATGCGGGGGTGTTCGGCGTTACCTTCGTGCAGGCTGTCGCAGGGGCGGGGCCGGGGTGAGTGGGCGAAGGAGGGGCCGTGGCCGGGAAGTCTCAGGGGGAACGGCGCATAGGACTGCTGAACGGCTTCGCGGCGTACGGAATGTGGGGGCTCGTCCCCCTCTTCTGGCCCCTGCTGAAGCCCGCCGGCGCGGTCGAGATCCTCGCCCACCGGATGGCCTGGTCCCTCGTCTTCGTGGCGGTCGCGCTGGTCTTCGTACGGCGCTGGGCCTGGGCGGGTGAGCTGATACGGCAGCCTCGGCGGCTGGCGCTCATCGCCGTGGCCGCGAGTGTGATCACCGTCAACTGGGGCGTCTACATCTGGTCCGTGAACACGGGCCACGTGGTGGAGGCCTCGCTCGGGTACTTCATCAACCCGCTCGTCACCATCGCGATGGGCGTGCTGCTGCTGAAGGAGCGGCTGCGGCCGGTGCAGTGGGCGGCGGTCGGCGTCGGCTTCGCGGCCGTGATCGTGCTGACCGTCGGGTACGGGCGGCCGCCGTGGATCTCCCTCGTCCTCGCCTTCTCCTTCGCCACCTACGGGCTCGTGAAGAAGAAGGTCAACCTCGGCGGCGTCGAGTCGCTGGCCGCCGAGACCGCGATCCAGTTCCTGCCCGCCGTGGGCTACCTGGCGTGGCTGGCGGCGCAAGGAGAGTCGACGTTCACGTCGGAGGGGACCGGGCATATGGCCCTCCTCGCGGCCACCGGCGTCGTCACCGCCCTGCCGCTCGTCTGCTTCGGCGCGGCCGCGATACGGGTGCCGCTGTCGACGCTCGGGCTGCTGCAGTACCTGGCGCCGGTCTTCCAGTTCCTGCTCGGCGTCCTGTACTTCCACGAGGCGATGCCGGCCGAGCGGTGGGCCGGGTTCGCGCTGGTGTGGCTGGCGTTGACGCTGCTGACGGCCGACGCGTGGCGCTCCGCCCGGAGGAGCCGGGTGGCGGAGTTCAGCGTGCGGCAGGTGGAGCAGCCGCGGTCCGCCGCGGTGGACGCCTGATGAACTGACCCGGCGATTCCCGTTGCCGCCCCACTCACCCACCCCATATGAGTGGTCGCATGACCCAGACACCCGAACCCGCATCCACCCCCACCCCCACTTCCAGCCCCGCCTCCACCCCCGCCCCCCTCCACTGGAAGCTCGTCATCGACTGCGCCAACCCGCAGTCCCAGGCCGACTTCTGGGCCGCCGCGCTGCACTACGAGGTCGAGGACAACAACGCCCTCATCGAGCGGCTCCTGGAACTCGGCGCGCTGCCGCGCGAGGCCGTCGTCGAGTTCCATGCCCGGCTCGCCTTCCGGGACCTGGTGGCCGTACGGCATCCGGACGATCCCTACGACAAGGAGAGCGGGACCGGGCTGGGGCGCCGGCTGCTGTTTCAGCGGGTGCCGGAGGCGAAGACCGTCAAGAACCGGCTGCACCTCGATCTGCACACGGCGACCGGGGAACGCGAGGCCGAGGTCGGGCGGCTGGAGCAGCTGGGGGCGAGCGTGCTGCGGCGGGTGACGGAGCCGTCCGGGAAGTGGGTGGTGATGTCGGATCCGGAGGGCAACGAGTTCTGTGTGCACTGAGGAAGTGGGACACAGGGTTTTCCCTTGGGTTTTCCTCGGGTTTTTCCCTCTCTGAACTACCTGTCCAGATAGCACTCTTGACGGACAGTCAGGCTCACCCTCACCATCCAGGCACCCCATTCACTGTGGATCCTCTGTGGTCACCCCACGGGGGATCCGCCTGGAATTCGGAGCCCCCCACATGAAGCTCCCCGTTTCCTGGCGTACGTCGGCGGCTGTGGCAGTCGCGTCCGTCACGCTGCTGACCAGCGGTTCCATAGCCGGCGCGGCGCCGGCCGACGTCGAGGTCGCCGCCGCACCCGACATACCCGTGGCGAACGTCAAGGGCCACCTCAGCCAGCTGCAGTCCATCGCCACCGCCAACGGCGGCAACCGTGCCCACGGCCGCCCCGGCTACAAGGCCTCCCTCGACTATGTGAAGGCCAAGCTGGACGCCGCCGGATACACCACGAGCATCCAGCAGTTCACGTCCTCCGGCCGCACCGGCTACAACCTGATCGCCGACTGGCCGGGCGGCGACGCCAACCAGGTCGTCATGGCCGGCTCGCACCTCGACAGCGTGTCCTCCGGCCCCGGCATCAACGACAACGGCTCCGGCTCGGCAGCCGTCCTGGAGACCGCGCTCGCCGTGTCGCGGGCCGGCTACAAGCCCACCAAGCATCTGCGGTTCGCCTGGTGGGGCGCGGAGGAGCTGGGGCTCGTCGGCTCCCGGTACTACGTCAACAACCTGTCCTCCGCCAACCGCTCGAAGATCAGCGGCTATCTGAACTTCGACATGATCGGCTCGCCCAACCCCGGCTACTTCGTCTACGACGACGACCCGGCGATCGAGAAGACCTTCAAGGACTACTACGCCGGCCTCGGCGTCGCGACCGAGATCGAGACCGAGGGCGACGGCCGCTCCGACCACGCGCCGTTCAAGAGCGCGGGCGTGCCGGTGGGCGGGCTGTTCACGGGCGCGAGCCGCACGAAGACCGCGGCACAGGTGACCAAGTGGGGCGGTACGGCCGGGCAGTCCTTCGACCGCTGCTACCACTCGTCCTGCGACACCACGTCCAACATCAACGACACCGCCCTCGACCGCAACAGCGACGCCGTCGCGTACGCGGTGTGGGAGCTGTCGGAGTGACCCTCCGAGTCGGTGAGCAGCCCTACTAAGAGGGTCACTGACTCAACTCCTGGGCGGTTCGGCCGACTTTGCGGCTCGGGCGGCGAGGCGGTCCATGCGTGCGCGGGCCGACTCCAGCTCCTCGATGTCGTCGACGGCCGGACCGCCCTGCGTCATGAGTTCGCTCCACAGGCCGAGCAGCTCCCGGCCCAGGTCGAGCCCCAGCGCCGGATCCCGTACGGCCCGCCAGGCCGTGGCCGCGCCGTGCAGGCTGCCGTACGCCGCCTCCGCGTCCCGGATGCGGTGGTGCGTCCGGGCCACGTCGAGGGAGAGCCGGAAGGCGCGTACCGGCTCGCCCGTCAGGTAGGAGATGTACGCGGCGAGTTCCCGCATCCGGAGCACCTCGGCATGCTCCAGCCCCAACACCGCCGACGCCTCCGCCACGGTCCGGTCCGCGAGCTCCGCCGCCTCTGTCGTACGCCCCGCACTCACGGCCTCGTTGATCCGGGCCAGCTGCTCGGCGAAGGGAGAGGCGTCTGCGGTGGTGGTGGGCGGCGCGTCCCCGAGAACGGCTTCGGCCACCGCGTCGAAGCCTCGGGGCGGGGTGGGCTTGGGGTCGGGGTCGGACTCGGGGTTCGAGAGGGGGACGAGGCCGGGGTCGGGGTGACGGCGCGTCGCAGGGGCGGGATGGCGGTGAGGGGTGAGGCCGGGGGCAGGGGCGGGGGCGGTGGCTCGGTCCGGTGCCTGGTCGGCCTGCGGTGCGTCGGTTTGTGGTGCTTCGGTATGGCGTGCGTCGGCATGTGGCGCTTCGACTGGCGGTACGTCGGCTCGCGGTGCGTCGGCCGGCCGTACGTCGGCCTTCGGTACGTCGACCGGCAGCGGCCTCGCGTCCATGACTGGCGGTGGGCCGAACTCCCCCAGCGGTGGCGTGACCGTGCCGGGCACGGCGTCCTGCACCGGCTCGGGCAGGGCACGCAGTTGGAAGGTGGGGGAGGCGTCCTGCGACTGGCCCGGCAGGGGACGTAGGACATGTGTGGGTTTGTCCCGGTACGGCTCTTCGTCAGAAGTGGACGGCGGTGTGGATGGCAGCGGCAGCGGAGTCGGCGGCGTCACGGACGACTCGGGCGTCGCGGGTGAGGCGGATGAGGCCGGTGACGGGGGTGACGCCGGGGGCGCGGGCGCCGTCGGCTCCAAGGGCAGGGCATGGGCCACCGGCGTCGGCGGCGGAGTCGTCCGTACGGGGTCCGCGGTGAAGCGGCTGGAGCCGTCCGCGTCGACCTGCAGCGGGACGACGTAGCCGATGCGCTCGTCGTGGATCGTGGCGTGCACGGGGTGGCCGGAGGCGAGGGCGATGCGCTGGAGGTGGGCCAGGACGGCCTGCTGGATCTCCTCGCCCGGGCCCGCGGTGACGGGTACACCCCCGATCGACGCGCCGCCCGCGCCCGGACCGACGACAGGGACCCGCACGTCGATCGGCATGGCCACGGGGGCCGCCGAGGCCGCGGCGCGCTTCTGTTCCCGCTTCTTCGCGCGGCTGAGTCGAGTCATCGCTTTCCTCACTCGCATGCGTCGGGGAGTTCGCGGACGGCGGGTTCCGTTTCCATGGTGCTCCCTCTCGCCGTCCGCCCGGTTTCCCCGGCGGCACGATCCGGTCGTGCGGCCGGACACCTTTTCAGGACACGACCGCACGTCATACACGTCGTACATGTCATACACGTACTGTCGAGTTTCCCCGGCCACGCGCGGCGCGGACGTCACCGTGGCGTCACAGACTCGTTCCAGGAGCTTGTGCCACGTCACAGCGTTCTCATGCCCGGCGCGAAGACCGGTGTCGTGACGAGGGAGGAGTGCGGGCATGCGGACTGACATGCGCGTGCAACAGGGGCCGCCGGAGCTCGGCCCGGAGATCTGGATCCGCGGACCCGTAGCCCTTCCGGAGGATCCGCCGCCCTCCCCCGCCGCCGGTCCGACCCGGCGCTTCTCCTGGGTCGGCACCCACGGCGGAGCGGGTGTCTCCACCCTCGCCGCGGTCTACGGCGGCCACGACTGCGGGCGCGACTGGCCCGGGCCCGCCGAGCCGCCGTCGGTACTGCTCGTCGCCCGCACCCATGCGGCCGGGCTTGCCTCGGCCCTGAACGCCCTTGAGGTCTTCCGGCGCGGGGAGGCTCCGCACGGGCTCGACCTGGATGCGGTGGTCCTGGTCGCGGACGCGCCGGGGCGGCTTCCGCGGCCGCTCGCCGAACGCGTCAAGGTGATCGAGTCGGTGATCGACGTGTACCGGGTGCCGTGGGTGCCGGCATGGCGGCTCGGCGACCTGAGTGGCCGGCCGCCCAGGGAGGCGGAGGCGCTGGGGCGGCTTACGGGGCGCGCCCGCTGAGGCCCTTGTGGCCGATTTACGCGAGGCCGAAGGGCATCGCCGGGCGGCACTTTCACGGAAAATCACCCTATGACGACCACATCCGGCCCCCACGCGAACCCTGGCCCCACCGCCGCCCCCCTGTCGGCCGAGGAGATCGCCGCAGCCGTGCGCGCGCGGTCCCTACGCGCCGTCGATGTCGTCGCGGAGACACTCGAACGGATCCGGCGCACCGATCCCGTCCTGAGCGCCTTCATCGAGGTGTGGGGCGAGGAGGCTCTCGCACGGGCCGCCGAGGTGGACGCACAGGTCGGGGCGGGCGAACGGCTGCCGCTGGCCGGCGTGCCGATCGGGGTCAAGGGGCGGCACGGCCTGCGCACCGCGGGCCCGCTGCTCGCGGCGGGGTGCGTGGCGGTGGGCGCGACATCCGTCCCGGGGCCGGGAACTCCCTGGCAGACCTGGGGAGTCGGCCGCTACGGCCGTACGGTCAACCCCTGGCGGCACGACCGCACGCCGGGCGGCTCCTCCGCCGGTTCCGCGGCGGCGGTGGCAGCGGGACTGGTACCCCTGGCGACCGGGAGCGACGGGGCCGGGTCGGTACGGATTCCGGCGGCGTGGTGCGGGGTCGTCGGCCTGAAGGTGACCAACGGACGACTGCCGTCGACCGACCGCACGGGGCTGATGGCACCGGGGGTGCTGGCGCGGTGCGTGGGGGATGTGGCGGCGTACTGGGGGCTGATGTCGGCGGCGCATCGGGGGATGGAGGCTGGGGACAAGCGGCGGGAGGGGTGCGGCCGTGCTGAACTGCGCGCCGACCCACACAGCAAGCACGGCGAGCCGAGCGGCGTGCACGCCAAGCCGAACGACGCGTACGGCCGGCCGCACGACGCGTACGCCACCCCGGCCACAGCCGTATGGTCCCCCGACCTCGGCTTCGACTCCCCCGACCCGGACATCGTCGCCGTGGCCCACTCCGCCGCCCTACGCCTCGCCGCGGCCGGCGCGATTCGGCTCGCGCGTCCAGGCACGCCCCTCCGGCTCGACGACCCGGCCCCGGCATGGCTCGCCCTGCGAACCCCGGGTTCCGACCTCGCCCCCGCCCACCGCATCCGGGCCGCGAACAACGCCCGCCTGGACGCGCTCTTCGCCGACACGGAGCTGCTGCTGACTCCGGCCGCCCCGACCCCACCGCACGGCCACGAAGGCCCCGGCGACCGGTACTCCACCGCGCTGACCTGGGCGTTCAACCTGAGCGGGCATCCGGCGATCAGCATTCCGGCGGGGTTCGACCCCGAGGGCTGTCCGGTCGGGCTGCAGTTGGTGGCGGCGCATGGGAGGGAGGCTCTGCTGCTCGATGTGGCGCGGGCGGCCGAGGTGGCGATCGGACCCTGGACAGGTTCTTGCGTGCGCATATAATGCACAGGCAAGTTATTGCCGCACGCCGACCATTTGGGGGACCTCATGACCCGCCGCTTCCTGTTCGTCCTCGGCAGCAGCCGCCCCGACGGCAACACCGAGTTGCTGGCCCGCCGGGCCGCCGAGCAGCTGCCCGAGGGTGTCGAGCAGCAGTGGATCGACCTGGCCGCGCATCCGCTGCCCGACTTCGAGGACCTGCGACACGACAGCGACCATGTGCGCCCGACGGAGGGGAACGTGGCGCTGCTGCTGGACGCGACGCTCGCGGCGACGGACGTCGTCATCACCTCCCCGCTGTACTGGTACTCGGTGTCCGCCCACGTCAAGCGCTACCTCGACCACTGGTCGGGGTGGCTGCGCACATCCGACCTCGACTTCAAGGCGACCATGGCGGGGCGCACCCTGTGGGGCGTCACCGCGCTCGCGCACGAGGAGCAGGAGGTCGCCGATCCGCTGGTCGGCACGCTCAGCAACTCCGCCGCGTACCTGGGGATGCGCTTCGGCGGCGTACTGCTCGGCAACGGCAGCAAGCCCGGTGACGTGCTGAACGACACCGAGGCCCTGGCCGGCGCGAAGACGTTCTTCGCCCAGGAGGCACCGCTCGCGCGCTTCCCTTACGAGGCCGAGACCCCTTGAGATTTACGCCGTAATGTCCTTCGCCATGAACCTCGCCCACGCCGCCGAGCCGAACACCGCAGCGTAGAGGGACTGTATGCCCAGGTTCTTGACGAGGTCGTCCCAGTAGACGGGTTCGCGCATGAGGTCGGCGAAGGACAGCCAGTAGTGGGAGAAGAAGTACGGCTGTATCGCGTGCAGCTGGGGGATCTGGTCGAGGATCTGGATGGTGATCAGCAGGCCGACCGTCGTCGCCATCGCCGCGATACCGCTGCTGGTCAGCGTCGAGACGAACAGGCCGAGGGCGGCCACACCTATGAGTGACGCGGCGACGACCAGGGCGATCAGCAGGGCGCGGCCGAGGCCTTCGGCGAAGCTGATCCGTGTGCCGGAGATGGTCGTCAGGTCGCCGAGCGGGAACAGCAGCGCCCCGACCGTGAGTGCCGAGATCGCGACCACGAGGGTGGCCACCAGGCAGAACGTCATCGTGGTCGCGTACTTGGTGAGCAGCAGACGGGTGCGGCCTGCGGGGGCGACGAGGAGATAGCGGAGGGTGCCCGCGTTGGCCTCGCCCGCGATCGCGTCGCCCGCTATGACGCCGATCGCCATCGGCAGGAAGAACGGGAGCGTCGCGGCCAGCGCGGTGAAGACCAGGAAGAGGCCGTTGTTGGTGATCTGGGAGATGAACGCCGGGCCGCCGCCGCCCTCCGGACCCCCGCCTCCCATGGACGAACCGTCACCGGTCTCGATCTTCACGGCGATCCCGACCAGGATCGGCACGGCGGCCAGGACAGCGAGCAGCGCGAGCGTGCGCCAGCGCCGGAACGTGGTGATCAGTTCGCTGCGGAGGAGTCCGAACGTCCACAACGGACTGGTCTTCCGGGCCCCTTCGCCCCCTGCTCCCGGCCGCATCGCCCCGCTGCCCGGCAGGGTGGGCTCGTCACCTTGCGGCATCGCCTCAGCCCGCGACATCGAACCCCTCCCCCGTGAGTGCCACGAACGCGTCCTCCAGGGAGGCCCGTTCGACACCGAAGCCGCGGACCCGGACCCCGGCTGTCACCAACGCCGCGTTGAGGTCGGCGAGATCACGCTCCGGAGGTTCCGCGGTCACCCGGTCCTCGTTGATGACGACGTCGCCGGCGCCCTGCTCCTTCAGCACCCGGGCCGCGTCCGAGGTGTCGGGCGTGCTCACGACTAGCCGGCCGCGCATTCCGGCGGCCATCTCCGCCACCGCGCCCTGGGTGATCAGCCGGCCCTGCGCCATCACCGCGGCATGGGTGCAGACCTGCTCGATCTCGTCCAGGAGGTGGGAGGAGAGGAAGACCGTCGTGCCCTCAGAGGCCAACTCCCTGATCAGGGCACGGATTTCACGCATGCCCTGGGGGTCGAGGCCGTTGGTCGGCTCGTCGAGCACGAGGAGCCTGCGCGGCTGGAGCAGCGCTGCCGCGAGCCCGAGCCGCTGCTTCATGCCGAGCGAGTACGCCTTGGCCTTCTTGCCCGCGGCGGCCGTCAGGCCCACCCGGTCCAGCGCGGACGCGACGCGGGTGCGCCGGGTGCGTGGATCGGCGGTCGGGTCGGCGGCGTCGTAGCGGATGAGGTTGTCGCGGCCGGAGAGGAAGCCGTACAGGGCGGGCCCCTCGATGAGCGCGCCGACGTGCGGCAGTACGGCGCGCGTGGAGCGGGGCATGGGTTGCCCGAGCACGCGCGCGGTACCGGAGGTGGGCTCGATCAGGCCCATCAGCATGCGGATGGTGGTGGTCTTCCCGGAGCCGTTCGGCCCGAGGAACCCGAAGACGCTGCCCGCCGGGACGGTCAGGTCGAGACCGTCCACGGCGAGCTGCCCGCCGCGGTAGCGCTTGGTGAGCGCACGGGTGGCGATCACCGTGCCGACGTCGTCGGCCTGGTCGGCCCGGACGCCGGGGGCGGCCGGGGCGATCCGGTCGGTCTGATCGACCTCGTCGCCCTCCGCGGCGGGCAGTTCCTCCATGGGCTCCTCGGGCTCCTCGACTAGTGATGCGGGTGCGGCGGCCGGCTATGCGGCACTACGGCTCACTTGGCCGAGTTGGCCGCCTTCACGAGCGCGTCCTTGTCGACCGCGCCCACGTAGACCTTGCCGTCGTCCGTGACCAGGGCGTTGATCAGCCGCGTCTTGAAGACCGTGCCCGAGCCGAACTTGCCACTGACCTTGTCGCCCAGGGAGTCGAGGAAGCCGCCCAGTTGGCCGCCGCCTGCCTCGGCGCCGGACGGGATGCCCTCGCCGCCGGTGTCGAAGACGGCCACGGAGTTCCAGCCCTCGCCGATGACCTCGGGGCCGCCCTCGGGGGCCTTGCCCGGCTTGCCCTCGGACTTCGGGCCGCCGAACTCCTTCTCGAACTGCTTGCGGAGTTCGTCCTCGGACTTCGCGGAGCCGTGCTCCTCGGCCGCCCCTTCCAGCGCACCCTCCTCGGTGACCTTCGCACCCTTCGGCGGGGTGAAGTCGAAGGTCGAGGCGTCCGGCTTGTCGAAGCTGACCTGGGTGAAGCCCGCGTCGATCACGGCCGCGCCGCCGCTCGACGGGGTCAGCGTGAACTTCAGCGGCATACCGGTCTTGGCGTCCACGGCCACGGTGATCGCGCCGACCGTGGTGCCGGACTGCTTCGGCTTGATGAGCAGGCGGTACGCGTCCCGGCCGGCGACATGCGCGGTGCCGTCGACGGTGACGGACGTGGTGTCGTCGGCCGCCTTGAGGGCTTCCTCGGTGAGTTCCTTGGGCGTGGTGGGTACCTCTTCGGCCCTCCCCTTCTTGCCCTTCTCCTCCTGCGGCTCGTCGGCGGTGCCGTGGAAGACCTCGTTCGACTTGCTGTCGTAGCCCCAGATGTCCTTGCCGTTGTGGATCAGGCTGTACTCGGAGGCGTTCTCCAGCAGGGAGAGCTTCTGCTTGTCCTCGCCGTCCAGGGCGACGCGCAGGGTGTGCGTGCCGGACGCCAGCTCGGTGAGCTTGGCGGTGGGGTCGGCGGACGATCCGTCGCCCGAGCCCGAGCCCATGGCGCCGGAGGCGAAGCTCGACTCCAGGCCGCCGAGGTCGGGCAGGCCCAGATCGGTGGTGATCTTGAAGGTGCCGGACATCTGCTGCACGTCCGACTTGGCGATCTTCTCGATGAGTTGCTGCGCGGTGATGTCCGGCAGGTCCGGGTCGCCGGAGTCGGCGAGCGCCGGGACCAGCCCGATGGTCGCCGCCGCGACTCCCACGACCGCGACCGGAACGACGTACCGCGCGGCCTTGCGCCGCCCGGAGCGCAGCTCGTCGCCCTCCCCGGCGGTCGTACTGTCGTCGGATGCGTACGGTGCCATGTGTGCCCTACCTCCGTCGTCGGCGGCGGCCGTCCGTCGTTCCTCGCCCGCGGGTCTTACGACCCCGCACTCGTCCACCCCTGAGCCGCCATTCTCACCCGAATCGGTGAGGAGTGGTGATTTCCGTGGTTTCCATCTGACCAAATCCGCCAGGGAGATTCGTCAACCTCCGGAGCCAACTCGTCGTACACCTGGGGTATGACACACGGAGGCGGCGCCTCCCCCGACCCGTAGGGGTTGGTGGGGAAGACGCCGCTGTGCGTGCGCGCTGTCAGCCGTTGATGAACACGTAGTCGGCCTGGTAGGGCACCCCGACGATGTCGCCCGCCGTGCAGGAGCCGGCCGGCGCCACACCGCCCACGGTGTTCAGCCGCAGGATCTCGGCGGTGTCGGCGAGAAGGCCGTGGTGCTTGCCGGACTGAGTGGCCTTCAGGTCGAGTTCGGGGATGTTCTTGTCGCCGTTCGGCGTCTTGGAGATGACGGACCCGGTCACCGCGCTGCCGTCCGGCGCGATCCACTGCGGCGTACCGGAGTTGGGCGCGACGAAGGAGTGGGCGATACGGCCGCCGAGCACGGCGCTGACGTCCCGCTGGGCGAAGGCGTACCCGCCGCCCTCGGCCGGCTTGCACTCGTAGATCTGCTTGCCCTTGATGACGGATGCCTGGAAGTTGTCGAGCGCGTCGCGGAAGTCGAACTCGGCGACGGTGACCTTGTGGAGCTGGCCTCGCACGGCACCGCCCGGGAACTCGGCGGTGTGCAGATTGGCGTAGAACGAACTCGGGTCGGTCTTCAGGGCGTTGAGGAGGGCGGGGTCCTTCACGGTGACGGTGCCCGTGACGCTGTGCCCCTTGCTCTTGCCGAGAAGGCCGCCGAAGTCGACCTTGATGCCGCCGTTGGTGCCCTTGGCGCCCTGGTGGATGTGCAGGGCGGTCGGCTTGCCGGTGCCGCGCCAGGTGACGGCGACGGACACCTTGTCGCCCTTGACCTTCACGAACTCCAGGGCGGCACCGTCCTTGTCCCCGACGGCGGGCCCGCCCTCGACGGGCACCTCGTTCGCCCCGCGGAGGGAGGCGGCGAGGACGGTATGCCCGCTGCCGCCGCTGAGGGCCCCGCTCTGGCTCACGATCCCCTGCGTGTCGCTTCCGGCGTGGCCCGCGTGGTCGTTGCGGTCCCCTCCGGCGGCGAAGGCGGGAATCACCGCGGCGGCGACACCACCGGCGGCGACCACCGCGACAGCGGTGACGATCAGGCTCTTTCGGCGCTTCGAGAACGTCGCGTCAATGCCCATGATTCTGTTTTCTCCCCGTAATGCAGCTGACGCCCCCTGCGTCAGCTTCTGGGCATTCATACGGAGGCGATCTTAGTTTGGACTCAGTCCAGATGAGTGACGTGCGTCACAGTCACTCCATCGAGGTTGGGTGCCTCCAACCAGCCCGTCCGGCGTTTGAGGACAAGGCCCCTTTAAGGGCCGACGGGGGTCCAGGGGGCAGAGCCCCCTGGCGGGGCGGAAGGGGCAGCGCCCCTTCAGGATGGGACGGGTAGGGGCGGCGGGGGCGAGGAACCCTCACCCGGCCCGATGCACCACCGCGTCGCACAGCTCCATCAACGCGGCCTTGGCGTCGACGTCCGGCAGCGGCGCAAGCGCGGCCCGCGCATCCTCCGCATACCGCACGGTGTCCCGCCGAGCCTGCTCCAACGCCGGATGCACCCGGAGCTGAGCCAACGCCTCCGCAAGTCGCGCGTCGTCACTCAGATCGGAGTCCAGCAGCTCGCGGAGCGCGACATCCTCCGCCAGCCCCAACCGCTCGGCCCGCTCCCGCAACCGCAGCACGGGCAAGGTCGGAATGCCCTCCCGGAGATCCGTCCCCGGCGTCTTCCCGGACTCACGGGAGTCACTCGCGATGTCCAGCACGTCGTCCGCCAACTGGAAGGCGACGCCCAGCCGCTCCCCGTACTGGGTCAGCACATCGACCACCGTCTCGTCGGCGCCCGACATCATCGCCCCGAACCGGCACGACACCGCCACCAACGACCCGGTCTTCCCGCTGAGCACATCGAGGTAGTGCTCCACCGGATCCCGCCCGTCCTGCGGCCCCGCCGTCTCCAGGATCTGCCCGGTGACCAGCCGCTCGAACGCCTCGGCCTGCACCCGCACCGCCTCGGGCCCGAGGTCGGCGAGGATGTGCGACGCGCGCGCGAACAGGAAGTCCCCGGTCAGCACGGCAACCGAGTTGTCCCAGCGGGCGTTCGCGCTGTCGACCCCGCGCCGTACCGCCGCCTCGTCCATCACGTCGTCGTGGTACAGCGTCGCCAGATGGGTCAGCTCCACCACCACGGCCGACGGCACGACGCCCGGCGCATAGGGGTCCCCGAACTGGGCCGTGAGCATCACGAGCAACGGCCGGAACCGCTTTCCACCCGCTCGCACCAGATGCTGGGCGGCTTCGGTGATGAAGGGGACCTCACTCTTGGTGGCTTCGAGCAATCCCTCCTCGACAGCCGCCAATCCGGCCTGGACATCGGCTTCCAGAGCCTGGTCCCGCACGCTCAGCCCGAACGGCCCGACGACGGTCACGAGGGGTCTCCTGTCTGCTGGTGTCCACTGGCGGTTACACGGTTTGTCGATAGGTCGCTGACATCACTCAAGTCAGCGTATCCGGTCACGTTTCGATCACCGATGCCGCCCACCCGTCCACCACGGGCGGTATCGGATCACGACCGGTATGTTTTTGATCACCTGATAAGGCCGGACATCTATCCATTTATAGTTAAGTAGCAGCTTGCGTCCCGAATCGACGTCGACATCGAGCCAGCCGGCGGGCCCTCGCCCCGCGACGACCACGCCCTCTTCGCCCAGCCCAGAGGCCTGCTCACCCTGTCCGTCCTGGAGGTCTGGGAACGCCTCTCGCTCCTCGGCATGCAGACCATCCCGGTGCTGCGCCTCGCCGACACGGCCTCCTCCGGCGCTATGGGCATGTCGGCCGGAACCGCCGCCTCCGTCGACGCCACCTCCGTCGACGCCACCTCCGTCGCTCTCGTCCATCTGGCCTCCGTCGCCTACGGCCGGCTCACCGACCGCGCCCTCGGCCCGTAGCGCGCGGTGCCGTGGGGCGGCATCCCGATCGCCCGCGGCCACTACGCCATGGCGGTACCGGCCGCCGCCACGACCTGGCACCTCGTCGGCCGCCGCCACCCGGCCGGACGGAAGCCCGCCGCCGAGTCCGCGCCGCCCCCCGCCTTCCCCACGCCCGAACGCGCCCGAACGCGCCCGCGCGGGGAAACCCCCATCGCGCAGGGCGATCCGCCCGACCGCCGCTGGCCTCACCGCCACCACCGCGCCCACCCTCCTGCGCGCCGTCGCCAACGGCATCCCGGCTCAGACCACGAAGCTCTACGACGAGGCCTCGGCAGGCCGGCTGCGCCGCACGGTGCACCCGGTGCACCCGGTGCACCGACCGGACAGGGGTCCCGCTCATGTACATCCGTACGCCCTTCCCCTTCGAGACGACTCATAACGACCTCCGGATCCCGCTCCCGGACGGGGGCTGCTCTACGCGCCCTCGCGCCCGAGCCGCACAAGGCGATCGTCACCGTCTGCTCCACGGACGACCGCTATGACAACGACGTGCACCACATGGGAGGTTCCGTCCTCGCGGTCGACATGCACACCTGCGCCGCGACGATGCCCGCCTTCGCCTCCCGTTCGCCCAACCCGCGGTAAGTCGCCGACACCTGACGGGACGCGGGAGACGTACACGATCAACGAGTCGGATCCTCTGCACTCGGAGATCAGGTGCAACAAGGGACATTTCGCCACCCTCAACGAGGCGATCCACACGGAGGGCGAAGAGGCACTTTTCCACTAGACCCGGGAGAAACGGACTCCACGGACAGCCGGATAACGGCGAGTTGGAGCCATTGCCCGATTTGCCGCTCTTATGGATGCCAGTGAGTTGAGTCACGCGCCGGGAGCGACACACCCAGCCCGGCACACCCCGTCCCCCCTTGCCTCAAGCCCAAGTTGAGACTTGGCAACCGCAAAGGATCAAGCGCCCCATACACGCCAGACCATGGTCAACCGGCACGACAGGCACCCAGGGCACTTGTTCCGGGCATGTGCTCTCGCATACGTTCCCGCTCGTCGGGCGGACGCCGAATCCTGCCGCCGCCCGAGTCACCCACCCACGCACTCACACACGCACGGCAGGAGCGGGGGACCCAGGTAAGTCGCCGAACCGGACGCCTTGATGGCGCACCGGAGCGGCTCGGGGTGAAGTCGCGCCAGCACAGGCACGACCGGGCACCTCCCCGCCCGAACCCGACAGCTCACCTCGCAGGCGTCGGAGAGGAACAGCGCCATGCCCCGAGGCAAGCACCGCCGCCCCCGCACCAACCCGCTCACCCGCCACGCCATCGTCGCCGGAACCGGCACCGCCGCCCTCGCCCTCCCGCTCCTGAGCGCGACCACGGCGAGCGCCGCCGAGCCCGCCCAGGCCGCCACTCCGGCGAAGGTCGGATCCGTCTCGTACACCACGAAGAAGGGCGACACGCTCTACGGCATCGCGGACCGCTACGACGCCCAGGGCGGCTGGCGGCAGCTCTACAAGGACAACCGCAAGGCCGTCGGCGACAACCCCCGGCTGATCCACCCGGGCGTCGACCTGAAGGTCCGGGCGACGAAGAAGGCGGGCACGACGGCCGGCAAGGCGTCCGCGCCCGCCAAGAAGTCCGGCGTCGCCAAGGCCACCCAGGCCTCCGTGAAGTCGTACCCGAACAACCTCGACGGCTGGATCCGCAACGCCCTGGACATCATGGCGCAGAACGGAATTCCCGGGTCATACGACGGCATTCACCGCAACATCATGCGGGAGTCGTCCGGCAACCCGAGCGCCATGAACAACTGGGACTCCAACGCTGTCGCGGGCACCCCGTCCAAGGGTCTCCTGCAGGTCATCGACCCGACCTTCGCGACCTACCACGTGCCGGGGACGGTGTACGACCCCTTCGACCCGGTCGCGAACATCGTGGCCGCGTGCAACTACGCCGCCGCGCGCTACGGCTCGATCGACAATGTGAACGGCCCCTACTAGGTCAATAGCCACCCGATCCGGCCAATAGCCCATGACTTGAACAAAGCGGCCTTATTGGGCAAAGTCGGCCATGCTGCTCGTGAAGAGCCTTTCGAGGACGACGGCGATGCCGTCGTCCTCGTTCGACAGGGTGATCTCGTCGGCGACCGCCTTCAGTTCGGCGTGCGCGTTGGCCATGGCCACGCCCCGGGCGGCCCAGTCGAACATGGGGATGTCGTTGGGCATGTCCCCGAAGGCGATGGTCTGGTGCGGGCCGAGACCGAGATGCTCCGCGGCAAGCGCCAGGCCGGTCGCCTTGGTGATACCGCATGGCTGGAGTTCGACGGTGCCCGGCCCCGACATGGTGACGGTGGCCAGGGAGCCGACCACCGAGCGCGCCGTCGCCGCCAACTCGTCGTCCGAGAGGCTCGGGTGGCGCAGCAGCACCTTGCTGATCGGCTCGCACCACAGGTCGTCCCGACGCTGCACGCGTACGGCGGGCAGGGTGGGGTGCGGCATCAGATACCCGGGCTCGATGAGCGTGAGCCCGTCGACACCGTCCTGGTCCACGGCCGCGTAGACCTGCCCCACCTCGGCCTCGATCTTGCCGAGCGCGGTCTCGGCCAACTCCCGGTCCAGGGTGACCGACCACAACAGACGGTCCGCACCGGCGTCGTACAACTGCGCGCCCTGTCCGCACACCGCGAGCCCCGTACTGCCCAGTTCGTCGAGGAGCGGCCGCACTCGGGGCGCCGGCCGCCCTGTCACGACGAGGTGCTGGGCGCCGCCCGCCGCCACCAGTGCGAGGGCGTCGATGGACCGGTCCGAGAGCGTGTCGTCGCCTCGGAGCAGCGTCCCGTCCAGGTCAGTGGCGATGAGTGAATATGCGATAGGTGCGGCCATGATCAGAGAATACGGACAGGACGCCCCATCGACTCGACGCGAACCGGACGGCTGCTGTGTTCACATGTGTTGACACCTGTTCCGGTTGCCGTTCTGGTTCCGGTTCTGTCTCCGATCCTGTCCGCAGAGCCCCTTCGGCACGGCAACTTCCTTCCGCTTGTGGCGATTTCACCCCCAGGTGGTACCCGCGGGCTCCTTGATGGTGGTGTTGATGCGGTTGAACATGTTGGTAACGGAAATAGTGAGGATCAGCGCCGACAACTCCTTCTCGTCGAAGTGATCGGCCACCTCGTCCCACAGCGCGTCCGGCACCGACTCGTGCGAACGGTCCGCGAGCCTCGTCATCGACTCGGTCAGCTGCAGCGCGGCCCGCTCGGCGTCGGTGAACCAGGGCGCGTCGCGCCAGGCGGAGACGGAGTCGATCCGCTCGTCGCTCGTCCCTGCCTTGCGCAGATTGGCCGTGTGGCCGTGCACACAGGCGCCGCACCCATTGATCTGGCTCGTGCGCAGCCCCACGATCTCGGCCAGCTCCTGCGACAGACCGCCCTCACCGATCGCCTGGAAGAGGGTGCCGATCCCCTTCATCGCGCCGGACAGGACATACGCCGGGTTGGTCATCCGTGCCTGCATGGTTCTCTCCTCCGATGTCGGCGCTCCCGCGGCTCAGCGGCTGCGCGCTTCCGTGTTCCGTCTTCACTGCACTGACGGAGCGGAGGACCTGGTTGTGACCGGCCGGCCGAAGATTTTTACCCGTAACGTGTGCCCCGACCACATGGCAATGGCATACGGAGCGGATGAGAGTGAGGCAGCACCCCATGCCCCCCTTCGATCTCCCCGAGGGCGACCCCTTCGGCACGCACAACCTTCCGTACGGCGTCTTCTCCCTCCCCGGCTCGGACTCCGCGCGCAGGGTCGGCGTCCGGCTCGGCGACCACGTCCTCGACGCGGGCAAGGCGGCCTACGCGCTCGGCTCGCCGTACGCCCCGCTGCTCGCGCAGGACTCCCTGAACCCGCTGCTCGCCGCGGGCCGCACCACCTGGTCGGACGTACGGCGCGCGCTGACGGCGTGGGTGACGGTGCCGGCCCACCAGGAGGCCATCGCGGACCTCCTCCACCCCCTGTCCTCGGTGACCCTGCACCTCCCCTTCGAGGTCGCCGACTACGTCGACTTCTACGCCTCCGAGAACCACGCCCGGAACGTCGGCCAGATCTTCCGCCCCGACGCCGCGGACTCCCTGACCCCCAACTGGAAGCATCTGCCGATCGGTTACCACGGCCGCTCGGGCACGGTGGTGGTCTCCGGCACGGATGTCGTACGACCGTCCGGCCAGCGCAAGGCCCCCGCCGACCCGGCGCCGGTGTTCGGCCCGTCGGTCCGCCTGGACATCGAGGCCGAGGTCGGCTTCGTGGTCGGCACACCGTCACAGATGGGCACGCCGGTCCCGCTGGCCGACTTCCGCGAGCACGTCTTCGGCCTGTGCCTGCTCAACGACTGGTCGGCACGCGACATCCAGGCCTGGGAGTACGTCCCCCTCGGCCCGTTCCTCGGCAAGTCCTTCACCACGTCGGTGTCGGCGTGGATCACCCCGCTGGACGCCCTGGACGAAGCCCGGGTCGCACCGCCGGAGCGGACGCACCCCCTGCTGCCGTACCTGGACGACTCCGGCGCCGGAACGGAACCCGACGGCTACGACCTGCGTATCTCGGTGGCCATCAACGGCCACGTCGTCTCCGAGCCTCCCTTCTCCACCATGTACTGGACGGCCGCCCAGCAACTCGCCCACATGACCGTGAACGGCGCCTCCCTCCGCACCGGCGACCTGTACGGCTCGGGCACCGTGAGCGGCCCGACGGAACGCGAGCGCGGGTCACTGCTGGAACTGACGTGGAACGGCCGGGACCCGCTTGAACTCCCGGACGGCAAGCGGGCGTTCCTGGAGGACGGCGATGTCGTGACACTGACCGCGTGGGCACCCGGTCCGGACGGGGTGCGGGTCGGTCTGGGGGAGGTCACGGGGCGGGTCGTGTCGGCCTGACGCCGTGCCTGCGGCCCAGAACTGACGGGGCATTCGGCGGGTCTTTCCCCCTGACTCCTGCGGCAGTCACCGTCATACTGGCTGGCGGTGGGAAGCGAACCGCGATCGGCGTTCGCGACCCACCGCCCCGCACAGCCGCCCCCGCACCTTCCCTGACCAGGATCCGGAGCCCTTGGCATGACCGCCTGCCTGCTCCTGTTGAGCATCGTCGCTCTGACGGCCGCCGTACCCGTCCCGCGGGCGCTGACCCGGGCCACCTGGCCGGAACGGGAACCTGTGGTCGCGCTCTGGGTGTGGCAGTGCCTGGTCGCCACCGTCCTGCTGTGCTGTCTGACGGCCCTGGCCCTGGGCACCGCCGCCGTCTTCGGCACGGTACGCGCCCAGCTCTTCGCGCCGGCACCGCCGCCGGTGACCGAGGCGTACGACCTCTCGGCCGCGCCCGCCTGGGCCGCCGCGCTCACCGTGCTCCTTGCCTGCGGGGCCGCCTGGACGACCGCGATGCTGGCCCGCGAGCTGGCCGAGGCCCGGCGGCGACGCGGCCAGGCCAGGGCCCATCTGCGGGAACGCGCCCCCGACCTGCCCGCCGGCCTGGGCTCGGCGCGCGGCCCGCTCCTGGTGCTGGAGGACGAGTACCCGGACGCCTGGTGGATGCCCGGCAGCCCGCCCCAGCTGATCGTCACCACGGGCGCCCTGCACCGTCTGACCGACCACCAGCTCGACGCCGTCCTCACCCATGAACGTGGCCATGCCCAAGCCCGCCACGACTGGTTGCTGCACCTCTCCACCGCGCTGGCCACCGGATTCCCCCGCATCCCGTTGTTCGCCCACTTCTGCGACCAGACCCACCGCCTGGTCGAACTGGCCGCCGACGACACCGCGTCCCGCCGCTGCGGTCACCTGACGACGGCCCTGGCCCTGATCGAGCTCAACCAGCACCGGGGCGTGCTCTCCTGCGCCTCCACCAACCGCCTCCTGGGCGAACGCGTCAACCGCCTCCTCCAGCCACCGCCACGCCTGGGACGCCGCCGTCGTGCCCTCACGACGACACTGGCGGCACTGGTACCGCTGCTTCCCCTGCTGATCACGTTCGCGCCGGGACTGACGGCTTTGAGCTGACCTTGGTGCAGGGGGGTGCCGCCCGCCGGGCAAGCCGAGGTAGCCGGAGCGCGTCAGCCGCCGCACCCCCTATGCCCACACGCCTAGGCCCAGTCCTCAGGCCTATGCCCAGTCCTCAGGCTTATGCCCAGTCCTCAGGCTCCGGCTCCGCCTCCATCTCGGGCCAGTCGTCCGCCCCCTGACCGGTCCCGGGATCCGCCCCGGGAGCCGCCCCGGGAGCCGCCTCAGCCGCCGCCCCCGCATCGGACTCACCTCGCATGGAGCCCAGCACCTGGAGCACCCCCTCCCCATACGTGGCCAGCTTCTTCTCGCCGACCCCGCTGACGCCCCCGAGCTCCCGC
>JABFVM010000352.1 GCA_013362785.1 Streptomyces sp. | reverse complement strand
GGGACGACCTCGGCGACGGCCGTGCCGCCCGCCTCGGCGATGGACTTCACGGCCGCCTCGGCCACGGCCTCGTCGACGTCGTTGACGACCACGGAGGCGCCGTGGGCGGCCAGGGCGTGCGCGTAGGCGAGGCCGAGGCCCCGGCCGCTGCCGGTGACGACGGCGGCCTTGCCGGTGAGATCGATGCTGGGCACGGGTGAGTCCCTTCACGAGCTGATGCGGGTTGCTGCGGGTGATGCGGGTTCTTGCGGGTGGTGCGCTTCGAGATCGAAGCTAAGAGCAATAATTGTTGACGTCAATAGTTGTTGGAGACCCGAAGGTGCGTCATGCTGGAATCACCGGAGCGCACCACCCCGCAGCGAACCGCGAGAACCGAGACCAGGGAGTCCGCCATCACCGGCCAGCACACGAAGAACCCGAACCCGATCGACGCGGACGAGCCGTGGATGCGGGGCCTGCACGCGGACACCGGCTACCTCCTGTACCGCCTGGGCCTGCGCTCGGGTCAGTTGTTCAACACGTTCCTTCAGGAGTCGGGGCTGCGGCTGCGCCACTACGCGGTGCTGCGCTTCCTCGCCGGGTCCGAGGGCGCCCTGCAGCGCGAGCTGAGCGCCCGGCTCGGCTATGACCCGAGCGCGATCGTCGGCCTGGTCGACGACCTGGAGAAGCAGGGTTTCGCCGAGCGCCGCCCCTCCCCCGACGACCGCCGCAGCCGGATCGTCGTCCTGACCGAGGACGGCCGCGCCTTTCTGCGCGACACCGACGAGGCGGGCCTGCGCGTGACCAACGACCTGCTGGGCCCGCTCGACGCGGCCGAGCGGCAGACGCTGCACACGCTGCTGCTGCGGATCGCGGAGGACGGGCTCGGCTGAGGACGCCATGACCACCCGCTCCGCGCCCGACCGGCTGCTGTCCGTGCTCGGGGCCTTCGACCTCGCCCATCCGTCGCTCACCCTGACGGACATCAGCCGACGCGCCGGGCTGAGCCTGAGCACCGCGCACCGCCTGGTGGCCGCCCTGACGGAGTGGGGCGCCCTGGAGCGGGACGACGCCGGCCTCTACCACGTCGGGCTACGGCTCTGGGAGCTCGCGGCGCTGGCCCCGCGCGGGCTGGCCCTGCGGCAGATCGCGCTGCCGTATCTGGAGGACCTGTACGAGGCGACGCACGAGAACGTGCAGCTGGCGGTGCAGGACGGGCCCGAGGTCGTCTACATCGAGTGGCTGTCGGGACGCTCGGCGGTCGGCGTGCACATCCGCGTCGGCGCGCGCTGGCCGCTGCACGCCACCGGGGTCGGGCTCGCGCTGCTCGCGCACAGCGCTCCCGATACCCAGGAGGAGTACTGCGCCGGACCGCTCGCCTCCTTCACCCCGTACACCGTCACCGACCCGGCCCGGCTGCGCCGCATGCTGGCCGAGGTGCGCCGCACCGGGGTCGCGGTGAGCAGCCGCCAGGTCACCGACGACGCGCTGTCCGTGGCGGCGCCGGTGCGGGGACCGGGCGGGGTGGTGGTCGCCGCCGTGTCGGTGGTCGTACCGCAGGCCGATGCGCAGGTGCCGGTGCTGGTGCCGGCGGTAAGGCTGGCGGCGCGGGGGATTTCGCGGGGGTTGGGGTGGCGGCCGGAGAAGGGGACGTAGGGGCGTTGGGGCGCTGCGTGCGGCGGCCACTTCCGCTCCACCGGACGTGGCGCGGCCGAGTCCGTCGTCTGCGGCGCCATCGTGGCCGGTCGCGCAGTTCCCCGCGCCCCTGGGGTGCGTTTCGGCAACGCCCTCAAGGGGCGCGGGGCTGTATCAATGTGCGGCTCCGCCGCGTGGGCGCGACAAGCCACAACGAGCCCGCAGACGCTCAACGATCCGACACACCCCCGGCGCAGCGCCTGACGTCCTCCCGCGGATATCCCTCTCACCGGTGAGGACGAGGCACACCCCCCTCGCGATACTGAAAGAGCCGCCCCGAGGAGCCGCCCGTGTCCGCTCGTTCCTGGATCTCCCCCGTAGCCGAGCGCCTGCGCACGACCAACCCCTACGTCGTCGACTCGGCGCTCACCGCGCTGGTGCTGTTCGCCGTCTCGCTCCAGTGGCTCTTCCCCGACGAGGGCGACGACCGTCTGACCTGGCAGGGCTGGCTGATCGGCGCCGCGACGGCACTGCCGCTGGTGTGGCGGCGCAGGGCCCCGTTCGCGACGGCGTGCGCGGTGTCGGTGGCCACCCCGGCCCAGGCGGTCTACCACGCGCCGCCGCCCGACGTGATGTACGGCGGCATCGTCGTCCTGTACACGATGGCCACCCTGGGCAGGCCCTGGCAGCGGCGCGCGATGCTGGTCGGCTGGCTGGCCGGGGTCTCCCTCACGATGATGCACAAGGAGGAGCCGCAGCCCTTCGAGTACGCCTTCCAGCTGCTCAGCGTGGTCTGCGCGTACGGCTTCGGCGTGCTCGCCCGGGTGCGGCGGGCCTACACCGCAGAGTTGGAGGACCGGGCCCGGCGCCTGGAGCGGGAGCGGGCCGCCGACACCGCGCGGGCCATCGCGCAGGAGCGTTCCCGGATCGCCCGGGACATGCACGACATCCTCGCGCACGCGGTGAGCCTGATGGTGGTGCAGGCCGAGGCCGGTCCGGTGGTGGTGCGCAGCGACCCGGCGCGCGCGGAGGCGTCCTTCGACGCGATCGCGGCGGCCGGGCGGGACGCGATGGCGCAGCTGCGCCGGATCCTCGGCGTGCTCAAGGAGCCGCAGGCGGACGGCGGTTCCTGGCGGTTGCCGCAGCCTGGCGTGGCCGAGCTGCCCGGCCTGGTCCGCCAGGTGGGAGAGTCCACCGGTCTGCACGTGGAGCTGCGCGCTTCCGGCACGCCCCGCCCGCTGCCCCCGGACACCGAGGTCGCCGTCTTCCGTGTGGTCCAGGAGGCCCTCACCAACACCGTCAAGCACGCGCAGGCGACCTCCGCTACCGTCGAACTCGGCTGGACGGAGGACGAGTTGACACTGACGGTGACCGATGACGGACGGGGGCCGGTGACCGGCCACGGCGGACACGGCCTGATCGGCATCCGCGAGCGGGCCGCCGCCTGCGGGGGCAGCGCACGGGCCGGGCGCGGACCGGAGGGCGGCTTCGAGGTGGTCGTACGGCTGCCCGCGGCCGAAGACCGGGAGGCGGCACTCGGATGAGCATCCGGGTGGTCGTCGCCGACGACCAGGAACTGGTGCGGGCCGGGTTCAGCATGATCCTGGAGGCGCAGCCGGACATCGAGGTGGTCGCCGAGGCCGGGGACGGCGCCGAGGCGGTTGCCGCGGTGCGGCGGCACACGCCCGACGTGCTGCTCCTCGACATCCGGATGCCGGTCATGGACGGCCTGGACGCGGCCCGGCGGGTGTGCGGGCAGTCGAGCTGCAAGGTGGTCATGCTGACCACGTTCGACCTGGACGAGTACGTGTACGAGGCGCTGTGCGCCGGGGCCAGCGGCTTCCTGCTGAAGGACGTGCGGCGCGACGACCTGGTGCACGCCGTTCGGGTCGTCGCGGCCGGGGACTCCCTGCTCGCGCCGACCGTGACCCGGCGGCTGGTCGCGGACATCGTGCGGCGCCGGCGCGAGGAGGCCGCGGCCGAGGTCACCCCGCAGCGGCTGGACGTGCTGACGGCGCGCGAGGTGGAGACCCTGCGGATGCTGGCGCGCGGGCTGTCCAACGCGGAGATCGCCACGACCCTGTTCGTCAGCGAGCACACCGTGAAGACCCATGTCAGCAACGTGCTGGGCAAGCTCGCTCTGAGGGACCGGGTGCAGGCGGTGATCTGCGCCTACGAGACCGGCCTCGTGACTCCCGGATCCCCCTAGCGAGGGAGATCGAGCCACCTCTCCCCCGTACGACGGAGGCCCGCAAACCGCTCCCACCGGCGATCCGGTGACCACCCCCGCGGCATGAGTCTGAGGGCGATGGCCAACCACCGTCCTGCCGGGAGGGACCGTGCTCTCCACGCTCGCCCGGGCGGCGACCCGCCGCCCGCTCACCGTCATCGCCCTCTGGGTGCTCTTCCTGCTGCTCGGCTTCGGGCTCGGGACGGGCGTCTTCAGCCGCCTCTCGGACAACGTGGCCGACATCCCGGGCACCGAGTCCGAGGCCGCCGCGCAGTATCTCGACGGCACCGACCCGACCGGCGAGTCGATCACCGGCGTGGTCGAGGGCACCGCCGTCTCCGACCCGGCCCTGCGGGCCCAGGTCGAACGGGCCGTCGCCGACGTACGGGCCGTCGCCGGAGTGGCCGCCGTGCCCGACCCGTACGCCACCCGTGGCCTGACCGCCGAGGACGGGCGGGCCCTGATCATCCCGGTCACCCTCGAAGGCGGCCTGGACGACGAGGCCGAGGAGTCGGCCGTGGACGCGGCGGCCGACCGGATCCGGCAGATCGACGCGCCCGAAGTGCACGTCAGCGGCGGCCCGTTGCTCGGCACACAGATCGCCGAGCGGGCGCAGGAGGACGTACGGAACGCGGAGTTGATCTCGCTGCCGGTCGTGCTCGCCCTGCTGCTGGTGGTGTTCGGCGGGCTGCGCGCGGCGACGCTGCCGCTGGTGATCGCGGTCAGCGGCATCGCGGGGGCATTCCTGGCGCTGTTCCTGTTCAGCGGGGTCACCGACATCTCGGTGTACGCGATCCAGGTGACGACGATGCTGGGGCTCGGACTCGCCGTGGACTACGCCCTGTTGATGGTGGTCCGCTTCCGCGAGGAGCGCCGGACCACCGAGGACGTGGCGGAGGCCGTGCAGCGCACGGTCGCGGCGGCCGGCCGCACCGTGCTCTTCTCCGGGCTGACGGTCACGGTCAGTCTGACCGGACTGCTGGTGTTCCCGAGTGTGTTCCTGCGCAGCATGGGCCTGGCGGTGGCCGCCGTGGTCGTGGTCGACATGCTGGCCGCGCTCACACTGCTGCCCGCGCTGCTAGCCCGGTTCGGCGGGAAGATCGCCCCGGCGAAGAACCGGCCGGAGGCCGAGGAGGGCCGCGTCTTCGCCCGCCTGGCCCGCTTCTCGGCCCGCCGCCGGGTCGCCGTGGTGGCCACCGTCGTCCCCGTCCTGCTGGTCCTGGCACTGCCCGTCACCGGCATGAGGATCAACCTCGGCGACGCCGAGCAACTGCCGTCGAGCACCGAGGCACGGCAGTTGTACGACACCCTGGACACCCATTTCCCGCCCGGGACCGGCGTCTCCCCGATCACCGTGGTCCTCGGGCCCGGCACGGACGCCGCGACCGCCGACCGGATCCGGGCCCTGTCCCCGACGGCCGAGTCCCGCGAACTGCCGGGCGGCACAACGGTCGTCAGCATCCGGCCGCCGGGCAGCGTGGACGGCAAGGAGGCCACCGACCTGGTCGAGCGGATCCGGGACGTCCGCGGCGACGAGCCCGTCGAGGTCACCGGAGCGGCCGCCCGTCTGGTCGACTTCCGGGAGATGCTCGCCGAGCGCGCGCCCTGGGCCGCGGTCACCGTCCTGGCCGGCATCTTCGCCCTGCTGTTCGCCTTCACCGGCTCGCTGCTGATCCCGCTGCGCACCATCCTCACCACCCTGCTCAGCCTGGGCGCCGCGCTCGGCGTGGTGGTGTGGGTCTTCCAGGACGGCCATCTGGCCGGACTGCTGGGCGGGGAAGGACTCGACGCGCTGAGCCTGACCGCGCCGCCGCTGATCGTGGCGATCGCCTTCGGACTGGCCATGGACTACGAGCTGTTCATCCTGGCCCGGATGCGCGAGGCCCGGCAGCTCACCGGGGACGACCGGGAGGCCGTGGTCACCGGACTGCGCCGCTCCGGCCGCGTCGTCACCTGCGCGGCACTGCTCCTCGCGGTGGTCTTCGGCGCCTTCATGACGGGCGGCTTCGCACCGATCCTCCAGATCGGCCTGGGGCTCACCCTCGCCGTGCTGATCGACGCGACGGTCGTACGGATGCTGCTGGTCCCGGCGACGATGGCCCTGCTGGGCCGCCGCGCCTGGTGGGCACCGAGGCCACTGCGCCGGGTGCACGACCGGTTCGGGTTGCGGGAGGAGGCGCCGGCACCCACGCCGCCCGTGACGACGAAGGCCTGACGCCTCCTGACCACCGGCACCGGCACGTCACCTGTGCCGGTGCCGGTGCCTGTGCCTGTGCC
>JABFVM010000393.1 GCA_013362785.1 Streptomyces sp. | reverse complement strand
CCTGCTGGAGCAGCGTGTCACGCCGCGCTTCTACGAGCGTGGCCAGGCCGGGCTGCCGGACCGCTGGATCGAGATGGTCCGTCAGACGCTGACCCATCTGGGCCCGAAGGTGCTGGCCGGCCGCATGGTCCGCGAGTACGTGGAGCGGCTCTACACCCCGGCCGCGCACGCCCATCGCGCGATGACACCGGACGCGGCGCGTGAGCTGGCGGGCTGGAAGGCGCGGGTGCGCTCGGCCTGGCACGGCGTCACGGTCGACCATGTCGAGACGTCGGCGGCGACGCCCACCGCGGAACTCGGCTCGACGCTCAGTCTCCGGGTGCGGGTCGGGCTGGGCGACCTCGGCCCCGACGACGTCGAGGTCCAGGCGGTCTCGGGGCGCGTGGACGCCGAGGACCGCATCGCGGACGCGTCGACGGTGCCGCTGAAGCCCACCGGGAACCCGGACATGGAGGGGCGGTGGGTGTACGAGGGCCCGCTCGCCCTGGACCGGACGGGGCCGTACGGCTACACCGTCCGGATCCTCCCGGCGCATCGCCTGCTGGCGTCCGGCGCGGAGCTGGGTCTGGTGGCGGTGCCCTCGGAGGGGACGGGGGAGGGAGCCGGGGTGTTGATGCGCTGAGCGCGAGGCGCCCGGCCGGGGAGGAACCCCGGCCGGGCGCCTGCGGGAACTGCTCGCGGTCAGGCGATGGCCGTCGCGTAGGCGCAGTTGATCAGCGAGCCGGCATTGGTCTGGCACATCGTCAACGAGACGGACTTGCCGTCCGCGATGTCGAGGTTCTTCTCCTGCCAGCTGCCCGCGCCCGCGGTGTTCCTGATCTCCGCCGAGCCGCCGGACCAGGTGGCCTTGATGTACACCCCGCGGCCGTCGGCCTCGTGGTCGTTGGCCCACAGGTACTCGCCCTGCGCGGTGAAACCGGCGGTCGAGACCGCGTTGCTGCCGTAGGCGGGGTTGTACCAGGCGGTGTCGCAGTCCCGGCCGTTCAGGTCCACGCCGACGAAGCAGCGCTTGTCGTAGGTGTCGGCCCAGGACACTCCCGACATGGCGCCGAGCAGCAGCGCCGCGGATGTTCCGACGGTCGCCATTCTGAGAATCGCGCGCATGATTTCTTTTTCTCCCCCCGTGCGGGCTCTACGCCTCGCCGATGCAGTAAGGAATGACGTTGTTGGAGTTGAAGTCGATGCCGCCGGTGGTGGTGCCGTCCCAGTTGCCGAGGAATGCTCCGACGTGGACGGTCGTGCCCTCGGCTATGGAGAGGTTCACGTCGCGGACGCCGCTGTCCGCGCCGTTCCTGTTCCAGTACCAGTAGTGGCCGTCGCCGTAGATCTCGATGTGCCCGATGGCGGAGTGGCCGTCGGCGAAGACGTCGTCCACCAGAAGGTGCTCGCCGTACGCCTTGAACGTGGCCTTGGCGCCGCCGTTGTCGGAGGTGTCGCTGCAGTTCTCCTCGGCGTGGGCGGTCGTCGACAGCCCCAGCGTGAGTGCCGCCATGATCGGAACAATCGCCGCCGCACGGCTGAACGAGCGCATTCTCATTACGTACTCCTTCTCTCTCGCAGTGATATGTGCTCTCGCAGTGATACGAGCCGGTTCAGTCACCGGAGCAAGAGGCCTCGACGACGAGCTTCGGGCGCAGATCTGCCGAGAAAGGGGTTCCGGCAGTGGGATTCTGCTTGCAGACTTTCCATGACCAATGGCGCCCGCCGGTCCTGCGTCCCTTCGCGTCCAAGGTGTCGACGCTGATGTGGTCCGGAGCGAATCCCGCCTCGACGAGTTGCTGGGCCGCCTTGCGCAGATTCACGCCGAGAACCTTGGGCGTTTTGCCGGGCGGCATGTCACCGCCGACGCGAAGTGGGCATTTCTCGGAACGCCGGACCGCGAAATAGTCCACGGCGCTGAGGTTGGGCTTCTGCTTCTCGAAGCACGCCTTGAAGTGGCTCGCGTAGGCCGGGCTGATGTACCGGCCCAGGCTTGTCGCATCGCGGAGGGAGAATCCCTTCCCCTGGTCCGCCGCCGTTTTCATGGCCGTGTCGAGCGGGAGATCCACTCGGCGAATGGAAGGCTCGGGACCTTCGGCGGCCCTCTCCTGCGTCTCCTGATGGCCGCACGCGGCGGCACCGCCCAGAATTGCCAGAGCCGCTATCACGCTCGCGAGTCTCACAGAATCGCTCTCCCCCCGGTATGGGGTAAAGGAATCATGGAAGCGTTTGTCGGGTCAAGGGATTTTCCCGATCAAGGAGTTCTGCGAGGTCAAAGGGTTTTGCGGATCAAAAGATTCCGGGTGATTGTCCTCATTGTGGAGTAATATTGTGGAGTAATTCCGATAACGCGGAATCGCCCGGTCAGTACTCCTGTGCCGGTGCGCACAATCGCCGCAGCACCGCTCCGCATCGCCGCGCGTACGCATGCTGCAGCCCACGGGTGGCCGGACCCCCCGCCCGCGCGTACCACTTCGCCCCGCGGCTGAACGCGTTCACCGTCAGCCAGACCGTGCCGTCGCCCGTGCGCTCCACGACGAACGCCTCCTCGCCGCACTCCGGATGACCGGAGAGCGTGCCGTACGCCCAGCCGATCCGCCGGTGTTCGTCGACCGTCCAGACCACCCGGCAGGGAGCCTTGATCATGCCGGCGAGGGTGACCGTGACCTCGACCTCGGGGGCGGCGCGGTCGGCCGAGGCGTCGATGCCGACGCCCATCGCGCGGTGCATCTCCCAGGTCATGACCGCCTCGGCGGCTCTGCGGAAGACGTCCTCGCCCTCGCCGATGCGGGTGCGCACGTGCAGGGGGTGGAAGCCGGGCGGGCAGAAGCCGGTATCCCGGGTCGCGCCGACGTGGTCGTACGTGAAGGACATGGGTCACAAGCGTAAGGCGGCACCCGGGGATGCCTTCGTCCCGGGTGCCGCCTCTCGCAACTATGTGCGTGTCAGCTCACGTTGATGGCGGACCAGGCCGCCGCAACCGCCTTGTACTCGGTGCTGCCGGTGCCGCCGTACAGGGCGGACGCCGCGCTCAGGGTCGCCGTGCGGGCGGCCTTGTAGTTGGTGGTCGACGTCATGTACTCGGTCAGCGCCTTGTACCAGATCGCGGCCGCCTTGTCCCGGCCGATCCCGGTGACCGTCGAGCCGTTGGACGTCGGGGAGTCGTAGCTGACCCCGTTGATCGTCTTCTTGCCGCTGCCCTCGGACAGGAGGTAGAAGAAGTGGTTCGCGGGGCCCGAGGAGTAGTGCACGTCCAGGCCGCCCAGCGACGAGGACCAGCTGTCCTTGGACGCGCCGTCCTTGCTCGGCTTGTCCATGTAGCGCAGCGGGGTGCCGTCGCCGTTGATGTCGATCTTCTCGCCGATGAGGTAGTCACCGACGTCGGAGGAGTTCTTGGCGTAGAACTCGACCGCCGTGCCGAAGATGTCGGAGGTGGCCTCGTTCAGACCGCCCGACTCACCGGTGTAGTTCAGGCCCGCGGTGTTGGAGGTGACGCCGTGCGTCATCTCGTGGCCGGCCACGTCCAGCGAGGTGAGCGGCTTGGTGTTGCCCTCGCCGTCGCCGTACGTCATGCAGAAGCAGCTGTCGTCCCAGAAGGCGTTCACATAGGCGTTGCCGTAGTGGACCCGGGAGTAGGCGGCCTTGCCGTCGTTCTTGATGCCGCTGCGGCCGAAGGTGTTCTTGTAGAAGTCCCAGGTCTCCTGCGCGCCGTAGGCCGCGTCGACGGCGGCGGTCTGGTCGGTGGAGGAGCTGGAGGCCGCGCCGGTGCCCCAGGTGTCGTCCGCGTCGGTGAACAGCGTGCCGGCGGAGGAGCTGGTGCTGCGGGCCTTGTTGTACGTCTTGTGGCCGCCGCGCGTGGTGTCGTAGAGCTGGAACGTCGAGCCCGACTTGGTCGTGCCGAGCGTGACCGTGCCCGAGTAGAGGCTCTTGCCGCTGCCGGTCTCGATGCCCTGGTACTCGAAGAGCTTCTTGCCGGTGGCGGCGTCGGTGATGACGTGCAGCTCGTTCGGGGTGCCGTCGTCCTGGAGACCGCCGACGACCGTCTCGTACGCCAGGGTCGGCTTGCCGTTGGCCGCCCAGATCACCTTGCGGGGCGCCTTGTCCGCCTCGGTCTTCTTCGAACCGGCCGACTTGGCGAGCGAGACGGCCTGGCCCTCGGCCTTGGCCGCGCTGATCGCCGGCTTCAGCGAGGCGACCTTGATGGTGGCCTTCGTCGCCTTGGTGACGCCCTGGGTCTTGCCGGCCTTCGACTCGTGGACGACCAGGTCGCCGCCGAGGACCGGGAGGCCCGCGTAGGTGCGCTCGTAGCGGGTGTGGACGGTGCCGTCGGCGTCCTTGACGACGTCCTTGACGACCAGCTTCTCCTGGGCGCCGAGGCCTATCGCGTCGGCCGTCTCGGCGGCCTCGGCCTGCTGGTCCTGGATGAGCGCGGTGCGCGCGGCGGGGGCCAGCGCGACCGGGGTGGCGAGCGGAGCCGCCTTTCTGTTGCCCTGTGCCTGGTCATCGGCTGCGGAACTGCCGGCGGTCAGACCGGTGGTGAGGAGTGCTCCGGCCGCCACGGCGGTGGCGATGGCCAGAGTGGTGCGCTTGCGACGCGCGTAGAGGGGGGTCACACGAGCTCCTTTTGTGGGGGAAGTGCTGTGGTGCTTGTGCGGCGGTGCACGAAGAGTGACACCTGGGGCGCGTACATGTCAGGAGGGTGCGATGATGTTGGCCAAAATTTGACTGTCCGGTAAATGTTTCCGAAATATGAACGGGCGCCGTCCCGGGGGGAGTTGAACCCTCCGAGACGACGCCCTGTCCAGTCAGACCAACGAATGGCCTACGGGAAGGTGAGCTTCCAGCTGTTGATGTAGCCGGTGTCGATGGCCGCGTTGTCCTGGACGCGCAGCTGCCAGACGCCGTTGGCGACTTCGGAGGACGCGTTCACGGTGTACGTGGCGTTGAGGTTGTCCGAGCTGCCGCCGGTGCCGTACCCCTTCAGCGTGTACGCCGTGCCGTCGGGGGCGACCAGGTCCACCTTGAGGTCACCGATGTAGGTGTGGACGATGTCCACGGCGACCTGGAGGTTGGAGGGCGCGTTGCCGGTCCGGCCGGACACGGTGATCGGGGAGGTCACGGCCGCCCCGTTGTCCGGGATCGACACGTCGGTCCCGCTCTCGAACGACGTACCGCCACCGCCGCCGCCGTCGGAGCGCGTGCCCACGTTGACGCCCGCCCAGGCGTCCTGCACCGCCTTGTACTCGGTGCTCGTGGTGCCGTACAGCTCACCGGCCGCCGCGAGGGTGCCGGTGCGGGCGCCCGAGTAGTTGGTGTTCGAGGTGAACTTGGTGGTCAGCGCGCGGAACCAGATCTTCTCCGCCTTGTCGCGGCCGATGCCGGTGACCGGAAGGCCGTCCGAGGTGGGCGAGTTGTAGGTGACACCGTTGATGGTCTTGGTGCCGCTGCCCTCGGAGAGGAGGTAGAAGAAGTGGTTCGCGGGGCCCGACGAGTAGTGCACGTCGATCGAGCCGATGCCCGAGTACCAGGCGTCCTTGGACGCGCCGTCCTTGCTCGGCTTGTCCATGTAGCGCAACGGGGTGCCGTCGCCGTTGATGTCGATCTCCTCGCCGATGAGGTAGTCACCGACGTCGGAGGCGTTGTTGGCGTAGAACTCGACGGTCGAGCCGAAGATGTCGGAGGTCGCCTCGTTCAGACCGCCGGACTCCCCGCTGTAGACGAGGCCCGCGGTGTTGGAGGTGACGCCGTGGGTCATCTCGTGACCGGCGACGTCGATGGACGTCAGCGGGTGGGTGTTGCCCGAGCCGTCGCCGTACGTCATGCAGAAGCAGCTGTCGGACCAGAACGCGTTGACGTAGTTGTTGCCGTAGTGGACCCGGGAGTAGGCGCCGACGCCGTCACCCCGGATGCCGCTGCGCCCGTGCACGTTCTTGTAGTAGTCCCACGTCAGCGCCGCACCGTAGTGCGCGTCCGCGCCCGCCGTCTCCAGGTTGGACGGGTTGCCGTTGCCCCAGATGTCGTCCGCGCCCGAGAAGAGGGTGCCGGTGCCGGAGGTGCCGCGGTTGAGGTTGTACGTCTTGTGGCCGCCGCGCGCGCCGTCGGTCAGGTTGTACGTCGACCCCGACTGCGTGGTGCCGAGCGTCACCG
>JABFVM010000033.1 GCA_013362785.1 Streptomyces sp. | reverse complement strand
CCGAAGGAGGCCACGTCGCTCGACTGCGACGGCCCGTCCACGACGTCGACCGTCAGCTCCAGCGGCAGCCCGGGCGTGGTCTGCACACCGGAGCCCGCCGAGAAGGAGTGGGTGACCTGCAGACACACGGTCTCGGCGGCCGAGGCGTCCTCGTCCTCGTCGAGCTCCGCCTTCGGATAGCGCAGCCCGGTCGACATCACATCCGTACGGCCGTTGCCCGCCGCCTCGCCGCGCACGATCTCCCGGCCGTGGACCGTCACGGCCCGCAGCAGCACGCCGTACGACGGGTTCACGCCCCGGTCGGCCGCCACGCCGACCGAGGCGCGCAGCTCCTGACCGGGCTCGACGGCCACGCGGTACCAGCGCTGCTGCCCGAACTCCGCGCGGTCGGTGTACAGGCCGGACTTCAGCTCGGGCGCCTTCTCGCACCGGTCCGCGCCTGTCGTCGCGACCGGCGTCACCACCGGATCAGCCGCCCGGTCCACCAACTGGTTCACCTTGTCGGCGAGTTCGTCGGTGTGCTCGACCGAGGTGAACGTCCCGCCGGTCGCCTCGGCGATGCAGCTCAGCTGCTGCCGAAGCTTGGTGTTCGGGACCAGGCCGAGCGTGTCGATGGTCAGGCCGATGCCCTTGGCGGCGATCTCGCGGGCCACCTCGCACGGGTCGAGCGGGGCGCAGGTGTCCTCGCCGTCGCTGATCAGCACGATGCGCTTGGAGCCCTCGCCGCCGTCCAGGTCGTCGGCCGCCTTCAGCAGCGCGGGACCGATCGGCGTCCAGCCGGTGGGCGCCAGGGTGGCCACCGCCGCCTTCGCCTCGGTGCGGTCGAGCGGGCCGACCGGGTAGAGCTGCGCGGTGTCCTTGCAGCCCGTCTTGCGGTCGTCGCCCGGGTAGTTGGCACCCAGCGTGCGGATGCCGAGGCTGACCTCCTCGGGCGTGGCGTCCAGCACCTCGTTGAACGCCTGCTTCGCCGCGGCCATCCGCGACTGGCCGTCGATGTCGCGGGCCCGCATGGAGCCGCTCACATCGAGGACGAGATCGACCTTCGGCGCGGTCGCACTGGTCTCATCGGCAACCGCCCCGGCCGGGAACGCCATCCCGGCCGCGAGCGCGGCGAGCAGGGCACAGACCCCGGTCGCCAGCCGTGTTCTTGTGATCATCGGCGGATCTTATTGATCCGAGGTGTCCCGCTCCAAAACGGGCTCAGAACACCTCGGTGACCAGCGGATTGGGCAGCTCGGCCCACTGGTCCCCGGGCGTCCCCGGCGACAGCCGCATCAGCGACAGCGCCTTCGTGGGCAGCGGCTCCCGGCACAGCGCGGCCGGATCCCCGGCCCCCGGCAGCCCCCGTACGGCCGCCTCCAGCGCCCCGCGCAACGCCGCACCCGAGCCCGCCGTACCCGCCAGCGCCCCGGCCACCAGCGAGCCGAACAGCTTGCGGCGCAGCGTCGGTACGTCGTCCGTGACGATCCGGCCGGTCAGCTCCGGCACCGGGATGCCGTGCCGGGTCAGCCGGGCCGGGCTGACGCGGATGTCGGCGAGGTCGCGGTAGACCAGCCGCACCGGGGAGCCGCCCGCCGACAGCACCACGAGCAGGTTCTGCCCGTGTGCCTCCAGCGCGACCCCCAGCTCCAGCAGCCGCAGCCCCACGGTGAGGGCGAGACGCGTGAACTCGGCCAGCCACGCGGGGGACCGGGGCAGCTCGGTGGTGGCGAGCGCGGCCACCGGTACGACCCGCTCGCCGGGCCGCGCGTACTCCTCGGGTGACTCCCGCACGACCGCCGCCAGATCCGGCGAGTGGGCGGTGGCGGCCCCCAGGGTGCGGGTCATGTGCAGCAGGCCGTCCGTCCGCGCCGCCAGCGTCTCCGCGAAGTCGGACAGGGTCGCCGACAGACCGATCGAGTACACCGAGATGTCCCGCACCGAGGACGTCAGCCGGGCGCTCAACGCTGTCTTGACGTGCGGTCCCTCGGGGAGCGCGAGCGTGCGCAGCGACATCAGCGGATGAGCGGCCATTCCGGCGCCGTAGAGATCGCCGTGGAGATCACCGTGGAGGTCGCCGTGGAGATCGTGGGGACGCTTGAGCACATGCTCGGCCTGCCACGGATGCACCGGGAGCAGCAGCCGCTCCCCGTCCCGCATGCTTTCCGGCCATTCACCCGTCACCAGGCACTCGTCCGCCCGCGCCGGCACCAGCCCCAGCGTCACCACCGGCCGGTGCTCGGGCCCGTAGGCCAGCTGCTCGGCGACCGAGAAGCCGGGCCGGGAACGGCAGTTGGGATGGAACGGATGCCCGTCGACCACCCGCTGCTCCCACTCCCAGTCCCGCCCCGGCCACTGCGTGGAGCGACCCTCCTGCCCGGCCCGGGACAGCGCCAACGACGCGACACTGTGGCCCAACTCGACGGCGAAGGACGTGCCGTGCGGCACGGCGAGGCCGGTCAGCAACCGGGCCGGATCGTCGTACGACGTCCGGTCGAGGCGTACGGCGGTGACGTACGCGGCGGTCGCGTACGGGTCGGCGTGCGGGCCGTGCAGCCGGCGGCCGTCGGCAAGGCGCAGGGTGAGCCCCTCCCGGCCCCGCTCACGCCCCTCGACCCAGGGCAGCGGCTCGTACGCGAGGGCCCGCCAGAGCCGGGTCAGCACGGCGGCCCGGGCGCCCGGGAGCTCGGCCCGGTACCGCGAGGCGAGTCCGGGGCGAACATCGGCCAGTTCGGCGGCGACCTCGGCCTCTGCGCTGGGGAGACGGTGCACGGGCGGGCTCCTCGGGTACGAGTAGGGCGTCGGGACAGGCGCCGACTACAGACCTGGCGACAGACATACTGATCGTCTTCCCGCCTGAACGGACCGTAGAGAACGAGTGGATCGCGTGCACCTCAACCCTCCACCCGCCGCCGACGTCGCGGAACGCGCCGACGCCCACGCGGTCGCACCCCTGCTGAACTGCCTGCTGCGCGAGGTGGCCGCACCGCAGGAAGCGTCCGGCGCCCGGCGTGTGTACCGGCTGCCCGGCACGGGACGTCTGCTGCGGGTGCTCGGCGAGCGGCGGCCCACCGAGCCCGAGGTGCGGGTGGGCGGCGCCTGGCAGCGCGTCGGGCACACCGAACTCGTCAAACTCGTCGCCGACGAACTGCGCCGCCACACCGGGCTGTCCAACCACGAACTGCCCACCGAGATGATCGACAGCCGGGACGCCGTGGCCGCGTTGCTCACGGCACGCGCGCGTGCGACGCCGCCCGACGACCCCTACCTGCGCTCCGAGCAGTCCCTCCTCACCGGCCACCCCTACCACCCCGCCCCCAAGGCGCGCGGCGGCGGCCCGGTCGCGGCCTGGCTGCCGTACGCCCCCGAGGCACACGCCCGCTTCCCGCTGACCCTGCTCGGCGTGCGCGAGGACGCCGTCGTCGAGGAGGGCGACACCACCGCCCTGGACGCCCTCGGCGAGGCCCCGCCCGGCTACCGGCTGCTGCCCGCGCACCCCTGGCAGCTCGACCTGGTCGGCCGGGAGCTCACGGAGGCGTTCACGGACGGCCGGCTGCTGAGGCTGGGCACGACCGGCTTCGACACCTTGCCGACGGCCGCGATCCGCACGCTGTACGCGCCCGGGCACGATCTGTTCCTCAAGTTCAGCCTGGACGTCCGCATCACCAACGACATCCGTCGGCTGTGGCGCCACGACCTGCTGAAACTCCGTGCCACGGACACGGCGGCGGCCACCGCGCTCGCAGCTTTCGAGGGCCCCGCCGCCTGGCTCGGCGACCGCGGCTACCGCACCGCCGACTTCGCCTTCGAGGAACTCGCGGTCCTGGTCCGCGACGGCTTCCACGGCCATCTGCGGCCCGGAACGACCCCGCTGCTCGCCGCCGCACTCGTGGAGGGCTTCGAGGGCAGCCCCCTCGACACGGCCCCGGACCCGGCGGCCTGGTGGGAGGCCTACCTGCGCGCCGTCGTCCCGCCCGCCCTCGCGGCCTTCGCCGACCACGGCGTCGTACTCGAAGCACACCTCCAGAACACCCTGGTCGCCGTCGACGCCGACGGCACCCCGGTGCAGGCCCTCTTCCGGGACGCCGAGGGCGTGAAGCTGCTGCCGGACGTGTCCCGGGCGGCGGGCTGGGAGCGACTGGTGTACTGCCTGGTCGTCAACCACCTCGTGGAGATGGCGGGCGCACTGGCCGAACGCCGCCCGGCGCTGGACCCGTGGCCCGCCGTACGCCGCGAGCTGTCCCGGCACGACCTCCCCGAGATCGCCGGCCTGCTCACCGCGCCCACCCTGCCCGGCAAGACGAACCTGCTCCTGCGCTGGACCAACGCCGACGGCGCCGACGCCCGCTACCGGCCGCTGCCGAACCCGCTGGCCGGTACCGGCGTCGAACCGCGGTGACTCGGCTGGTCAGCGGCCTGTGGATCAGTCGGCACCGCCGTGATCTTCCTGCGGGCTCGGTCGTCGGCGCGGCGCCGGTTCCGCCATGCCGGCCGCGAGGGTGGTGCCGTCGGCCGGGTCGATCAGGATGAAGGAGCCGGTGCGGCGGGAGTCGGCGTACGAGTCCAGCGCGATCGGTTCCGCGGTGCGGATCGTGACGCGGCCGATGTCGTTGGAAACCAGACGCCCGGGGTTCGGACACGTCGAGAGGTCATCGAGGACGAGGCGCGACGGGATGTCCTTGACGATCGCCTTCACCGTCCGGGTGGTGTGCCTGAGGAGTACGCGCTGGCCGACGGCGAGCGGCTGGTCGGCGACGTGGCAGACGGTGGCGTCGATGTCCTGGGTGATGGCGGGAGCGTCGTCACTCGATGCGATCAGATCGCCGCGCGAGATGTCGATGTCGCCGTCCAGCAGGACCGTCACCGACTGCGGGGCCCGAGCGATGCCGACCGTACGGCCCAGCCCGTCGATGGCCCGCACGGTGGAGGTGCGGCCGGCCGGCAGAACGGTCACCTGCTCGCCGACGCGCAGCGTGCCGCAGACGATCTGGCCGGCGTAGCCGCGGTAGTCGGGGTGCTCGGCGGTCTGCGGCCGGATCACGTACTGCACGGGGAGGCGTGCCCGGCAGTGTGCCAGGTCGCGCCCGACAGGGACGGTCTCCAGATGCTCAAGGAAGGTCGGCCCGCCGTACCAGTCCATGTTCGCGGACGGGTCCACCACGTTGTCCCCGGCCAGCGCCGAGATCGGGATGGCGGTGATCTCCGGGACGCCCAGCTCGCTCGCGTACGCCGTGCACTCCTGGGCGATCGTCGCGAACACATGCTCCTCGTATCCGACGAGGTCCATCTTGTTGACGGCGAGGACGACGTGCGGGACGCGGAGCAGTGCGGCGATGGCGGCGTGGCGGCGGGTCTGCTCGACGACGCCGTTGCGGGCGTCGACCAGGATCACCGTCAGTTCGGCGGTGGAGGCGCCGGTGACCATGTTGCGGGTGTACTGCACATGGCCCGGGGTGTCGGCGAGGATGAAGCGGCGGCGCGGGGTGGCGAAGTAGCGGTAGGCGACGTCGATGGTGATGCCCTGCTCCCGCTCGGCGCGCAGGCCGTCGGTGAGCAGCGCGAGGTCCGGGGCGTCCTGGCCGCGGTTGCGGGAGGCGTGCTCGACGGCCTCCAGCTGGTCGGCGAGGACCGACTTGGAGTCGTGCAGCAGCCGGCCCACCAGCGTGGACTTGCCGTCATCGACCGACCCGGCGGTCGCGAAGCGCAGCGTGTCGATGGTCGTCATCGTCAGAAGTACCCCTCGCGCTTGCGGTCTTCCATCGCGGCCTCGGACATCTTGTCGTCGGCGCGGGTGGCGCCGCGTTCGGTGAGCCGGGAGGCGGCGATCTCGGTGATGACCTGCTCCAGGGTCACGGCGTCGGAGTCGACGGCGCCGGTGCATGACATGTCGCCGACCGTGCGGTAGCGGACCTGCCGCTTCTCGACGGTCTCGCCGTCCTTCGGACCGCCCCACTCGCCGGCGGTCAGCCACATGCCGCTGCGCGCGAACACCTCACGCTCGTGCGCGAAGTAGATGTTCGGCAGCTCTATGTGTTCGCGCGCTATGTACTGCCAGACGTCCAGCTCGGTCCAGTTGGACAGCGGGAACACACGGACGTGCTCGCCGGGGGCGTGGCGGCCGTTGTACAGGTTCCACAGCTCGGGCCGCTGCCGGCGCGGGTCCCACTGCGAGAACTCG
>JABFVM010000239.1 GCA_013362785.1 Streptomyces sp. | reverse complement strand
TCATCGTCACGATCAACTCCGACGACCCGCCCATGTTCGGCACCGACCTCAACAACGAGTACGCGGTCGCCGCCCGCCTCCTCGACCTCGACGAACGCGGCCTGGCCGACCTGGCCAAGAACGCCGTCACCGCGTCCTTCCTCGACGAGCCCGGCAAGGCACGGATCGCGCAGGAGATCGACACGTACACCGCCGGGTGGCTCGCCCCCTGAGCAACCCGACCGACCCGACCGACGCGACCAGCCCGACCAGCCCGCGCAACCCGCGCGCCCAGAGCGCCCCGCCCCGCCACCGCACCCCCAGAATGGCCTCATGCAGAACGTGACCGCCGTCGCCCACCGCGGCGACCCCTACCGCGTCCGCGAGAACACGCTCGACTCGCTGCGCTCCGCACTCGAACTCGGCGCGGACGCGGTGGAGATCGACGTACGGCTCACCAGGGACGGCGTGCCGGTGCTGCTGCACGACGACACGCTGAAGCGGCTGTGGGAGCAGGAACGGCCGCTGCTCGCGCTGTCGGCGGCCGAGGTGCGGGGGCTCACGGCGGGCGGGGTGCCGACGCTCCAGGAGGCGCTGGCGGTGTGCGACGGGAGCCGGGTGATGCTCGATCTGCCGGGCACCCCCGATGTGCGGGCGGCGCGCCGGATCGTGGACGTCGTGCGGGAATGCGGCGCCCAGGACCGCGTGTACTACTGCGCGGGCGCCCCCGCCATGCTCGCCGTACGCGCCGCCGACCCGGCCGCCGAGATCGCCCTGACCTGGACGACGCTGGCGCCACCGCGGCCCGCGCTGCTCGCCGAGGTGCGCCCGCACTGGCTCAACTACCGCTTCGGCCTGGTCGATCACGCCCTCGCCGAGCGCGTCCACCGCGACGGCTACCTGCTCTCCGTCTGGACCCCGGACACCCGCCGCTCCATGCGCCGTCTCCTGGACGCCGGCGTCGACTCGATCACGACGAACCGCCTCGACGTCCTCCTGGCTCTGCGCACGGCGACGGGCTGAGGGCGGCTCAGGAGCGCCGTACCCCGGACTGCTGGGGCACGGTCGCCGCGTCCGCGGGAGTCGCGCGCGTGAGGTACTGCGGGACGGGTGTGTCGTCCTTGCCGGTGTCGCGGACCAGGCCGTAGCGGATCGCGCCGTCGGGCGGCCCGAGGTTGATGTCCTTGTTCACGGCGTTCCAGTCCGACGGGAAGACGCTGAGGCCGTAGTCGGCGCCGCGTTCGTTCACGGTGAGGATGACGCTGCCGTCGAGGTAGAACCACTCGTTCTGCCACATCTGCTGGGTGCCGGACGGCAGGACGATGAAGCCGGTGGCCGAACTGCCCATGCCGGTGGCGGAGGCGTCGCTGTCGCTGACCCGGTCGTCCATCCGGCGGCCGCCGCCGGAGGCGACATGGAAGAGCTCGCCCTTCAGTCCGGTCCAGGCGGGCATGACGAGGCCGCCCGCCCGGTACTGCGGCGAGATCTGCCAGCGGACGAGGACATAGCCGCGGCCGGTGAGGGTGACGCTGTCGCCGCGGTGGTTCATCACGGCGTGCGCCCCGCCGGTGCTGGTGACGCCGGACTCGGGGCGGCGCGGCAGGGCCGCGGGCCTGGTGTCCGGGTTCGGTGCCCGGTCGACGGCGTCGACGACCGTGCCGTACAGCTCGGTCTTCTTCGTCGCGGACGGCGACGGTGAGGGTGGGGGCGTCGCCGACGGTGACACGGGCGGGGTGGGCGACGGTGGGCGGGCCGTGCTGGAGATGGTGGGGGCGGCGGCACGTGGTGGGGTGTCCGGGGTCTGGGTGACGACGTAGGCGCCGCCCGCCACGAACGTCGCGCCGGCCGTGACCGCCACGGCGGGCTGGGTGATCGCGGCCATCACCTTGGCGGACCAGCCGACGGAGGTCGCCGTGGCCGTCGCCGCGACCGCCGTCTTGCCGCCGAACGCCAGCGAGAGGGTGAAGCCGACGGGGATCGGGACGAGCGCGATGCCGACGAGGAGGCGTTCCGCCGGTACGACGGCCTCGCGGGTGTCGCCGCAGTAGCCGCAGCGCCTGATGTGCCGGGCCAGCCGCTTGCGCCAGACCGAGTCGGGGCGGCCGTTCCAGCGGGAGGTCAGTTCGCGCAGGTCGGGGCAGGCGCCGTCGAGGGCCCGGACGATGCCGCGGGCGGTTTCGAGCCGCTCCTTGACGCGCTGGACGCGAACGGCGGCGTGCTGCCTGTTGATCCCGGCCGCGGCGGCCAGTTCGCGCCGGGTCAGCTCGCCCGCGACCTCCAGCCACCACAGCGACAGCAGCTGCCGGTCCTCGTCGTCCAGCCAGCGCACGGCCTCCGCGACCTCGCGCCGCTGCCCCTCCAACTGGAGCCGCAGCACGGTGAGTTCGGCGAAGTCGGTGGCCTCCTGGGCGGCCGACTCGTCCAGCTGGACGGGCTGTCTGCGCCGCGCCCGGTCGCGTATCTGCCGCATGGCGATGGCGACCAGCCAGGAGCGGAAGCTGTCCGGGTCCCGCAGCGAGCCGAGGTTGTCGACGGCGCGCAGCATCGTCTCCTGGACGACGTCGTCGACATCGGCATGGCCGTTCAGGGCGCGCCCGACCACGTTGTAGACCAGCGGCAGCCAGCCCTCGACCAGTTCGTCCAGCGCCTGCCGGTCACCGGCCTGCGCCGCCGCGATGGTGGGGCGCCACTGCCGGCCGGCTGCCTCGTCCACGTGCGTCCTCTCCCGGGTCACTTGCTGCCCGTACGCACCTTCTCAGCCTGACCTGCACTTTTGGCTATGTCGGAGATCACATTCCGCTTCCGGTACGGGCGAGGCATGGGGGCGCTCCCGGGTGTGGGGGACGGAGGGACGCGAGTGGAGACGCGGTGAAGGGGGCGGCGATAACACTTTTTCCGCGGTCGGGGCCCGTAAGGGCGATCCCTGACAACTCCCTTGTTCTGTACGGCACTTGCTCCGGGGCTCTTCAGGGTGCGGGCCCCTCCTCGGCGACGATCCGGCCGGGGCCGTGGCGCCGGACGATGATCACGCACCTTCACGCACACCCCGTCGATCTCAGGAGCAGCCCATGCCCGTACGCCCGCTTCCCGCCCTCCTCACCTCCGCGCTCGCCCTGACCCTGGCCGCGCTGCCGCTGGCCGGGACTGCGTCCGCGCGCCCCGCGCCACCTTCGTCGTCGTGTTCCGCGGAGGCGATCGAGGCCGCCTCACCCGACGGCCCCGACGTCAAGGCCCTGTGCGCCGCGCTCGCCGGGCTGCCCGACAAGGACGCGACGGCCGCGCTGATCCGCGTCGGCGGCAAGGGGAGCTGGCACGGTGTGGCCGGGGTGCGGGACAGAAGAAGCGAGGCGCCGGCGCTGGAGAACGCCCGCTTCCGGGCCGGTTCCACGACGAAGATCGTGACCGCGGCGATGGTCCTGCAACTCGCCGCCGAGGGGCGGATCTCGCTCGACGGGACCGTGCAGCAGTACCTGCCGGGCCTGCTCACGAAGGACTTCGCGCCCATCACCGTACGGCAGTTGCTGAACTTCACCAGTGGGCTCCAGCCGGGGGCGTCCCTCGGCGACACCACCGAGGAGATGTACCCGCACCGCTTCGAGACCCTGACGCCCGAGGAGGTCGTCGCCGCGTCGGTCGCCAAGGGCCCGGACCCCGCGTACCGGCCCGGCGAGCGGCAGGACTACGGCAACATCCACTACACGGTGCTGGCCATGCTGATCGAGAAGGTCACCGGCGACTCGTACGCCCACCAGGCGGCCGTACGGATCTTCCGGCCGCTCGGCATGCGGCACACGTCGTTCCCGGACGGCCCGGACCCCCGTATCCACGGCCCTCACAACCGCGGGTACGAGTGGATCGACGGCAAGCTGGTCGACGTGACCGACTGGAACATGTCCGACCGGTGGGCGGCGGGAGACATGATCTCGACCACCGCGGACCTCGAACGGCTGCTGGTGGGCGTGTTCCGCGGGCGTGTCGTGCCCGAGCCGCAGCTGAAGGAGATGTTCGCGGTGCCGGACGTGCCGGGTGCGACGATGGGCGCGCCCTTCTCACCGTTCAAGCTGAACGGCCGGACGGTCTGGGCCAAGACGGGCTCCCGGCCCGGCTACCACACGGTCGTCGCGGCCACCCAGGATCTGTCCCGCACCGTCGTCTACTCGGTCAACTCGACCGACGCCCGGGGCGACGGCGAGGCCATCGCCCGGCGCTTCGCCTTCCCCGCCTTCAACCGCTGACGGCGACCGCGGCCGGGGGTGCCGACGGCGCCGTCAGCGCCTCCAGCCGCTTGATCCGCTTCCGCACGGCGTACAACGGGATCACCCCGAAGACGCCGAACGACATGTCGATCACCGTCCACCAGAAGGGGATCCCGCGGATCGGGCCGCAGATCAGGGCGAGCGGGATGATGCCGGCGCAGGCGATCATGCCGAACTCGACGACCCAGATGTTGCGGACCGGGTCGCGGTACGGGCCGTAGAAGGCGACCGCGATCACGAGGTGGGCGAAGGCCAGCCAGTCCGTGCCGTAGAGGAGGAAGGGGTGGTCGGCGTCGGCGGTGTCCAGCCCGCGCCGGACCCGCTCGATCCAGTCCGTCAGGCCCGGGAGGTGCTCCGGCACGGACAGGGCGCGCAACAGGTCCTCGGTCCAGCGCAGTTCATGGACGAGGGGGAAGGCCGTGGCGCCGCTGAGCACCAGGCAGACGACGAAGAAGGCCAGCCAGACACGGATGCCCTTCAGCAGGGCGGCTCTGTCGCTCATGGCGGTAGCGTACGCCTGGAGTTGAACGCGTTCAAAAGGGGATTCCCGCAGGGGCCCCTTCCCGACCGCCACCGTGCGGCCCACGGCCCTGCGGACCTACGATGTCCGCCGACGAGGGAGGACGCATGGGCCTGGACTTGAGCGGGCGGGCCTACCGGGCCCAGCGGTGGGCGGCACGCACGGCGCTCGCCGCGGCGGGGCTCGCGGTGCTCGTGCCGCTCGCCTACGGAGGTGTCGGCGGCGTCCTGCTGCTGGTGGCCGGGGCTGCGGGCCTGGGGCTCAGCGCGGTCGCGGTGTGGTGGACGCTGACCCTGCGCGGTCCGGTGCGCTGGGCGGCGGCCGTCCTGGCCGTGGCCCTGCCGGCGGCGCTCATCGCGCTGTTCGCGGCCACCCTGTTCTGGGCGCTGCTGATGTCCGTGGCGCTGTGGACGCTGGCCGTGTGGAGCGGCCGGTACGCGCTGCGGGGCGCGGGCAGCACCCGGGTACGGGTGATGCGGGAGCGCAAGGCGGCGCCGCCGCAGCGGGCGGTCCTGATCATGAACCCCCGCTCGGGCGGCGGGAAGGTGGACCGCTTCGCGCTCAAGGAGAAGGCCGAGCGGCTCGGCGCCGAGGTGATCCTCCTCGACCCCGATCACCACCAGGACGTCACCGCCCTGGCCCGCAAGGCCGTGGCGGACGGCGCCGACCTGCTGGGCGTCGCGGGCGGGGACGGCACCCAGGCGCGGGTCGCGGCCGTCGCCGCCGCGTACGACATCCCGTTCCTGGTGATCAGCGCCGGGACCCGCAACCACTTCGCCATGGACCTCGGCCTCGACCGCGAGGACCCCGCGGCCTGTCTCGACGCCCTCACCGACGGCGTGGAACTCCGCGTCGACCTCGGGTTCGCGAACGGCCGGCCCTTCGTCAACAACGCCTCCTTCGGGGCGTACGCCGCCATCGTGCAGAGCCCCGGCTACCGCGACGACAAGATCGGCACCAGCCTGGAGCTGCTGCCCGACCTGCTCACCCGCCAGCAGGGAGCGCGGCTGACGGCCCGTGCGTCGGGCACGACGCTCGACGCGCCGCATGCCGTGCTGGTCAGCAACAACCCCTACCGCACGGACGACCCCTTCGGGATGGGCCGGCGCGACCGCCTCGACGCGGCCGTCCTCGGCGTGCTGGGGATCAGGGTGGACAGCGCGGCCGAGGCCGCCGCACTGCTTCTGGACCCCGCGCCGAGCGGCCTGACCATCCTCACCGCGACCGAGGTGGTCATCGAGGCCGACCGGGAGGAGATCGAGGCCGGCCTCGACGGCGAGGCCCTCGTGCTGCCCGCCCCGGTCCACTGCCGCATCACCCCCGGCGCCCTGCGCGTACGCGTCCCCCGCAAACGCCCCGGCGTCCCGCCGCGCGCCCCACGCCTGGACTGGCGCCGCCTGCGCAAACTGGCGGCGACGGTGGGGCGTACGGCGGTGCATCGCCGGGGGCCGTTCATCTGACGCGGC
>JABFVM010000044.1 GCA_013362785.1 Streptomyces sp. | reverse complement strand
TCGTCCGCCCGATCGTCGCCGAGCTTCAGCGCAAGTACGCGGTGAGCGCGGCCGAGGTGGACCACATGGACCTCTACCGGCGGGCCGAGATCGGCATCGCCGTGGTGTCCGGCGACGCCGGTCACCTCACCGACGTACTGGACCGGTGCGAACGGCTGGTCGCCGGGCGTCCCGAAGTGGAACTGCTGTCGGTACGGCGGCGTTTCCACGGTGACCACGACGACTGACGACCAACAGCCAAGAACGAGAAGAAGAAAGAACGGGAGACGGACCAGTGGCCGACAACGCGCGGGCGAAAAGGCTGGCGGACCTCATCCGAGAGGTGGTGGCCCAGAAGCTGCAGCGCGGGATCAAGGACCCGCGGCTCGGCTCGCACGTCACCATCACGGACACCCGCGTCACGGGTGACCTGCGGGAGGCGACCGTCTTCTACACGGTGTACGGGGACGACGAGGAGCGGGCAGCCGCGGCCGCCGGACTGGAGAGCGCCAAGGGCGTGCTCCGCTCGGCCGTCGGGGCGGCCGCGGGCGTGAAGTTCACGCCGACCCTCACCTTCGTCGCCGACGCCCTGCCGGACACGGCACGCACCATCGAGGACCTCCTCGACAAGGCGCGCCAGTCCGACGAGAAGGTGCGAGAGGCGTCCGCGGGCGCGAAGTTCGCCGGTGAGGCGGACCCGTACCGCAAGCCGGGCTCCGAGGACGAGACGGACGGCGACACCGCGGAATGACGCAGAAGCACACCACGCCCGACGGCCTTGTCATCGTCGACAAGCCGTCGGGCTTCACTTCGCACGACGTGGTCGCCAAGATGCGCGGCATCGCACGCACCCGCCGCGTCGGGCACGCCGGCACCCTCGACCCCATGGCGACGGGCGTCCTCGTCCTCGGCGTCGAGAAGGCGACCAAGCTCCTCGGTCATCTGGCCCTGACCGAGAAGGAGTACCTGGGCACCGTCCGCCTGGGCCAGACCACGCTCACCGATGACGCCGAGGGCGAGATCACGGGGTCCACCGACGCCTCGAAGGTCACCCGCGACGCCATCGACGCCGGGATCGCCGAGCTGACCGGCAACATCATGCAGGTGCCGTCCAAGGTCAGCGCCATCAAGATCAACGGGGTGCGCTCCTACAAGCGGGCCCGGGACGGCGAGGAGTTCGAGATCCCGGCTCGGCCGGTCACCGTCTCCTCCTTCACCGTGTACGACATCCGGGACGCCGTCGCCGACGACGGCACCGCGGTCCTCGACCTCGTCGTGTCGGTGGTCTGCTCCTCCGGCACCTACATCCGCGCCCTGGCCCGTGACCTCGGTGCCGGCCTGGGCGTCGGCGGTCACCTCACGGCGCTGCGCCGCACCCGCGTCGGGCCGTACAAGCTGGACTCCGCCAAGACGCTGGACCAGCATCAGCAGGAGCTGACCGTCATGCCGATCGCCGAGGCCGCCACGGCCGCGTTCCCGCGCTGGAACGTGGACGCCAAGCGCGCCCGGCTGCTGACGAACGGCGTCCGCCTCGACATGCCCGACGAGTACGCGGGTTCCGGCCCCGTCGCCGTCTTCGACCCCGAGGGCGGCTTCCTCGCGCTCGTGGAGGAGCACAAGGGCAAGGCGAAGAGCCTGGCCGTCTTCGGCTGAGTGCCTGCCCGTGGAGCGGCGGTCACGGGGTAGTCCTCTGCCCGCCGCTCCACGGTCCCCCCTCGGTTCCCCCACCCCTAGGGTGTATCCAGCTACCCCCCTCTGTTCACCCGTCCGTGCGGGCGCTCGGAGTGAACCGAGGGAGCGGAAGGGGGCGCGTTCGCCGGGCGATCTGCCCCGCTGATCACTTCGCACCTAACGTCGAAAAAACAGGGCGCGGGCGTATGGGCGTCTGGGTGCGCGGCGGGGAGGTTCGACGATGGCGGGACGGGGCCCGCGGGGTGCGCAGGGTGTGCGGAGTGCGCAGGGCGTGTGGGATGCGGCGGATGACGCGGGGGACGATTGCCGGTCCGGCACGGACGCCTGTGCACGGGAGTCACACCGTTCCCACTCCCGCTCCCATTCCGACTCCTACTCCCAATCCCACTCCTACGACGGGCCGGGTGCCCGTGTCCGTGACGATGTCCTGGTCCGGATCCATGACCTGGCGGGCCGGCCGCGTGGTCTCGGCTTCGTGGCCGACCACCACGGCACCGTCGTCACCAGCCACGAGGTCGTCGACGGGCTGCCCCGGCTGGTCCTGTACGCCGCCGAGAGCGGCCGGAGCTGTGTGGTTCCGGGGAGTGCGGTGACCCCGCTGCCCACCCTGGACCTGGCCCTCGTGCGCACCGAAGGCCTGGGCATGGATCCGCTGCCGGTGACCGCGCGGGAGCGGGTCGAGACCGGCGCCTATGTGCGGATCGCGGCCGGTGGCTGGCGGGAGGCGCGGGTGCTGGGCGCGACGTCCGTGACGTACGCGGCGACGGACCGTTTCCATCAGCTCGACGACGCCCTGGAGTTGGCGATCGGCACGGCCGGCCGGGACGCGCTGCGGCTCGGCGGAGGGGCGGCCGGGGGACCGGTGCTGGACGCCGGGTCCGGCGCGGTGCTGGGTGTCCTCGGCACCGCCCTGCAGTGCGGCGGCCGTGACGCCGGGTTCGCCGTGCCACTGCGGCCGGCGGCCGAGGGCCCGCTCGCCGAGCTGCTCGCCGAGAACGCGGCGACCGTACCGGCGTACGGAGCCGACCTGAACCTGGCGGGCGTACTGGAACTCACGGCCACGTCCGTGGGGCAGGACGGTCCGCCGGGGACGCTGGCGGGCTGTGTGGGCCGGGCGGAGGCCGGGGGAGTGGGCGAGGTGACCCCGGTCGAACGGGCCTCGGCGGCAAGGGAGTTCAAGGCCTTCGCCGAGAGCGGGGCCGCGGTCCTGGCCCTGGTCGGGTCCCCGGGCAGCGGCCGTACGACCGAACTCGCGGCTCTGGCCGCACGCCGCCACCGCGGCCCGGCACCGGCGCCCACGCTGTGGCTGCGGGGCGCCGACCTCAAGGACGACGACGACTCGGTGGCCGACGCCGCACGCCGGGCACTGACCCGGGCGGTCCGCATCGTGGCCGCGTCGACCTCGTCCGACCCCACCACCCTGGGCGACACCACCCCCGAACGCCTGGCCCACCTCTCCCGGACCACCGGCCGCCCCCTCCTGCTCCTCCTCGACGGCCCCGAGGAGATGCCCCCGCTGCTGGCCCACCGCCTCACGGACTGGACGAAAGGCACGGCCGGGTGGCTGCGGGAGACGGGGGCACGGCTGGTGGTGGCGTGCAGGGCGGAGTACTGGGAGGGGGCGGGGGCGGAGTTTCCGGAGGAGCTGCTGTACGGGGGGAGCGGGGCCGACGGGACGGCGCACCTGGACGACGGGGCGGGTAGGGGCGACGGGGCGGGCAAGAACGACGGGGCGGGTAGGGGCGACGGGGCGGGCAGGGACGGCGGGACGGGCAAGGGCGGCGGGACAAGCGAGGGCGGCGGAGGTGGCGACTCCCGGCGCCTCCCGCCCTGCGTCCGGCTCGGCGACCTCACCCCCGAAGAGGCCCACCACGCCCGCACCCGCTACGGCATCCCCGAAGCCGCCCTCGCCGCCCCGGACGCCCGCCACCCCCTCACCCTCCGCCTCCTCTCCGAGGTCCGCGCCGCCCTCCCCGACACCCCGCACTGCCAACTCGACCGCGACGACGTCCTCTCCGCCCACCTCGACCTCATGTGCCTGCGCATCGCCGTACGCCTCGCCGCCGAGAACGGCCTGCGCGGCACAGCCGTACGCCGCCTCGCCGCCAAGGTCTCCGGCCAGGTCCACGAGGCCGCGCGCCGCAGCCTCGGCCCGGGCCAGGGAGAGCTGGACCGTGCGTCCTTCGAGGCCGTCTTCCCCTGGGGCCCCGCCCCGGCCAGGCTCGGCGGCGGCACCGGCTGGGCCTCCGCCGTGCTCACCGAGGGCCTCCTCGTCCCCGCCGGGCACGGCTACCGCTTCGCCCACGAGGAACTCGCCGACTGGATCCAGGGCATGCACCTCGACCTGGACGAGGCCCTCCAAGCCCTGGTCCACCGCCGCACCGACCCCGACGCCGCGCACCCCTTCCCGGTACCGCGCCACCGCATCGGCCCCGTCGTGCAGGCCATGCTCCTCCTCGCCCGCCAGCACGGCACCGCCCAACTCGCCTGCCGACTGGAGGAGTTGACGCACGCCCTTGATGCCGACCGGCACTCCTGGTGGGCCGCCCGCCTCCTCGCCGAGACCCTGCTGCGCGTCCCGGACGCGACGCCCTACCTCGACGTACTGCGCCTGCTCGCCGACCGCATCGTGGCCTGGCGGCACCGGGAACGCCCCGCGCCCCCGGACTTCCACCCCGACTTCTGGACCGGCCTGCGCCTGGCGGACACCGACCGCTTCGCCCTCCTGCGCGACCTGGTCCGCGCCGACGGCCCACCGCACGAGACCGACGGCGTCCACGGCGACGCCTTCCCGAGCCATGTCTTCCGGCACGCCACGGGCGTTCGCCCACAGGGCCCGCCGTGCCCCGCCGCCCGTGACGCCTCCTCCTCGGACGCCTCCTTCTCCGATACCCCCTCGTCCCATACCCCCTACCCCGGCGCTTCCGTCTCCGGCACCCCCGCCTCCGGCACCTCCGTCTCCGACGCTTCCTTCTCCCGTGGCGACACCCCGCCGCCCACGCCCTCCCACACCCCCCGCTACCTCGACGCCACCGCCCGCCTCCTCGCCGCCGCCCCCACGGCCGTACAACGGCACCTCACCCGCTGGTTCGACGACGACCGCCCCCTCCCCGCCACCCCGCACGCGACTGTCGCCCGCGCCGCCCAGGCCCTGCTCTACGCCCACCGGAACGGCGCCCTCGACGACCTCACCGAGACGCTCGTCGACAGTGCGCACCGCAAGGCCGACGAGCTTCTCGCGGTGCTGGCCGAGGAGGAGACGTCCGCCGTCTGCCGGGCCGTCGACCGCTGGGCGCACGACGAGCGGCCCGCGCGTCGGGTCGCGGCGGTGGCGTACGGACTGCGCGCCGCGCCCCACGTCCACACCGAGGCCGACCGCGAACTCCTGCGCTACGCCGCCCTCGCGCTGCTCGCCCGCCCCGACGACTGCACGCTGCACAGCGGCGCGGTCGCCCTCCTCGTCCGGGACCCGCGCACCCGCGCCCGCCATCTCCCGCAGGCGCTGGCGCTGTTCGAGGCCGCCGACCCGCAATTTCCGCCCAGTGCCCTGGTCGCCGCCCTGACCACCCACCCCGAACCGGTCCTGGACGCCTTCCGGGCACGCCTGAACCGACCGGACGCCGGACAGGCGCTGCACACCCTCGCCGACGTCACCACGCCCGGCCTCGCCCTCCGCGTCGGTGCCCTCGTCCGCGAGGCGGTGGGGCGGCACCCCGAGATCGCCGCCGACGTGGCCACGTACGTCGACCGGCGTCTCGACCACGGCATCACCGCGCGCACCGTAATCTTCCCGCTGGTCACCGGCCTGCTCGACAGCGGCACGGAACAGGTGCGGGCCGCCCTCGCCGCCGTACTCGCCACGCCCGGCACCCCCGAGTCCCGCCCGCTGCGCCGCGAACTGCGCGCATTCCTGCTCGCCCACGAACGCGCCCCCGCCGTCCTGGACGCCTTCCTGCAAGCCACCGTCCAGCGCGGCGGCGACGACCTCCGCGGCCTCGTCCATCACACCGGTCTGCTTCTGGTCCGCACCCCGGACGGCGCGGCCCGCTTCGACCGGGGCCTGGTCGATCTCGGCCGCCGGGTCCCCGGCTTCGCCGCGCAGGTCGCCGGCTGGCTCAGCGACGCCCCGCAGGAGTGGTCGGCGGTGGTCGGACCGAGCTCACGCAGGATGATCGAGAACCTGGCCGGCGTACGAGTTCCCGCATGACCGGCGTGTCCGTACGTGCACCCGGTCACAGCCACCATGCCGATGCGGGCCCGAGGCGTCCGGCATGGCACCCTTAGACCTGCGTAAGAGCGTGTGAGGCAAAGACGGACACGGGTTCGACGGGTTCGACGAATTTGCGACAAGGAGCAGGCACAGTGCAGCGCTGGCGTGGCTTGGAGGACATCCCCCAGGACTGGGGGCGCAGCGTCGTCACCATCGGCTCCTACGACGGAGTCCACCGCGGACACCAGCTGATCATCCGGCATGCCGTGGACCGAGCCCGTGAGCTGGGCGTTCCCGCCGTGGTCGTCACCTTCGACCCGCACCCCAGCGAGGTCGTCCGCCCCGGCAGCCACCCGCCCCTGCTCGCCCCGCACCACCGC
>JABFVM010000447.1 GCA_013362785.1 Streptomyces sp. | reverse complement strand
ACGTCCTCTACGAGACCGACTACCCCCACTCCGACTCCACCTGGCCGAAGTCCCGCGAGGTCGGCGAGGCGCAGATGGGGCACCTGGCCCCCGAGGTCGTCGAGCGGATCGTGCGCGGCAACGCGATCGAGCTGCTGGGGCTGACCCCGGACGGCCGCTGGGACGGGGTGCGGTGAGCCCGTCGTATCGGATCCGGCCACGGTAATCGAATCGCAATCAAAAACGGCTGAACGGAACCCCGACCCCGTAGACGTCATCTTCCACTCCGAGGCCCGAAGGTCTCGAAACAGGCATTACGGATAAATCACTACGGGTCGGGGCAGTCATGGCTCTCCAGCAGGCGCAGGTCACTGTCGTCGTCATCGGATTCGACGACGCCGCCCATGTGGCGGACGCGGTGCGGTCGGCGCTCGCACAGGGGCCGTCCGTCCGTGAGGTGATCGCGGTCGACGACTGCTCGTCGGACGGCAGCGTGGAGCTGCTCGAAGGCATGGCCGCCGAGGAATCCCGCCTGAAGGTGATCCGGCGCCCGACCAACAGCGGCGGCTGCGGCACCCCGCGCAACGACGGGCTGAACGCCGCGACCTCCCCCTATGTGATGTTCCTGGACAGCGACGACGTCCTGCCGCCGGGCGCCGTCGACGCGCTCCTTGAGGCGGCCGTGCGGCACGACGCGCCGGTCGCGGCCGGGCTGTGCCTGCGCAAGGAGCTGCCGTCCGGGCGCGAGACCCCCTGGCAGCAGGAGCTGTACACCCGGGGCACGCTGGTCGCCCACCTCGACCGACGGGTGCGCCTGGTGCGCGACACGCTCTGCGTCAACAAGCTCTACCGCACCGACTTCCTGCGCGACCACGCCATCGGCTTCCCCGAGGGCCGCTTCCCCTACGAGGACTTCGTCTTCACCGCGCGCGTCCTGGCCGCCGCGCCGAGCATCGCGCTGATCCCGGAGCCGGTGTACATCTGGCACGTACGCCGGTCGGCGGCCCGGCTGTCCATCTCCCTCGACCGCGCGAACATCGCCAACTGGCGCGCCCGGATAGACGCCGACCAGCTGTCGTACGACATCCTGCTGGGCGCCGGGGAGAAGCGGCTGGCGCAGGCCACGCGGGCCCGCTTCCTCGACCACTCGCTGCGCATGTACGCGCGCGAGCTGCATCTGCGCGGCCCGGAGTACCGGCGCGAGTGGTGGACCGTCACCCGCAAGTACCTCGACTCCTTCGACGAGGGCGACTTCGCGTCGGCGCCCGGGCCCGGCCGGGTCGTCGCCCGGGTGATCCTCGCCTCCGAGGAGCCCTGCGACCTGGACCGGCTCAAGGAGTTCGCGGCCCGCCCGGCCCGGCTGAACCCGCCGTACGCGCGCGCGGACCACGGCACCCCGATCTGGTCGGCGGAGCTGCCCGAGGTGGAGCTGGACCACCTCCTGGACCGCCCCGTGCACCTGCTGCCCGCCGCCGTCGACGCCGAACTGCGCCCCCGTGTGGGAGGGACGAGGCTCCGGCTGCGCCTGCACGAGATGTACGGGCGGATGGCGGAGACCGGGCCGGAGGCCGTCGAGACCGAGTTCGTGGAGCGGGACAACGGCCGGGTGGGCCTCTCCCGCACGGTGCCCCTCGCGGCCGACCCTGGCGCCGACACCTGGTCGGCCGAGTTCCCGCTCGACCTGGCGGCACTGGGCAGCGGCACCTGGGACCTCAAGCTCCGGCTCCGCTTCAAGGACGGCACCCACCGCGAGATCACCGCCCACGCGGCCGCCGGTGCCGGGCTGCTGAGCCGGTGCGCCCTGCCGAGCCTGCGCCACCTCGTGCTGCTGGTGCAGCCGTACGCCACCCACTCGGGGGCACTGGCGGTACGGCTCGCGCCCGGTCTGGCCGGGGTGACCGGCGTCGTACGCCGCCGCCTGCAGCGCTTCTTCCGCTGACCCTCGGCACGCCCACCGGCGACTACGCTGACCTGCGGCTTCGCCGACCTGCTGCTTTGCTGATTTCCGACCCATTGCGACGAAGGGCTGTACATGACCTGGCTGATCACCGGTGGCGCCGGCTACATCGGGGCGCACGTCGTGCGCGCGATGCTCGACGCGGGCGAACGGGCCGTCGTCTACGACGACTTGTCCACGGGGATCGCCGAGCGGGTCCCCGACGGTGTGCCGCTGGTCGTCGGCTCCACGCTGGACGGTGAGCTGCTCGGGCGCGCCATCCGGGACCACGGCATCACCGGCGTCGTCCACCTCGCGGCGAAGAAGCAGGTCGGCGAGTCCGTCGAACAGCCGCTGCACTACTACCGGGAGAACGTCGAGGGCCTGCGCACCCTGCTCTCCGCGGTCACCGAGGCCGGGGTCGCGTCGTTCGTGTTCTCGTCCTCGGCCGCCGTCTACGGCATGCCGGACGTCGATCTCGTCACCGAGGAGACGCCGTGCGAGCCGATGAGCCCGTACGGCGAGACCAAGCTGGCCGGCGAGTGGCTGGTCCGGGCCACCGGCCGGGCCACCGGGCTGTCGACGGCCTCGCTCCGCTACTTCAACGTGGCCGGCGCGGCGAGCCCCGAGCTGGCCGACACCGGCGTCTTCAACCTCGTCCCCATGGTGTTCGAGAAGCTCACCGAGGGCGCCGCGCCGCGGATCTTCGGCGCCGACTACCCGACCCCCGACGGGACCTGTGTCCGTGACTACATCCACGTCGTCGACCTGGCGGAGGCCCATGTGGCGACCGCACGGCGGCTGAGCGCGGCACCGGGCACGGACCTCACCCTCAACATCGGGCGCGGCGAGGGCGTCTCGGTGCGCGAGATGATCGACCGGATCAACACGCTCACCGGCCACGCGCTGCCCCCCGAGGTCATGGACCGGCGGCCGGGCGACCCCGCCAGGGTCGTCGCCTCGGCCGACCGCATCGCCAAGGAGCTGGGCTGGAAGGCGCGGCACGGGGTGGACGACATGATCTCGTCCGCCTGGGCGGGCTGGAAGGCGAACCACCCCGCCTGAGATTCCGAAGACTCCCGGAGGAGACTCCGAAAACTCTGTGGGGGGTGGGGCCTCGGCCCCACCCCCCACCGCACTACCTCTCCAGGAAGCCGAACAGCGCTTCCCAGCGCCCCGCGATCTCGTCCGCCCCGTACCTGCGGATGCTCTCCCGCGCCGCGTCACCCATCCGGTCCCGCAGCCCCGCGTCGGACATCAACAGGTCCAGCTTGCGGGCGAGTTCGCCGGTGTTGCCGGGCCGGGCGAGGAGGCCGTCCTCGCCGTCCCGGATGATCTCGTGGACGCCGGGGGCGCAGTCGAAGGCCGTGCAGGGGACGCCCATCGCCATGGCCTCCATGAGCGCGAGCGGGAAGCCCTCGCCCCTGGAGGACAGCGCGAACACCGCGCCGCCCCGCAGGGCGCCCTGCACATCGCTGGTGCGCCCCATCCACTGCACGGAGTCGTCGAGCCCCAGGGCGGTGCACTGCTTCCTGAGAAGCTCCTCGTCCTCACCGGAGCCGTAGACCTTCAGCACCCAGCCGGGGTGGCGCGGGGCCACCTCCGCCCAGGTGTCGAGGAGCATGTCGACGCCCTTCTCGTCGCTGAGCCGGCCGATGCTGATGACGGCCTTCTCGGTGCGCGGCGAGGTCTCCTCCGGCAGCCAGGGCACGGCGTTCGGCAGGAAGGAGGCGTTGTTGAGGCCCGCGCCTATCCACAGGTCGGCGTCCTCGCGGGTGAGGACGAGCATCCGGTCGACGTCCGCGTAGTGCTTGAGGACCCGCCGGAAGCGCGAGGAGCGCTTCGAGGTCTCGAAGGACTCGTGGCTCATCCCGATGACGGTCAGCCCGCCGGTGTCGGCGAGGTTCACCCACTCCATCGCCCACACCTGGGTCACGATGACGACCCCGCCCGGGCGCGCGGCGCGGAACAGGTTCGTCAGCACGCCGGCCTTCTCCCGCATGCTCGCGTCCCGCGCCCGGCCGGGGGCGGGCGGCTGGCCCGCGTACAACCGGGTCGTGGGGTAGGGGAGTTCGCCGAGGTCGTGCGGGTCCTCGGGGGTGGTGATGCCGATGACGTGGACGCGGTGGCCGCGCTCGGTGAGGAGCCGGGCCATCTGGTGGGACCAGCTGGTCACACCGCCCAGTTCGTCCACGCTGTTGGAGACGAGGAAGACGTCCCGTCCCGTCGTGCCGTCGGTCACTGTGCCTTCCTCCAGTCGGTGAAGAACTCATCGACGATGCGCTGCGCGGCCGTGCCCTCGTCGTACTCGCCGAAGTCGGCCACGAACCGCTCCCGCGCCGACGCGTACTTGACGGTCTGCTCCTCCAGGGACTGCTCCCGCAGCACGGAGTGCAGTTCGTCCTCGGTGCGCACGACCGGGCCCGGTGCGCGCTCCAGCAGGTCGAAGTAGGTGCCGCGGCCCTCGTGCACGTACTCCTCGTAGTCGTACGGGAAGAACAGCATCGGCCGGTCCAGCAGGGCGTAGTCGAACATCACCGACGAGTAGTCCGTGACCAGCGCGTCGGCGAGTGCGAGCAGCGGGGTCACGTCGTGGTGGTCGGATACGTCGATGACACGGCCCCGTACGGACGGCGGCAGCACCACGTGGTTGAGGTAGTGCGCGCGGACGAGAAGGACGTACTCGTCGCCGAACTCCTCCGCGAAGCGGTCCACGTCGAAGGGCAGCGCGAAGCGGCGCCCGCCCTGCTGCCGGAAGGTGGGCGCGTACAGCAGCACCTTCTTGCCGGCCGGGATGCCCAGTTCGTCGGCGAGTGCGGGGCGTTCAGTCGCCCCCCGGGCCGCCACCAGCTCGTCGTTGCGCGGGTAGCCCACCCGCAGCAGCGTCTTCTCGCGCAGCCGGAAGGCCTTGGCGAGGGTGCGGACGTCGTGCTCCGAACGGATCAGGAAGTGGTCGAAACGGTCCAGGGTGCGCTGTTGTTCCGCCTGCTCGGGGCGGGACTTGAGCTTCCAGCCGGCCTCGTCGAAGCCCATCCGCTTGAGCGCGGAGCCGTGCCAGGTCTGGATGTAGGTCGTCCCGGGGCGCTTGGTCAGCTTCAGCGGGTAGCTCTGGTTGTCGACCCAGAACTCGGCGCGGGCCAGCGCCTTCAGGTAGGGCAGCGACCAGCGGCGCACCAGCGTGGCGTCGGCGGGGAAGCCCTGCGGACGGCCGGTGTACGACCACACCGCCTCGAAGTCGACACCCTGGCGGCGCATCTCCTCGTAGATCGCCCGGGGGCTGTCGCTGTACTGCCGCCCCAGATGGCTCTCGAAGACCACCAGCCGCTTCTGCACCGGCATCCGCAGATAGACGTCGTGGTAGATGCGGAGCTTGGTCTCGCCGGAGGTGGCGCGCTTGCGCAGCGCCTTCACTTTCCGATACCCGGCCTTGGCGAGCTGCCCCGGCGTGCCCTGGAGGCCGCGCAGGACCAGGTCGTTCGCCTTCTTGCCGGGGACCAGCCGGAAGGCGAGATGGCCGCGGGTGGAGACCTCCGGCTCGACCCGGTCGGCGACCAGCCGGGTCAGGCGCGGGCGCACCGGCACCTCGCCGGTCGCGAGACCGGGCCGGGTGGCGGTGAGCCGCGTCGTCGTGCGCTCCCCGTCGACGTCCAGGTGGAGCCGTACGTCCCAGACGGCGTCCACGATGCCGAGTGGGCGCAGGCCCTTCGACAGGTCCGCGGCGGCCTCCCAGGACACATACGGCCCCTCGTGCCGGACCGTCCCCACCGGGAAGCGGAACGTCTGCAGGCGCAGCCCCTTGCGGCGGGCGGAGAACTCCAGCTCGGCGGTGAGCCGGGCGCCGGGCGCGATCACGCCGAGCGGGTTGGTGATCCGGCCCGCGAGCCGGACGACACCGCCGCCCTGTCCCTCCTGCCGGTACTCCGTGAGCTCGTTGCGCGGGAACAGCTTCCCGACCGGCCGGGTGTGGTAGCCGAGCTCGGTGACGTCCAGGATCCGGCGCGCGAAGGGGTCCTCGTCGATGTGCTCGGCACACCAGTAGACCCGTCCGTCACGCTCGGTGAGCGGGGCGGAGACCTTGTCACGGTTGGTGAGCGTGTCCACGGCCGGCAGCAGGTTGTCCCAGTCGCTCTCCCGCAGCAGATACGCGCAGACCGCGTGGATCGGCTCGACCTCGTCGTAGGCGGCCGGGTCGATGGAGTCCAGGTAGGTGCGGGCGAGGGCGGAGAACTCCTGGCGGTAGGCGGCGTCCCGGAAGGGCAGGTCGCGCAGGTGCAGCACCAGGTCGTGCTTGAGGAACTTGACGTCCTTGCGGAACTTCAGCTCCGCCATGTCCTTCTCGGCGAGCAG
>JABFVM010000576.1 GCA_013362785.1 Streptomyces sp. | reverse complement strand
TCCTCTACCCGATCCTCGACCTCGCCGGCTGGGGCACGGGCGAGACCCACGACTTCGAGTCCCGGTACCTGGAGTCGCTGGTCGGCCCCCTCGCCGAGGCACCCGCGCGCTACGAGGAGCGCTCACCCGTCGCGCACGCCGACCGCATCACCGCGCCCTTCCTGCTGCTCCAGGGCCTGGACGACGTGATCTGCCCGCCCGCCCAGTGCGAGCGGTTCCTGGCCCGGATGGAGGGGCGCGGGGTGCCGTACGCCTACATCGCCTTCGAAGGGGAGGGCCACGGGTTCCGGCGGGCGGAGACGATGATCCGGGTCCTGGAGTCCGAACTCTCCCTGTACGCCCAGGCCTTCGGGCTCACCCCGTCCGGGATCCCGACGCTGGAGCTCGCCAAGTGAACCATTCCGTACGGCCTCTCGTGCGCCCCGCCCGACTCGCCCCCGGCGCCCGGGTGGCCGTCGTCGCACCCAGCGGACCCGTGCCCGAGGAGCGGCTCCAGGCCGGGCTGGATGTGCTGCGCGGCTGGGACCTCGACCCGGTGGTGGCGCCCCATGTGCTGGACCGGCACGGCAAGTTGGACTACCTCGCGGGTACGGACACGGACCGCGCCGCCGATCTGCAGGACGCCTGGTGCGACCCTTCCGTCGACGCCGTGCTCTGTGCCCGGGGCGGCTACGGGACGCAGCGCATGGTCGACCTGCTCGACTGGGAGGCGATGCGGGCGGCCGGGCCCAAGGTGTTCGTGGGCTACAGCGACATCACCGTGCTGCACGAGGCGTTCGCCACGCGGCTGGGACTGGCCACGCTGCACGGGCCGATGGCGGCCGGCATCGACTTCGTCAAGAACGCGCGGGCCCAGGAGCATCTGAGGGACACGCTGTTCGAGCCGGAGTCGGTGCGCACCATCACCTCCACCGGCTCCGCCCTGGTCCCGGGCCGGGCGCGCGGTGTCACACTCGGCGGCTGCCTCAGCATGCTCGCCGCCGACAGCGGAGTCCCGCACGCCCGGACCTCCGCACAGGGCGGCCTGCTCTGCCTGGAGGACGTGGGCGAGGAGACCTACCGGCTGGACCGCTACCTCACCCAACTCCTGCGCGCCGGCTTCCTCGACGGGGTGCGCGGCGTGCTGCTCGGGTCGTGGCACGACTGCGACCCGTACGACCGGGTGCGCGCCCTGCTGGCCGACCGGCTCGGCGGGCTCGGGGTGCCCGTCGTGGAGGAGTTCGGCTTCGGCCACTGCGAAGGCGCGCTGACGCTGCCCTTCGGGGTCATGGCCGAACTCGACGCCGACGCGGGCACATTGACGCTGGATGCGCCGGCGCTGCGCTGAACGCGCGTCGGCAGACCTTCACTGAATATCCGTCAAGGAACTCGGTCACGCCGATTGACCTGGTCTGACACGTGTCACACCATGACAACCGGCCAGTCCTTACTGGCTGGTAAGCAGGGCTGTCCTCAGCGTGCCTCAGTGTGGAGGTCTTCGTGTCCCGTCGTGTGCCCAGATCCCGAACCCCACTCGCTCTCGTTCTCGGCGCCACGCTCACCGCCCCCCTCGCCCTCACCGCACCGGCCGCCGCGGCGACCGGCCAATACACCGTCACCGCCCTGAGGTTCACCGTCCAGGCGGGCGGCCGGACCTGCACCGTCGACGCCGATCTGTACCGGCCCACGGACGTGGACCGGACCCGGCCCGCACCTGCCGTACTCGCCACCAACGGCTTCGGCGGCAGCAAGTCCGACGGCTCCACCGACGCCGTCGGCAAGGCCTTCGCCCAGCGCGGCTACGTCGCCCTCGTCTACTCCGGGCTCGGCTTCGGCAGGTCCGGCTGTCTGATCTCGCTCGACGACCCCGCCATCGACGGCGTCGCCGCCGCGCGACTGGTCGACTTCCTCGGCGGCACACGCGCCGCCGACGACGGCACCAAGGCCGACTACGTCACCCTCGACGCCCCCGGCGACCCGCGCGTCGGCATGCTGGGCGGCTCCTACGGCGGGGCCATCCAGCTCGCCACGGCCGCCGTCGACCGGCGCCTCGACGCCCTGGTACCTATGATCACCTGGAACGACCTCGCCTACGCCCTCGACCCCAACAACGCCGCCGGCAGCGGCAGCGTGCCCGGCGCCTTCAAGTGGCAGTGGGCCAACGCCTTCTACCTCATCGGCGAGGGCCAGCCCCTGACGGAACCGAACCTCGACCCGTCCCGCATCAACTCCCTGGCCTGTCTGCACTTCGTCACCAAGGCCTGCGACACCATCCGCACCCTCAACACCGGCCGCTACCCGGCGCGACAGACGGCCGAGCTGCTCGCCTACGCCCGCAGCGTCTCACCGGTGTCGTACCTGAACCGCGTCAAGGCACCCACCCTCCTCGTCCAGGGCCAGTCCGACAGCCTCTTCAACCTCAACGAGGCGACGGCGACGTACCGGACACTCAAGGCCCAGGGGACGCCGGCCAAGATGATCTGGCAGTCCTGGGGCCACAGCGGCGGCCTCACCGACCCGGCCACCGGTGAACTCAACATCGCCCAGGGCAACCTGGAGACCAGCTACGTCGGCCGCCGCATCCTCGCCTGGTTCGACCGCTACCTGGGGAAGCGGAACGTCGACACCGGACCGGCCTTCGCCTACTACCGCGACTGGATCACCGACCCGAGCGGCACCTACGCCACCGCCGACCGCGTCCCCGCGGCCGACCGGACCCTGTACCTCTCCGGCGACGGCAAGCTCGTCGACAACCGCCGGAAAGTGGCGCGCGGCAGCCGTACGTACACCAACTGGCTCGTCCCGACGAGCCACTCGGAGAGCTCGCTGGCCGGGGCCCTCGGGCTGCCCGACCCGGCGCCCTACGACACCAAGGGCACCCACCTGGGCTGGACCAGCGAACCCCTCGCCCGCACCACCGACGTGGTGGGGGCGCCCCGGGCCACGCTGCGGGTCGTCTCCCCGAAGGCCGAGCGGACCCAGCACTCCGGGGACGCCGCCGACAAACTCGTCCTGTTCGCCAAGCTGTACGACGTCGCGCCCGACGGCACCCAGACCCTGGTGCACCGGCTGGTGGCGCCGGTGCGTGTGCCCGACGTCACGCAGCGTTTCACCGTGACCCTGCCGGGGATAGTGCACCGGTACGAGAAGGGGCACCGGCTGCGGTTCGTGATCGCGGCGAGTGACGACGCCTACTTCGGGAACCGGGGGATCAAGCCGGTGACCGTGGTCAGCGCGCCGAAGGACACCGGGGTGCTCCAGCTGCCGGTGATCGACTGAGGGAGCCGGCCGGGCCCTCACCGTGCGTGATCGCGCCCGGGGGAGCATCCTTGTTTGTATGACCGCGAAGACGTCGGGGAGCGGCACGAAGGCCGGCGGGAAGCGGGGTGGCCTGGCCGGGGCGATGACCCCTGCCAGGATCACCGTGCTGGTGCTGATCGCCCTCGCGCTGATCTTCATCTTCGAGAACACCCGCGAGACCGAGATCCGCCTGCTGATCCCCCTGGTCACGATGCCGCTGTGGCTGGCCCTGATGGCCATGGGCATCATCGGTGCGCTGGTCGGCGGCTACTTCATGAGCCGACGCCGCTAGGGCGTGTTGCCCTAGCCGGCCGTAGGCTGGCGGGATGCCGCACCAAGCGTCCCGCTATCTCGCCGAAGGCCCCCGGGTGGGCATACGGCACTTCACTCACGAGGACGCCGGTGAGTTCACCGGGCGTGTCCGGGAGAGCAAGGAACTGCATCATCCGTGGCTGTTCCCGCCGGACAGCGCCGCGGCCTACACCGCCTACGCCGGGCGGCTGATCGAGGATCCCAGCAAGGCGGGGTTCCTGGTCTGCGCGAAGGACGACGGCGGGGGCATCGCCGGGTTCATCAACATCAACAACATCGTCGAGGGCGCCTTCCAGAGCGGAGCCCTGGGATACGGCGCCTTCGCCCACGCCGCCGGGCGCGGCCTGATGCGGGAGGGCCTCGACCTGGTCGTCGGCCATGCCTTCGGCCCGATGCGACTGCACCGCCTGGAAATCAACGTCCAGCCCGCCAACACCGCCTCGACAGCCCTCGCGCGCGCCTGCGGCTTCCGGCTGGAGGGCTTCTCGCCGGGCATGCTCTTCATCGACGGGGCCTGGCGCGATCACGAGCGGTGGGCGATCACCGCCGAGATGCGGACTTCCGGTTGATCTTCATCGTGTCCAGGTCGGTGACCGTCGACCGCAGCTCCCCGAAGCCGTAGCCCAGCTCCCGCAACGTGCGCTCGGCCCGGTCCTCGGCGAGCGCGCCGGCCATCTCCTCGCCGTCCGCCGCGTCCGAGACGACCACGTAGCGCATCGAGAAGTGCTTGAGCGGCGACGGCTCGTAGGACAACGACCCCTCCTCGGTGAACCGCATGCTGGTCAGACCGTGCCCGTCGGCCTCGGCGAGCAGCCGCGCCCGGGCCTCGTCGGTGAGCCCCTCCCAGCTGCCCCGGACGATCACCCGATAGGTGTGCCGCTCGCTCATGCTCCCGCTCCCTCGAATTGACGTTGAGGGCCGACTCTACGTCGGCGAGGATGAGCCGCATGCGGAATTTAGTGGTGCTCGACGCCCCCTCCAATCTGGGCCTGCGCCCGCCCGCCCCCGGCACCGTGCCCGGCTGCCACAAGCTCGCCGGGGCGCTGCGTGAGCAGCGGATCGTGCAGCGGCTGCGGGCACTGGAGGGCGGGGTGGTGGTGCCGCCGCGCTACGACCGGGGGGACTGGCGGGAGGGCGACGGCGTGTTCAACGCCGCTGCCCTCGCCTCCTACACCCGCAGGCTCGCCGACCGCATCGAACGCCATGTGCGCGCCGGGGACTTCCCGGTCGTGCTCGGCGGCGACTGCTCCATCAACCTCGGCGCCGCCCTCGCCCTGCGCCGCATCGGCCGGTTCGGGCTGGCCGTGCTGGACGCCTCGCCCGACTTCCGGCACCCGGGCAACTCCGACCGGGTCGGCGCGGCGGGCGGCGAGGAGGTCGCCCTCGCCACCGGGCGCGGCCAGGAGGACCTGACGAACCTGGAGGGGCTCAGGCCCTATCTGCGGGACGAGGACGTACGGTACTTCGGCATCCGGGACTACTTCGAGGAGGACCGGGCCGAGCTCGCCGACCTGAAGATTCCCGTGGTGACCGTCGGCGACGTACGCGAATGGGGCGCCCATGCGCTGGCCTCGGTCACCCGGCACGCCTTCGAGATCCCGCAGATGGGCGGCTTCTGGGTGCACCTGGACGCCGACGTCCTCGACCCGTCCGTCATGCCCGCCGTCGACAGCCCCGACCCGGAGGGCCTGACGCCCGACGAACTCGTCGCGCTGCTCCGGCCGTTGCTCGGATCGGGCCACTGCGTCGGGCTCAACATCACGATCTACGACCCCGATCTGGACCCGGAGGGCAGGGCGGGGGCGCTGCTCACGGACATCGTGGTGACCGCCCTCGACCAGGCCGGAGACCGGACGGACGACCCGTCCGACGACCCGTCCGACGATCAGGCCTGACCTTCGGCCTGCCGGTCCGCGTACTCGTAGATCGCGCCGTCCGGATGCATCGCGATCAGATTGCGGCCCACCGGCGTCGGCACCGGACCCGCGATGATCCGCGCGCCCAGCTCGCTGAGCACCTGGCGGGTCTCCTCGACGTCCTTGACGGCGATCGTCGCCGCGACCTTGCGCAGCACCTCCAGCTCGGCCTCCGGGCCGCTCATGAGCAGGAAGCAGCCGATCGCCGCCACCTGGACACCGCCGCGTTCGAAGCGGAGGGCTCTGCCGCCCGAGAGGCGTTCGTAGAAGGGGACCGCGGTCTCCAGGTCGTCGACGCATACGCGCAGCGTGGCTCCCAGAATCTCCATGCGGAGAGCCTAGTTGGGACGGTGCCGGGACGGGAGATCGTTTCACGCGATCCCCGCACGCGATCCCCTCACTCCCCGTTATGCGTACGCTCCCACGGGTACCCGGCGGTCATGGATCGCTTGGATCATCTTGAGCATCTGGACAGGCAACTGGTCGACGAGCTGGCCCAGGTGGCCCGCGAGACCGTACGCGACGAGCTGCGCGAGCAGACCCGCAGGCAGCGCCGCCGCGCCATGCTCTACGCCGCGTCCGGCGCCGTCGCCCTGTACGCGGGCGCGGCCCTCGCGCTCACCCTGGGGCTCGGCCTCGCCGCCGGGCTGCCGGACTGGGCCGCCGCGCTGATCACCGCGGTGATCCTCGGCGCGCTGGCGTACGTGCTGCGCGGCGCGGCACGCCCGTCGGCCTCCCGGCCGGGGCCGCAGAGCGACGCGCAGGGACAGGCCGCCGCCGGCATGGCACCGACCGTCCCG
>JABFVM010000150.1 GCA_013362785.1 Streptomyces sp. | reverse complement strand
TGAACGATCGATTTTCCGGCGGCTGACCGGTCGAGCCAAGGCACCCGCACCTCAGACTCTCGTCGGCTTCGTCGTCGATGCCACCTGTTGCCTCAGGGACTCACCGAGTCCGGACAGTCAGGCCACGCCATGAACTTCCAGACCCCGCTGTCCGCGCTGTTCCCGGGAACCTCGGGCCGGCTCCTCACCGCCCTCGTCGATCATCACACCGCCGACGCCGCCAGACCGCTGACGCTCGACGAGCTGTCCAAGGACGCCGCGGTGACCCCCAGCCAGTTGGAAGCGGCGCTCTTCCGCCTCGGTCTGCTGGGCCTCATCACCCCCAGGCGCAAAGGAGAGGCCGTACGTCTCGTCGCAGGCCACATCGCCTGGGGCGCCCTGTATCAGCTCGCACACCTGCGGGACCGCGTCATCGACACGGTCCGCGAACAGGCACAAGTCCACCTCCATCCAGTACCGGACTACCTCGCGCTGAACGGGGCCGTGATCGACGGAACAGCCTCACATCCTGCGGACGTCCTGGAGCTGATCGTCGTTGCTCCGTCGACCGCCCCGGCCGACTGGCACCATGACGTCGCTGCTCTCGTCACACGTCTGTCCCGTGATCTGGGCAACGTCGTCATCCTCCGCAGTGCCCATGACACCCGAGAGGCGGAGGTGATGGGCGGGAAAAGCGCCGTGCGCGTCTTCCTGCCTTGATGGCCGTAGTGAGAGGTAATGGGGTGCAGACAAGCTGGACGCAGGGCCCCCAGAGCTTCCAGAGTCTCAGAGCCCTGAGACTGAGCGGACTCGACCTGTCGCCCGGTCGCGGGCGCTGTCTCAGCCGATGCCTCGGTCATGGCGATGGCGCGGAGCTCCGGCGTTCCCGCCCGTCCGCTCCAGTCACGCCCCGCACCAGGTCGGCCCAGGTGGCCTGCAGACGAGCGGTGGCGACCTGGCACTCATCGCGCAGGTAATCCATGGTCTCGAAGTTCATCCAGGCGAGCAGAGCGTGGGCGAGCATGGCGTGATCGCCCTCAACTCCCGCTTCCCTCAAGAGGGACGCGACGTGATCGTGGAAGGCCCCGCCGACGTTCGAAGCATGGCACCGTTCCAGGGGAACCTGGCGTGCCAGAGCGGCACCCAGGTCCGCCTCGTCGGTGATGCGCGCGATCAAGGCACAACCGAACGCCGCCAGCCGCTCACTCGGCGGTGCTCCCGGCCCCAACGGCGGCGGCCCGGAGGTGTATGCCTCATGGAATTCGGCCTCGGCGTCATCCAGCAGAGCCAGCAGGAGCCCGGTGCGATCGCCGAACCGGCGAAAGAGCGTGCCCTTGCCCACACCGGCCGCCTGCGCGACCTCGTGCATCGTCACATGCTCCGCTCCCCGTTCGGCGACCAGCTCCGCGGCCGCCTCCAGCAACCGGGCACGGTTGCGGGCGGCATCGGCCCGCTCCCCGGCGGCATCGTCCGACGCCTGCCTCACCGTGCACCCCGCGGCGCCACAAGCGCGTACACGCATCCGTCTTCGATCCGCACCGGGTACACAGGCACGGGACGTGTCGCCGGCGGGTCGAGGGGTTGTCCGGTGCGCAGGTCGAACCGGGAACCGTGCAGCCAGCACTCCACCGTGCACCCGTCCACCTCCCCCTCGGACAGCGAGACGGCACTGTGCGAGCACACATCGTGGATCGCGAACACCTGCTTCTCGGCCAGGACGAGGGAAACGGGAACACCCTCCACCTCGAACCGTCGAGGCACGCCCTCCTCCAACACGTCGAACTTGCAAAGAAACGTGTAGCCGCTGCCGGACATCGCTCTCCTCGGGTGCATCCACGGCACCTGGGCCGGGTACCAGCTCCCCGGGCGCGCGTCGGGCAAGCCGCGCCGACCAGGAGCGTCACCGGTGTGTCGTGGTTGATCGCCAACGCTATCGGCGGAGCTCGCGACCGGAACCCGACCCCAGCCCGAACCTGACTCAGCACATGGACCTAGGTGTTCGAGGATGCTTCCTCCCCAGCGGGTACGCAGACGGCCTGGTCCCTGGAGCTCGAACTCCACCACCGAGCCGGGTCAGCCCTGCGTGGGGATCGGCGGCAGCGCGTCCGGCTTTAGCCGGGCGCCGGACGCGAAACGGCTGCGGCCACCGGTACCGCCGCTCGGCTGCGATGGGGATCGTCATGTCCTGTTCTTGCAGGCCTCAGTCTGAAACACCGGCACGGCGCGAGTGAGGCGCTCCCGGATCGCCGTAGTGCCGACTCCCCCAGAGCGCGAGTCTCTGACCTGGTACTACGCGACCATCTCGGGCCAGCGGGACATCCCCTGTACGGTGCCTACAACCTGTGCCGGGTGGGCCGTCACGTTCAGGCTATGCGCCCGGAGGGCGCATTCTCCGACCTGCGTCGAGCCGCTGAGCCGGCGCTCCGCGAGCCAGCATGGTGGCCGACCGGATAGCCATGGCCTCCGCACCCACCGCTCCCCCACCCCTGGGCAACCTCAAGCGCATCGTCGCCGCCAGCCTCATGCCTCGCCGACGCGGTTCTGTCCGTCAGGGGTTCGTAAGCGTTACCGCCTCGGCGCGTCCTCGGCGGGCCGGGCCGCCGCCACCGTCAGGAGAGCGAAGGCGGCAGCGAAGCCGAGCATGGTGAAGACCCCCTTGGGCCAGAAGATGTGGCTGTCGACGAACGACCAGCACGCGGCGAACAGGACGGCGGCGCCCGGCAACACCCGCACGCCGTGCCGGCGCCAGAGCACCGCACAGGTGGCGAACGAGGCCACGGCAAGCCCGTACACGCCGGCCCGGCCCAGTTCGTCTCCGACGGCGAACAGCGGTCCGGCCGCACCGCGGACGCTGTGGTCCACGACGGTGCCGGCGGATATGCCGGCCACGGCGTCCAGACCGGAGTAGTACGCGGCGAACCAGAGGCACCCGGCCCAGGCGAGAACCGTCAGCACCCCCTCCGCATCCCGGCGCGGCCTCCCCCACAGGGGGACCACCAGGCCGAGGACGAGGAGGGGGAAGACGGGCAACAGGACGATGTGCAGCCCGGCCCAGTGGCCGGCCGTCGATGCCGTCAGATGCCGGGGATGCATCAGACCGGCGGTGGCCAACAGCAGCGGAGCCGCAGTGACCAGAACTGTCACGCGCACGGTTCGGAAGGATCGCATCCGGTCACGCTAGGCGGCGGCCCACTGCTCCGCCGTCCCCACTCACCACGCGTAAGACCTCCGTAAGACGGCAGGCCCGTCGGCGAGAGGGAAGAACTCGCCTGACATGCCGACGACGACCGCTCCAGACCCTCCGCACGGCCAGCCGCACCGCCGTCACCGAGACCATGACCATGACCATGACCATGACCACCGGCGTGACTAGCCAGTTGGGCCAATAGTCCAGCCAATAGTGCGGCGGAACCCCCGGAAGTCCAGGTCCGTCGTACGGCTTGTTGCCGTCGGTAGGCGGGGCCGACGGGATCCGGCACATGAGCGGCACCCCGGAGAGGGTGCTCCGGCCGACGGACTTGGTGATGACCGTGTGCCTCCCCTCGCCTCCCCTCGCCTCCCGGATCCGTGCGCAGCACGAGGCCATCGCGCGCCAGTCGGAGCAGACTCGGCGCCCACCCTGTGTCCCGATGGCACGACGGTCGGTCGGACCTGTCGGGAACAGCGCACGCCGGGTTGTGCCTGCTCATCGGGCGCTTCTCCGGTTCATGGCAGCCACCACCGCCGAGTGGGCCGACCACAGGACTGGCCCCTTCCAGGAGGGCGGGGAGCAGGAGCAAGTCCCCGGCGCGCCAAGTTCTTACGGAGGCATGACGCGCCGCCGGATTCCCGACGCTCCCGCTGATCCCGACCGTAACCATGGGCGCAACCAGCCTCACCGCGCCTGACAGCGAATGCCTACCGCGGTGTGATCCGAAGCTCGCAAGACCCCACCCCCAATTGATTCGAACCTTCAGAGGAATCCCATGCGACACAACATGCGCAAGCGATCGAGGACGGCTCATCGAGCCATCGCCGCGGCAGCAGGCCTGGCTCTGGGAGCGGGCGGGCTGATAGCGGTCAACGTGTACGCCTCCGCCCACGAGAACGGCAACAGCAATTCGACCAGGCGCGCATCCCAGGAGGCGAACCAAGTCCTGGCGGCCGGAGCCACCACGATCAGCTGCCCGGATGTCGGGGCGAAGCTGGGCTCGGTCCCTGACCGGGCCAGGGCGCTGGTCGACAAGGAGCTCGCGCTCCTCGACCAGCAAGTGGCCGAGGCATACCGGCGGCTGCAGAATTCGGCCCGTGCCATCCAGCAGGACAGCAACTTCGCCAACAACGCGATCATGGGACCACTCAAGGACAAGCGGGTCGCGACGATTGACCGGATCGCGATCGCCATCGGCCGGTCGGGCCCGAGGCCGCAGGGCCTTGAACCCCTCGCCGCCTGTTCGCTGCGCGCCGTCGGCAACCAGCAGGGCACCGGCCAGGGTCAGGGGCAAGGTCAGGGGCAGGGGCAGGGGCAAGGCCAGGGGGAGGGCAACGACGCCGGGCAGAACGGAAACGGCGGCCAGGCCGGCAATGGTCCGGTGGCCACCGACTTCGTGGACATCACCACCGTCCAGCCGAATGTGCAGAGGCCCCGTACATCGCGCGGCGCTTCCAAGGGCCTCTTCACGACTCGCTGCGGCGTCAACGCCAACAAGCTGTACAACTCCGACAACATCATCGTGGCCCCCGGGGTGAGTAACGGCGCGCACCACACACATGACTACGTCGGCAACCAGGACAACGACGCGTTCACCACGAACGAGGAGTTCGCCGCCGCCGCGACAAGTTGCCGCAACCAGGGCGACAAGTCCACTTACTACTGGCCCGTGCTGCGACTGCAGGACGGCACCCAAGAGTTCGACGCCAAGCAACTCGGGGGCGGTGCCGAGGGCAACACCGGCCGGATTCTGACCGCCTCACAGGTCACCCTGAACTTCGTCGGCAGCCCGCGCGGCAAGGTCGTGGCGATGCCCAAGTTCCTGCGTATCATCACCGGCGACGCCAAGGCGTTCACCAACGGCACCGCGAACGCCAACGCGGCCTGGAGCTGCACCGGCTTCGAGGACCGGCAGCTGACGGACAAGTACCCGATCTGCCCCGAAGGCAGCAAGCTGGTCCGTACGTCCAAGTTCCAGAGCTGCTGGGACGGCCGGAGCACCGACAGCGCCAACCACCGCGCGCACGTCGCGTTCGCCGACCCGAGGACCGGTGCCTGCCCGAACGGCTTCAAGGCCATCCCGCAGCTGGTCCAGCGCCTCGTCTACGACGTGGACGCCCCCAGCCTCAACGACAACGGCAAGGCCATCCCGTTCTACGCGGTGGACGGCTTCCCGGAGCAGATGCACAAGCCGATCACAGACCACGGCGACTTCATCAACGTCTTCGACGAGAGCCTGATGAACCGGATGGTCCAGTGCATCAACACCGGTCGACAGTGCCGATGATCGTGTTTCCGGGAAACCAAGCCCGGGAAGCAGCCGAAACTGGGCCGACCCGCGCAGGCGCTCACACCGCAGGCACTACAACAGCCGCACAGCCTTCACAGTTCACAGCACACCGCGCGCAAAGCCCCGCCGCATTCGGCGGATTCGAGGGGTCGCTGCAATACGTGGTTGGTTGATCAGTCCGCGAGAAGTTTATGCAGGCGCTCGGCTGGCGTTTCCCAGTCGAGCGTTTTGCGTGGGCGGCTGTTGAGTTCGGCGGCGACGGCGGCCCGTTGCTCGGGGTCGTGGACGGAGAGGTCGGTGCCTTGGGGAAGTACTGCCGTAGCAGGCCGTTGGTGTTCTCGTTCGAGCCGCGCTGCCAGGGGCTGGCCGGCTCGCAGAAGTAGACCGGGATGTCGGTGGCGACGGTGAAGGCGTGGTGGGCGGCCATCTCAGAGCCTTGATCCCAGGTCAGGGACTTGACCAGATGCCGTGGCAGGGTCTGGACGGTGGTCTGCAGGGCCGTGCTGAGGTCTTCGGCGCCACGGCCCTTCGGCAGGTGGACGAGCAGGACGTAGCGAGTGGCCCGCTCGAACAGGGTGCCGATGGCGGAGGCGTTGTCCTTGCCGATGACGAGGTCGCCTTCCAGCGGCCGGGCACGGCCCGGTCGTCTGCTTCGGCGGGCCGGTCGACGATCACGACCATGGAGTGGGAGAAGCGCGGCTGACGGGCAGCGGCCTGGCGGTGCGGCTTGCGGCGGGCTCGTCCCGTCCGCAGAGCGCTGGCCAGTTCCCGGCGCAGTTCCCCGCCGCCCGCCGACCCGGTCGGTCACCGACTGCGGCGAGGTCGCACTGGTGGCCGCCCACCTGGCTTCGA
>JABFVM010000542.1 GCA_013362785.1 Streptomyces sp. | reverse complement strand
GTCGGCTCCGTCTCGGCGTGGGCGAACTCATCCCCCACTGCCCCGAGTTCAGTACGCCGTACCCACGGGGTAGCGCTCAGGCAGCGCCCACGCGCTTCTCCCGCGCCTCCGTCCTCTCCCGCGCCTCCGTCCTCTCCGGCGTCTCCGGCGTCTCCTCCACCGTCCCCTCCCCCGCCTGCTTCGCGCCCCGGCCGCGGCCCGGCAATACCGCGAGGACGATCATCGTCCCGGCGGCCATGATGATGCCGCCGATCAGGCTGGTCTGCGCGACGCTGTGGGCGAAGGACTCGTGGACCGCGTCGATGAGGGCCTGTGCCTGTTGGGGGCCGCCGGTGGGGTTCTTCGCGACCTGCTCGGCGACTGCCAGGCCGCCGCCCACCGAGTCCTTCGCGGTGTCCAGCGCGGCGTGCGGGAGGTTGTCGCCGACCAGGTCGGTCAGCTTGTCGCGGTAGGCGGTGCCCAGCAGGGAGCCGAGGATCGCGATGCCGAGGGCACCGCCCAGTTCCAGCGCGGTGTCGTTGGCGCCGCCGCCGACGCCCAGTTCGGACTCGGGGAAGGAGCCCATGATGGTGTCGGTGGCCGGCGACACGCTCAGGCCGATCGCGAGGCCCAGCATCAGCAGCGGCGCCAGGAAGTCGGTGTAGGTGGAGCCCGACTCGATCCGCGTGAGCAGGAAGACGCCCGCCGTGCCGATCACCATGCCGACGACGACCATGGCCTTCACGCCCAGCCTGGGGGTCAGTCGGCCGGTGACCGCGGCGCCGACGAAGACGGCACCGGCCAGCGGCAGCAGTCGTATGCCGGTGTCCAGGGCGTTGTAGCCGAGGACGAACTGCAGGAACTGGGTGGCGTAGTAGAGGGCGCCGAAGGTGCCGAAGAAGAAGAACAGCACCGCCAGCATCGAGCCGCTGAACGGCCGCTGGGCGAACTTGCGGACGTCCAGCATGGGGTGCGGGTGGCGCAGCTCCCAGGCGACGAAGGCCGGCAGGCCCACACCGGCGACCACGGCCGCGGTGATCGGGCCGACGCCCCAGCCGAAGTGCGGGCCCTCGATGGCCGCGTAGACCAGGGAGCCGACCGAGACGATCGACAGCAGGCCGCCGACGTAGTCGATCCGGCCCATGCCCTGCGCCCTGGACGGCGGTACCAGGGCCAACGCGCCGATCACGGCGGCCACGGCGATCGGGACGTTGATCAGGAACGTCGATCCCCAGGCGTGGTCCTCCAGGAGCCAGCCGGCGACCAGCGGGCCGACCGCGATGGCCAGGCCGGAGGTGGCGGTCCAGGCGGTGATGGCCTTGGCGCGCTCGGCGCGCGGGAAGATCGCGACCAGGAGGGAGAGCGTCGCCGGCATGACGACGGCGGCGCCTACACCCATGATCGCGCGGGCCGTGATGACCAGTCCGGTCCCGTCGACCAGGCTGCCCATCACCGAGCCGCCCGCGAAGATCACCAGACCGGTGATCAGGGCGCCTCGGCGGCTGTACTTGTCGCCTATCGAGCCCAGTACGAGCATCAGCGCGGCGTACGGGACGGTGTAGCCGTCGATGACCCATTGCAGGTCGCTGCTGCTCAGGGCCAGATCCCTGGTCATGTCGGGCGCGGCCACGATCAGCGACGTGTTCGCCATGACCACGATCAGCAGGCTGAGGCAGAGCACCAGCAGGGCCCACCAGCGCCGTGCGTACGGCCCGGTCATCTTCTCGACGGGGGTGGTGACGGGGAAGGGCATCGAGGGCTCCCTCGGCTGTTAATTGCACATCAGTGAGCAGGTTAGTTTGTTGCACAGTGATGTGCAAATAACTCGATTCAGGGTGCGGAAGGGGGAGGGGCAGGGAAGGGGAAAGGGCGAACCTCAGCTCAAGGCCAAGGCCAAGGCCAAGGCCGTGCGGGGCGGCAGCTGCCCTTACCCGCGCACCTCGGAGGCCGCCGTGTCGACCACGGCGCACGCCTTCTTCTCCGGGACGCCGGCCGCGATGAGTGTGGCGACGGCGACCTGGGTGCCGTCGTCCTCCAGTCGCCCGGCGTTGACCTCTTCCAGCAGGGCGACGGTCATCGATTCGAGGCCGGCGCTGAGTACGGCGGGCGGGAGGTGGGTGTGGAAGACGCCCTCCCGCCGGCCGCGCTCCAGGATGGCGGTGACCTCGTCACGGGCCGGCTTGAGGATCTCGGCGACGCGTTCGGCGCCCAGGTCGTGCCGGGCGAGTGCGAGGAGCAGCCGGTAGCGGTCGCCCACGGGCCAGATCGACAGCACGAAGTGCGCGAGGGCGGTACCGGCCGGCTCCGACGGCCTCGCCCCGGCCGCCACCGCCCCCTTGAGGCTCTCGACGGCCTCCTCGGCCAGTGCCTCCAGCAGCGCCGCCCGCCCCGGGAAGTGACCGAAGAGAGTGCGGCGTACGACGCCGGAGGCCCGCGCGAGCTCCTCCAGCGTGATGTCCGGGTTCCGCCCCAGTTCCCGCCGTGCCGTGGCCAGAATGCGGGCCCGGTTGGAACGGGAGTTGCGTCGCTGCGGCTCGCGGGCGACGGGCTTGGACACGGGAGGGACCTCGACGTTGGGACGGAGCATGACCGGTCTCGTCATTCTGGCACGCGGGGTCGGCCGACGATCTCGGCCGCCGATCTCGGCCAGCGACCTCGGCCAGCGATCTCAGTCGTCGGGCCCAGTCGTCCGGCCAGTCGTCCGGCTCAGTCGTCCGGCTCAGTCGTCGGGGATGCCCGTGCCGCTCAGCCGTCGGACCGTCTGCTCCCGGCGGGCCAGGGAGCGGGCGGCGTGTCGGAGCTGGGCGAGTTGGTCGGCGATCGTCTGGCCGACAGGCTCGTGGCCCCAGATGCTGATGCCCTGGTGGGTGCTGGGTTCCCACGTGTTCTCGTCGATGACGACGGGGTTCCAGCCGACCTCCCACTCGAAGCCCGAGGGGGTGCGGGCGTAGTAGGAGAGTTCCTTGTCGTTGGTGTGCCGGCCGACGGACAGGGCCATCTCGAAGCCGAGTTCGTGTACCCGCTGATAGCTCCGGGCCAGGTCGTCGAGGGTGGCCGCCTGGATGTTGAGGTGCTGGACGCGGGTGCGGACCGGGTCGACGGGCAGACCGCGTACGGCGGCGATCGCGATGGAGTGGTGGCGTTCGTTGACGCGCAGGAAGCGGATCTTGAGCTTGACGCCGCTGATGGTCTCGTCGATGTAGTCGGTGAGGCGGGCGTCGAAGACCGTGTCGAAGTAGCCGCGCAGGAGGGTGGGGCGCGCTGAGGTGATGGCCACGTGGCCCATGCCCGAGTCGCCGGTGACCCAGCCCGAGGCCAGCATCCGCAGGGGCTCGGACGAGGTGACCGGCGTCGTGTAGATCTCCTGGGTGATGCCCTTGGGGCCGGGGAAGCGCAGGAGGCGTTCCACGCCGCGCAGGGCCGCCTCCTCGTCGGAGCCCCGTACCGCGGGGACGCCGTGGGCTCGTACGCGGGCCTCGATCTGCTCGAAGGAGGCGTGGTCGGAGATGTGCCAGCCGGTGGCGATCACGTCCTCTGCCGGACCCCGCCGGATCAGGAAGCGGCACTCCTGGTCGTCCAGACGGAAGCGCATCAGGTCGCGGGAGAGGGCGTCGTGGTGCATGCCGATGGCGTCCGTGCCGAAGCGGCGCCAGTCGGCGAGGCGGTTGGACTCGATGACGATGTAGCCGAGGTGGACCGCGCCGAAGACGGAGAATCCGGCGGCAGGGGCACCGGCTGCAGAGGCAGCGGCGGCAGAGGCAGCGGCGGCAGAGGTAGCGGCGGCAGCATTGGTGTCCCGCGTGGTCATCGGTGGCCCGCCAGGAAGTCCGCGCAGAGCCGGTTGAAGAGGTCGGCGCGTTCCCATTGCACCCAGTGGCCCGTGTTGGCCACCTCGTAGAGGTCGCAGTTGGGCATGCGCTCGGCCAGCATGCGGCCGCCGGACGGGCGGTTGACCCGGTCCGCGGCTCCCCACAGGACCAGGGTGGGTACGGCCAGCCGCGACAGGCGCCTGTCGCGGGTGAAGTCCATCTTCCACAGGGTGCGCAGGGCGTTCGGGCCGGACGGGCGGCGCAGTGGCGGGTCCGCGACGACCTCGGGGTCGATGCTCGCCTCGTAGCGCGCGTCGATCACGGAGTCGGGCACCTCGGCGGCGTTGAAGACCAGATGGTTGCGGATGAACCTCTCCAGTTTGAGCCGTGACGGCCCGTCCCCGGCGTAGTAGCCGAGCAGGCTGTTGAGGCCCGGCGTGGGCAGTGCGCGGGTGGTGCCGATACCGCCGGGGCCCATGAGGACCATGCGGTCGACCCGGTCGGGGGTGTCGAGGGCGAGGCGCAGGGCGCAGGCGCCGCCGTAGGAGTTGCCGACGAAGTGGGCTTTTTCCAGGCCGAGTTGGTCGAGGACGCCGCGGATGCCGTGGGCGAGGGAGCCGAAGGGGTCGGTGTGGTCGATGCCCTTGCCGCTACGGCCGTAGCCGGGCAGGTCGGGGACGATGACCCGGTATCGCTGGGCCAACTCGGCGATGTTGCGGGAGTAGTTGGAGACGCCGGACGCGCCGGGGCCGCCGCCGTGCAGGAGGAGCGCGGGCGGGCCGTCACCGGTCTCGGCGACGAAGATCTGCCGGCCGGCGACGTCGAGCAGGCGTTCCCGCAGCTGCGGGAGGCCGGTGTTCGTGGTCATGGTGTACGTCCCTCACGGTGCGGCGGTGGTGGTGGCGGCGGTCGGGTGCGGGGTCGGGGCGAACCCGGCCGGGGGCGGCGGGAGTTGGGATCCGGTGGGCGCGGCGGCGTAGACGTAGGCGTCTGGGCGCAGGGCGACGGTGGTCGCTCTGCGCCGGGCCAGCCAGGGCAGCAGGACGTCGGCGCTGTCCACGACCGTGCCCTCGGCGGGGCGGGATCCGGCGGGCGCGACGGTGAGCGAGGGCACGCCGAGGCGTTCCCACGCGGGGTGGGGTGCGGGTGGTCCGGCGTGCAGGAGCAGCCAGCGGCCGGCGAGCACGTCGTCCAGCCGCACCCGCTCCCCGTCGGGGCCGGTCACCCAGGGCTGCGGGATCTGGTGGCCGGACGCCTTGGTGCGCGGCCGGGCCTGGAAGCCGTCGGCGTAGTGGGCGACGGGTATCCAGTTGGCGTCCTGCAGCCGGGCGGCGAAGCCGGGCACCCGGGTCAGCAGCGGCAGCACGGCGTCCCGGATCCCGGTGATCGCGCGCCGCCGTTCGGTGATGATCCGCCCGACGAACACCGCGCGTCTCGTGACCTCCTTGACGTGCGGCTTGCGTTCGGCCTCGTAGCTGTCGAGCAGGGTCTCGGGCAGTTCGCCGCTCAGCACCGCGGCCAGCTTCCAGCACAGGTTGGCCACATCGCGCACGCCGGCCGCCATGCCCTGGCCGATCCACGGCGGCATCGCGTGGGCGGCGTCCCCGGCGAGGAAGACCCTGCCCACCCGGAAACGGGCTGCGAAGCGGACGTGGTGGCTGTAGACGGTGGCGCGCAGGATCCTGATCTGGTCACGGCCGATTCCGTACCGGGACACCATCGCGTGGATCGCGTCGTCGCTGGTCAGATACGTCTCGTCGTCGCCCGGCAGGATCGGGAACTCCCAGCGGTGGTGGCCGAGCGGGGTCGGGCAGTCCACGGCCGGGCGGGCCGGGTCGCAGCGGAAGCGCAGCCGGTCGTGGTCCGGCCAGGGCTTGAGCATCTCGGTGTCGACGACCACCCAGCGGTCCTCGTACGTCCGTCCCTCGTAGCCGACGTTCAGCTGTGCGCGGGTGAGGCTGGAGCCGCCGTCGGCCGCGATGACGTAGGCGGCCTTGAGTCGGCGCACGGAGTCGTGGGCCGAGCCGTGCGCCGGGTCGTCGGCGCCGACCACGGTGAGTTCGACACCGCCCCCGCCCCCGCCTTCGCCCCCGTCCCCGTCCGTGAACTGGCGCAGCCGCAGACACTCGTGGCGCAGCAGCACCTCCACGTTCGGGTAGCGGTCGACGCCCTCGCGCAGGACCCGCTCCAGGGCGGGCTGGTAGAGGAACATCTGCGGTGGATGGCCGTGGCCGCGCGGTGTCGGGTGCGCGCTGATGAAGGCGCGACCGTTCGCGTCCACGAAGTCGAGGGGCCGCTCGGCCAGCATGTCGTGCTTCAGCCGCTCGGCCAGGCCCACGCGCTGCCAGATCCGTACGACCTCCTCGTCCGTGGAGATCGCCCGGGCGCGGGAGTAGACCTCGGCGTCCCGTTCGATCACCACGACCCGCAGGCCCAGCGCGCCCAGCAGGTTCGCGGCGGTCACCCCGGTCGGGCCGTAGCCGATCACCGCCACGTCATAGATGCCGTTCCCGGCTCTGTCCTCGGC
>JABFVM010000072.1 GCA_013362785.1 Streptomyces sp. | reverse complement strand
CGTGCGGTGCCGACAGCTCGGACTCCAGTGCGGCCAGCCGTGACCGTACCGCCGCCGTCGGGCGCACCGCGGCGAGTGCCCGCCATACGTCGAGGTCGTCCTCGCCCCACGGCGCGTGCGCCCAGTCGGCCAGCAGGTCGGGGTCGCTGCGCGCGATCAGCGCCGTACGCAGGCCGTCGGCGAGGCGGCGCCTGAGCCGGACCACCGCCGGTGCCTGGGAGCCGGGCAGCAGCGGGCCGCGGTACGCCGTGGCCGCGGCCGTGACCGCACCCGTTCCCAGGCGACGCTCGACGGCCGCCACGTCCGACTCGACCGGCACCGTGAGCCGGTACGGCCGTGAGGCGAGCAGACCGGGGCCGAGTACCCGGCGCAGGCGGGCCAGTTCGGCGCGCAACGTCACCGGCGTCACCGACTCGTCCTCGTACAGCGCGCACAGCAGCTCGTCCCCGGTCAGCCCCTCCGGATGGCGGGCCAGCAGCACCAGGATCTCGCTGTGCCGACGACTGAGCCTGACCCGGCGGCCGCCCGTGAGCAGCTGCGCCTCGTCGCGGCCCAGCGCGATCAGTTCCGGCGTGTCGGCAGCGGACACCGGCGGGGTGAGCAGCGCCAGATGGGACTCCGCGGCACGCGCCACCGCCTGCACGAACCCCAGGCTGTGCGGATGCGCGAGCCCGTCCCCACCGGTGATGTCCACCGCCCCGAGCACCCGCCCGGTCCGCGGATCGTGCACCGGCGCCGCCGCACAGGTCCAGGGCTGCACCCGGCGGATGAAGTGCTCGGCGGCGAACACCTGCACCGGCCGGTCCACCGCGACCGCCGTGCCCGGAGCGTTCGTCCCGACCGCGGTCTCCGCCCACCGCGCACCCGGCACGAAGTTCATCCGGTCCGCCCTGCGCCGGGTCGTCGGATGCCCTTCCACCCACAGCAGCCGGCCGTGCGCGTCGCACACCGCGAGCAGATGCTCGCCGTCGGCGGCGAACGTACCGAGCAGCTCCCGGAACAGCGGCATCACCGGCGCCAGCGGATGCTCCGCGCGATAGGCGCCGAGGTCTCCGTCCACCAGCTCCACACTCGCGGTCCCGTCCGGACCGACACCGGCCCGCGCGGAACGCCGCCACGAGTCGGCCACCACGGCACGCACCGGCTTCGGCACCGTCCCCGCCTCGGTGAACGTCTCATGCGCACGACGCAGCACCCGTACCCGCTCGGCGGGGTCGGCCCCCGGCTCCAGGGCCACCCACGGATCGGTCAACTCGGCCTCCCCGGAAGCGATGCGGTTGAGGACATCGTCACTCCGGGTACGCGTGCGGACAACCTTTTCGACGGTGCGACGCGAAGGTCGAGCCTGCCGCCCCGGCCCGGTGAGGTCTCGGCGAGGGGCCGGAGGCCGGCTCAGGCCCGGTTGACCAGTCGTATGTAACGCGTCCAGTCCCAGTGCGGACCGGGATCGGTGTGGTCGGTGCCGGGCACCTCGTAGTGCCCGATGATGTGCGCGCGGTCCTTCGGTATGCCGTGCCGGGCGCAGATCGTCGCCGTGAGCCGGGCCGACGTCTCGTACAGGACGTCGGTGAAGTACCCGGGCTCGTCGATCCAGCCCTCGTGCTCTATCCCGACGCTGCGCGTGTTGCGGTCCCAGTCCCCGGCGTGCCAGGCGATGTCCGCCTCGCGAACGCACTGGGAGGTGTGCCCGTCGGCCGACCGGACGACGTAGTGCGCGGACACCTGCTTCCTGGGGTTCTCGAAGACGGTCAGGGTGTTGGGGTAGGTGGTCTGTGTCACGTGGATGATCACCTGGTCGACGGGATGGGTCGCAGGGCGGTTCGCCGCCGTGTAGTTGGCGGTGCTCGCCGGCCGCCACTCGGCGAGCGGGTAGTCCGGGCCCGGTATGTGCGCACCGGCCCGCGGCGAGGGGAGCAGAGCGTACGGGACGGCGGCCAAAGCGGTGCCCTGGAGGAGGCTGCGTCGGCTGAGGCGTGGTCGTGCGAGTTCCAAGAGGGGATTGCCTTTCATGGTGGTCGACGTGGGCCGGGGCGCTCAGCGCAGAGCCGCCGCCGTCTCCCGCAGTCGTGCGTGCACTCCCCGGTGCGTCTCGCGCGCGGGCAGCCACTGCTTGCGGATCTTGGCCACGCAGGTGTAGTTGGTGTCGCACACGTTGGCCAGCGGCGACTCGACGGCCTGGGTGGCGAACTGGTACGCGTCCAGCTCACTGAACCCGTAGTCGCGCACCAGCCACTGCACCAGGTCCAGCTGGGATATCCGGAACGCGTCCTCCAGCGGCCGGGCCGAGCCGGTCGAGATGATGTGTGTGTCCGACTCGATGCGCGGCCACGGCGTGGCAAGCCCCTTGAGCAGTTCGACGATCACCACGGTGTTCATCGCGCACTCGACCGCGACGCCACAGGTCTCGCCCTCGCCCTGCCGGGCATGTCCGTCGCCGAGGCTGAGCAGCGCGCCCTCGACGTTCACCCCGAGATAGCAGGTGACGCCCGCCCGCATCTCCGGTGTGTCCATGTTCCCGCCGTGCGCGTCGGGCACCAAAGCCGAGCGCACCTCCAGATTGGCCGGCGCCACCCCGACCGTGCCGTGCATCGGATCCATGGGCAGCTCGGCCTCGATGTCACTGTCGTGGGCCCGGAACAACGCCGTACGCCGGGTCCGGTCGAGCTGCCAGATCCAGACCGTCTCCGGCAGGGGCGGTTGCAGCGTGGCCGTGCTGTGCGTCGAGGTGAGGGCGCCGAACAGGGGGACCGTGGTCGAGGCGGCCCAGTCCCGGGCCGGTTCGATCGACACGAAGTGCACGGCGACCGTGTCACCGGGTTCGGCGCCCTCGATGTGGAAGGGGCCCGTCTGCGGGTTGAGGTAGGGGAACTCGCACACCTCGGACACCAGGTCCTTCTCCGAGCGCACCCGTCCGGCGAAGCAGTCCTCCGTGTACAGGTCGAGAACCGTGCCGGGTGCGATGCGCGCCACCGGCGGTGCGCCGCCGAACGTCCAGGCGTACTCGCCGGGCTCGGGTCGCACGGTCTGGATCCGGGGGTCGCTCATCGCTGCACTGCTCCGTTCTGCGGAAGGTCGGTGGGGGAGGGGTCGTCCAGGTGGACTCGGGCGGTCTCGGCTATGCGTCCGGGGTGGCGTCGCACGAGCACGACCAGCACCACGACTCCCGTCGCCATCCACGCCCCGACCACCGGTCCGGCGTATGACACGGGCGCGGTCAGCTCGGAGACGAAGTCGAAGACGGGCAGTCCCGCCGCGGTCAGGAGTGCGGGCACGAACGCGACGATGCCGAGGACGGGCAGCAGCAGATGCCGTATGGGTCTGAGCGCCTCGCGCCTGCGACGCAGGAAGTAGCCGGCGCAGGCCAGGTTCACGATGATGTACACGCCGATCACCACCGTGACGATCACCGTGGCCAGCAGCAGGAACGCTGTCACGGGGTCGTAGGCGAACCCGAGTCCCAGCACCGCGGCGACCGCGATGACGGTCTGTACGGCGATACCGGCCGCGGGCGAGCGGTACTTGGGGTGCAGCACCGCCAGGAAGCGGGGCAGGACGCCGATGCGGGCCAGGGCGAAGGCGGTCCGGGTGGAGACGGTGGCGCACGCGTTGGCGTTGGCGATCGCCGAGTTGACCACGGCCAGGAACACCAGCACCCAGAACAGCCCGAACGACGCCCGGGCCACGCCCTCCCAGGAGGCGGCACCCGAGGCTCCGAACTCCCCGAAGCGGTCAGGCCCGAAGTACACGGTCATGGCGTAGGTGGTGAGCACGTAGAACAGGCCGATGGCGAGGGCCGCGCCGAGCACCGCGCGGTGCATCGTCCGGCGCGGATTCCGTGTCTCCTCGGCCAGCGGGGCCGCGGCCTCGAATCCGGCGAAGGCGAGCACGGTGTAGACCGACCCGGCGAACACTCCGGTGAGGCCGGCGTAGCCCTCGGCCGTGTGGGACGTCCCGAACACGGACAGTGTGTTGTCCCCGCCTGCTTTGCCGATCAGCCAGACGGCGAACACCAGAAGGACGAGAACCTCAAAGACGCCGAGGACCGTGCCGAACCGGGCCGAGGCACGCACCCCCAAGTACCCGGAGACGCCTATGATCGCGGCCCCCGCCAGCGCCCACGGCCACCACAGGTCCGCCGGATACGACGACCACTCCTGGTGCAGCGTGCCCGCCGTGGTGAAGCCCAGTTGCAGCAGCAGCAACGGCGGGACCAGCGCCTCGACGAACACATAGCCCCAGCCGACGAGAAAGCCCATGGCGGGATGCAGCCCCTGCGCCACATACGTGGACACCGAGCCCGCGGCGGGCAACTCCCGTGCCAGCTCGGCGACACACGACGCGGTGAACAGGCAGGCCACGAGCGCGATCAGTACCGACAGCGGCAGACTTCCGCCCGCGAAGGCGGCGCCCGACGGAATGGACGCCGCGACCGCCGCGGCCGGTGCCATGGCCGTGATGCTCTGGAACAGGACCTCGCGCAGTCCGATGGCGTCGCGCCGTAACCCGGTCGCTGCTTGCCCCGTCGTTTCCCCCGACATGTGAATCCCCCGTTCACGCCGATGCGCCTGCCGTCGCCGTGACAGCACGGCTGCGGCTCGCGTGAATCACGGTACGGCGCTGGTGGGTTGGGCAGAAGAGCGCGCCGTGATTCCGTGGACAGGCGCGGAATTGTGGATAACTCGCTCACTCACACGAGTGAACTCCGCCTGGAATCCGGCCCGTTCGGCGCGGATTGCGCACATCCCACCCACGGCCCCCCGAGGCTCGTTCCACTTGGGATCAGGCCCGCTCCGCCACCACCGCCGGATCGTCCAGTACCGCTCGCACCACCGAGTGCGCGGCCCCCAGCAACGGCCCCTCGGGGCCCAGTCGCGACACGGACACCGGGCAGGCGGGCCCCGCCGTGCGCCGGTCCAACTCGGCCTCCAGCGACGGCAGCAGCCAGGGTGCGAGCCCGGCCAGCGCACCGCCCAGCACCACACTCTCGGGGTCCAGCAGATTGACCGCGCCGGTCAGGGCTATACCGAGCGCGGTTCCCGCATCGCGCAACGCCTGTCGTACGTCCTCGTCGCCCTCGGCGGCACGCTCGGCCAGCAGGCCGACCCGGTCCTCGCCCGGCTCCAGGCCGGCCGCACGCAGTACCGCCTCCTCACCGGCGTACTGCTCCAGACACCCGCGCCCCCCGCACGCGCACTCGGGCCCGTCCGGCCGGACAGGCACATGCCCCAACTCGCCCGCGAAACCGCGTGTTCCGTGCAGCAGCCCCCCGTCCACCACGACCGCCGCGCCGATGCCGATCTCCGCCGACACATGCAGGAAGTCACGTGGGGTGCCGTCGCCGAGCCAGAGTTCGGCGAGCGCGCCGAAGTTGGCCTCGTTGCCCACGGTCAGCGGGAAGTCCACGGACAGCAGATCGCCGAGGTCCGTGTCGCGCCAGTCGAGGTTCGGCGCGCGCACGACGGTACGGGCGTCCCGTGCCACCAGACCCGGCACGGCGACCGCCAGCCCCGCGGGCCACAGACCCTCGCGGTCGGCCTCGGCGAGCACCCGGCGCACCAGCCCGGTGAGTTCCTCGATCACCGGCTCGGGCGCACGGCCCCGGTTCGCGCCGTACCGCACCGCCCTGGACCGCACCTCACCGCGCAGATCGACCGCGCAGACGGCGAGATGGTCGACACCGACCTCGGCGCCTATGCCTGCCGGACCGTGCCCGCTGACCGCGAGCGCCGATCCGGGACGGCCCACCCGGCTGGGCCGCTCGGGACCGAGTTCCTCCAGCAGTCCAGAGCGGATCAGCTCGTCGACGAGCGTGGACACGGCCGCACGGGTCAGCCCGATGCGGGAGGCCACGGCGGCGCGGGAGAGCGGGCCCTCGGCGCTGACGGTGTGCATCACCCGGGCGAGATTGCGGCGGCGCATGCCCTGCTGGGTGTTGGGCAGCGCCCGTCCGGCGCCGGCCGGGTGGGCCTCGTGCAGCGGTGCGGTCATGCCTCCGTCAGTCCTCAGTGTGTCTCGGGGGTCCGCTCCAGCAGCGGGGCCGCGTCGGAGAGTACCCCGCTGATCCTGGCCAGCGTCTGCTCGTCCCGCTCCACGGCGTCGAGCACCGGCCCGCGCGCGGTGTTCCAGCGCCGGGCGACCGCGGCCGGATCCTCGCCGGTCAGCAGGCCGGCCGCCTGGGCCGCCGCGCCGAGCGCGACCAGTTCCTTGGCCTCGGGGACCTGCACCGGACGCCCCGACAGCCGTCGTACGGTCTGCTGCCAGGCCGTGCCCCGGGCGCCGCCGCCGATCAGCAGCAGCGGGGCCGAGCGGTCCGCG
>JABFVM010000020.1 GCA_013362785.1 Streptomyces sp. | reverse complement strand
CGGGTCCTTGATGGCGCTACTCGCGGGTCCTTGATGGTGCTACGTGGTCACTCGCCGAGCACCCCGAGCTGCTCCAGCAGCCCGGCCCGGTCGTAGAGCCAGTGGCTCTCGCAGATCCTGCCGTCCCGGAACCGCTGCCAGGTCATGCCCTGCATGGTCACGTCCTGCCCGGTCGCCGGAATCCCGAGGAACTCCCCCTTGTGCCGCGCGGTCCACGTCCACCGCGTGCACACCTGGTCCTCCTGGGCCAGCTGGTCGTCGAGCCGGAAGGTGAAGTCGAAGGCGGCCCGCCACCCCGCGTACTGCTCACGGATCCCCGCGACGCCCTGCACCGGCTGCGGATACGACGGATCGTGATCCACGTAGTCGTCCGTGAGGTGCTCCCCGATCCGCTCCGGCGCCATCTTGCCCATGTCCTGGAAGAAGGCCCGCGCGGCCAGGACGTTCAGCTGGTCCTCCCGCACGACGTCCAGATCGGTGAAGGTCGGCGTCTCGTCACAGAGCGCGACCATCTCCTCGAAGATCCGGTTGGTCTCCGGCAGGTTGGAGTTCCGCATCGCCTCCTCGTACGACGGAAACTCCACGATCTCGATGAAGTGCGACGAGTCGGACCGGTCCTTCCCGATGATGTCGTGCGTCGCCGTCCGCTTCCCCTTGGTCTGCTCGACCCACCTGTCCATCAGCCGGTTCATCTCGTCGAAACGGCTGGTCCTGCAGTCGATGAGCTGTACGAAGGTCATGACGCCGTCGCCTCCCGGCCCCCTGATGGTGCTGACTCCGGACGAACACCACCATTCTCCCCATCGGAGGGACACCGCGCCTGTCGGCGCTTCGGCATCATGACGGGATGCGCTGGTGAGGGAGACAGCGGTCGGTGACTGCGGGGCGGGACGTCGGGGTGGCGGTCACCGGGGATCACAACCGTATCCACCTCGCCGCGCCGGTCCACTCGGCCTACCAGGAGCAGATCCGCCGGATCGCCCCACCCCAACTGGTCGGCCGCGAGCACGAGTTGGCGCAACTGACAGCCTTCTGCACGACCGGCTCCGGCCCGGCGTATGCCTGGTGACGCGCGGAGGCCTGGGCGGGCAAGACGGCCCTGCTGTCCGGAGGAAGGCGATCCCACAGCGGCACTGAACTGGGCAAGGCCCTTGCTGAACGACGACCGTGCCCGCATCGACGCCGCCACGGCCCTCGTACCCGTGGTCGATCCGGTACTGGGCCGCACCCTCGCCGCTCACATCCTGCGGCACGCGGACTGGTCGGACGGCCTCCTTGCAGTGCTGCATTTCGAACCCGCCGCCGCATCGACCCTCGTCCAGGCCTTGCTGCAGGTACCTACTGCGGCCCGTACTTCCGCCCCGTCTTCGATGAGATCCCGCCCAGCAACCCCCGCGGCACCAGCTTCGCCGCCCCCATGAGCACCTTGTACCGAGGATCCGGGATCGACACCGACTTACCCCGCGCCAGATCCCCGAGCGCCGCCGCCACCAGCTTGTCCGCGTCCAGCCACATCCACCCCGGAATGTTGTCCGTCCCCATCCCGGCCCGCTCATGGAACTCCGTCCGGACGAACCCCGGGCACAGCGCCATCAGCCGCACCCCGCTCCCCGCCAGGTCCCGCGCCGCGCCCTGGGTGAACTGCACGACCCACGCCTTGGACGCGCCGTACGTCCCGCGCGGTACGAAGGCCGCGACCGACGCGACGTTGACGACCCCGCCGCGCCCCCGCTCCCGCATCGCCTCCGTGGCCGCCGACGTCAGCCGCAGTACCGCCTCGCAGTGCACCTTGAGCATCTTCAGCTCGTCGGCCATGGAGACGTCGAGGTAGCGGCCCTTGTTGCCGAAGCCGGCGTTGTTGACCAGCAGGTCGACGGGGTTGCGGCGGTCGCCCAGGCGGGCGGCGACCGTCTCGATGCCGGCGTCCTCCGCCAGGTCGGCCGTGAGCACCTCCGCCTCGATCCCGTGCCGGTCGTGCAGCTCGGTCGCCTGCTCCCGCAGCCGCTTGGTGTCCCGGGCCACCAGGACGAGGTCGTGCCCGTCAGCCGCCAGCCGCCGCGCGAACGCGGCGCCGATCCCCGCAGTCGATCCCGTAATCAATGCCGTTGTCATGGCGCAAGGTTAGTGACCTGGACCGCGCTCTTCCGCTCCCCGCTCAGCCGTGCCTGTGCCCGTGCGCCGAGTGGGCCGAGTGCGTCGAGTGGGCCGACGGAGTCTTCGCCCGCTCTCCCTTCTCCACCACCGCGAACTGACCCATCATCCCTTCGTCCTCGTGGTACAGCAGATGGCAGTGGTACATGTACGGCGTGTCCGGATCCGCCGGACCGGTGAAGCGCAGCGCCAGCCTCATGGTCGTGCCGTTCGGCAGGAACACCGTGTCCTTCGGCCCGCGCAGGGCGGCCGGCGGTGCGTCGCCGTTCACCTCCAGCACCCGGAACTGCACGTCGTGCACATGGAAGTTGTGCGGCATGCCGTTGCTGTTGCGGACCGTCCACACCTCCGTCGTCCCCCGAGTGACCGTCTCGTCGACGCGGCCCATGGACATCGCCCGCCCGTTGATACCGGATCGCTTCAGGTCGAAGTGCCGCCCACGGACCGCATCCGTGCCGTCCGGTGTCTCCAACTCGCCCAGCGCGGCCGGTATCGCCGGCGAGGCACGGAGTTCTCCCGCCGCCCGCAGCTCCAGTACGTCGAACGAGTCGTCGCCCCCGCCGAACCGCCGTTGCCAGGCGTCCCCGTAGTTGTCCTGCGGGAAGCTGCGCAGCATCACACGCTCACCCGCCCGCATCCGTACGACGATCTCGGCGCGCTCACCCGGCGACAGCTGGACCCGGTCCATCGACTCGGGCCGCTCCAGCAGGCCCCCGTCGGTGGCTATGAGCGAGAAGGCGCGGTCGTCCGGGAAGCCGAAGGAGTACGTCCGTGCCGTCGAGGCGTTGAGCAGCCGCAGCCGTATGAGCTCGTCGCCGACCTCCCGGTAGGGGCGCAGCGTGCCGTTGACCATCGTCCGGTCGCCGAGGAATCCGACGTTCTGCATCATCCGGTGGCCGCCGTCGAACTCGGCGCCGTCGAAGCGCACGTCCTGGACGATGACGGGCAGGTCGTCGACGCCGTAGCGCTTCGGCAGGGCGAGTTGCCCGGCCTTCTTGTCGTCCAGGATGAACATGCCGGCCAGGCCCTTGCGCACATGCCGTTCCGTCGCGCCGTGCGGGTGGGGGTGGTACCAGAGCGTCGCGGCCGGCTGGGCCACGGTCCAGTGCGGAGTCCAGGTGCCGCCGGGGGCGATCATCTGGTGCGGGCCGCCGTCCATGCGCGCGGGCAGGTGCATGCCGTGCCAGTGCACGCTGGACGCCTCGGCGAGCCCGTTCGCTATGCGCACCCGGACCTTCTCGCCGCGGGCCGCGCGGAGTGTCGGGCCGAGGTAGGAGCCGTTGAACCCCCAGGTCGGAGTCTTCACCCCGCCCTTGAACTCCGTCTCGCCCGCGCGCATACGCAGGTCGAAGACGCGCGTGCCGTCCTTGTCGACGGTCGAAGCGGCCAGGGGCGGTATCGCCAGCGCGTTGTCGAACGACTCCTTGCCGACCGTGCTCACGTCGGCGCCGGTCCACAGCCAGGCGAACAGGGCGCCGACCGTCAGCACGACGACCGTGACGAGGGTGCCGAGAACGATGAGGACGCGCTTGAAGCGGGACATGGTTCGAGCGTCCTTGATCGCCGGTCGCCGAACATCCGGGTCGTCCCCCGGCCGACCCCGACCCAACCCCCGCCGCTCGTACGGGGTTTCCCCCTAGGAGCCGTGCGGCGCCCGGGCGATCCGGCTCCCGGCCGACTCGTTCCGGAGCGACCCGGCTCCCGGCTGACGCCCCCTCACTGCTCACGCAGTCTGACTACTGACGCCCCCTCACCGCTGACGTCCGCTCAGGCCCCGTTCTTCGCCGCGTACTTCCGCGCCGCCTCCAACGACTCCGGGTGCAGCGCCTCTCCCGCCGCGAGCAGCCGCGGCAGCAGCTTCCGCTCCGTGGTGACCGCCCGGAACTGCATCGCCACCGTCACGTCGTGACCGGGCCGGTGAATGATCTCCATCGCGTCGCCCGCCCGGATCTCGCCCGGCTCGATCACCCGCAGATACGCACCCGGCGCCCCCTTCACGGTGAACCGCTTCACCCACCGCTCCTCACCCACATGGCCCTGGAAGGTGAGACAGGGAATCCGCCCGGAGGTGACCTCCAGCACCAGATCGGCACCGATCCGCCAGCGCTCACCGATCAGCGCGCCGGACACGTCCAGGCCGAAGGTCGTGAGGTTCTCGCCGAACCCGCCGTTCGCCAGCGGCCGCCCCAGTTCGCGCTCCCAGTCGTCGAGGTCCTCGCGTGCCACCGCGTACACGGCCTGGTCGTCGCCGCCGTGGTGGCGCAGGCTGCACACCTCATCCCCGGCCACGCCGCTGCCCCCGGTCCCCTTGAGTCCGGGAGCCGCCACCCGTACCGGCCCGTCCACCGGCTGCTTGTCGATGCCGGTTACGCCATCCGGGTGGTCCGTGTACGGCACGTACTTCCGGTGGCCCAGGTTCACAGACAGAAGCTTCATGACCGCACGGTAGGCGACCGGCAGTCAAAGCGTCCATGTGTTATTCGGCGCAATGCCCAAGGATCACTTATGCTTGATCTGTGATCGAGGCCCGTCATCTCCGCGTGCTGCGCGCCGTCGCCGGCACCGGTTCCTTCTCCGCGGCGGGGCGCGAACTGGGCTGCACCCAGCCCGCCGTCAGCCAGCAGATGAAGGCCCTGGAGGCGTCCGTCGGCACGCCCCTGCTGATCCGCAGCGGGCGCGAGATGCGGCTGACCCAGGCCGGTGAGGCGCTGGTGCGGCATGCCGCCGGGATCCTGGCCGGACTCACCGCCGCCGAGGAGGAGGTCGCCGCCATCGCCGGGCTGCGGGCCGGGCGCGTCCGCCTCGTCTCGTTCCCCAGCGGCAGCTCGACCCTGGTCCCGACCGCCCTCGCCGCCCTGCGCGCCGCACACCCCGGCACCCGCGTCTCCCTGGAGGAGGCCGAGCCGCCGAAGTCCGTCGAGCTGCTGCGCGAGGGTGATTACGACGTGGCGCTCGCCTTCCGCTACGAGGGCGCGGCCCAGGAAGGGGAGTGGGACGACCTCGTCGTACGCCCCCTGCTGACCGACCGGCTCATCGCCCTCGTCCCCGAACGGCACCGCCTCGCGCGCACCGCGCCCACCGGGTCCCTCGCCATCGGGGACCTCGCCGCCGAGCCGTGGATCGCCGGATGCCCGCGCTGCCGGGGGCAGTTGATCGAGGTGTGCGAGGGCGCCGGTTTCACGCCCCGCATCGACTTCGCCACCGACGACTATCCGGCGGTCGTCGGCCTGGTGGGCGCGGGTCTGGGCGTGGCCGTCCTGCCCCAGCTCGCCGTCGAGTCCGTACGGCCGCGAGGGGTGCGCATGGTGGCGCTGGAGCCGGCGGTGCGGCGGGAGATCGTCGCGCTCACCCTGCCCGACCTGGCGCAGGTGCCCGCGGTGGCGGCCACGCTCCAGCAGTTGGCGCGAGCCGCTGCCCGCTGACGCAGAGTAAGGGCACGCGTGCGCGTGCCCTTACTTGAAGAAACGTTCCTTCAGTTGGTGGAGCCGGACTCCCCGCTGGTCGTCGACGCCGACACCAGCCGGTTGCGCGCCCGCCCCATGAGTTCCTCGCGCTCGTCCTCGGTCAAGCCGCCCCAGACGCCGTACGGTTCGCGGACCGCCAGCGCGTGCGCCGCGCACTGCGCGCGCACCGGGCACCTCATGCAGACCTCCTTGGCCGAGTTCTCACGAGCACTCCGGGCCGCACCGCGCTCGCCCTCCGGATGAAAGAAGAGCGAGCTGTCCACCCCGCGACAGGCAGCCAGGAGCTGCCAGTCCCACAGGTCCGCGTTCGGTCCGGGAAGGCGGGAGAAATCTGCCATTGCGTGACCCCTTGTAGCCGTTCTGGGCGGATACGGTGTCCACGACCGTACATCTACGATCTAAGGAGATGAAAATATGACTCATTGCGAATCTAGCCTCAGACGCCAACAAATGGGAAGAAAAAGGGCTGAATGGGGCATGGGTTGTGGTGAAACGTTGTGGGTCCGTCGTGCATGTCTGCACCGTGTCCGCCCCCTCACGTAGAGTGCCGAAGACGGCACATGCCCCCGTAACTCTTTCGAGTGACCGTCGTTGAGAGGGCGGAGGCGGTTGAAGCAACAAGCGCTCGGGCAGGCGTCCGAGACGGTCGACCGCACAGGTGACGATTTCGTACCAGCCTGGAGGCTCAAGGTGACGTGCATCAGCTGCGGAGGGCGGCCATGACATCCGTCCTCGTCTGCGACGACTCCCC
>JABFVM010000499.1 GCA_013362785.1 Streptomyces sp. | reverse complement strand
TCCAGTTGGCCCTGGACCCGCTCGGCGAGCGCGCCGCGGTGCTGGTCGCGGTACATCGCCGCTGCCTCTTCCCAGGTGGTGCGGGCCTCTGCCTGTCTGCCCAGGGCGTGGTACGCGTGGCCCAGGCGGTCCAGTGTGTCGGCGGCCCAGTAGTCGCCGCCGACGGCGCGGTAGCGGGCCACGGCGAGGCGGTAGTGGTCCACCGCTTCACGGTGGCGGCCGGTGTGGTGGGCGATGTAGCCGAGGCTGTCCAGGACGTCGGCTTCGATGCCCTCGTGTCCGATGCGCCGGGCCAGCGGCAGTGCTGCCTCGCAGTGGACGCGGGCCTGGTCGTGGTCGCCGAGCCGGGCGTTGTACCAGCCGACCGAGTTGAGGGTGGCGGCCTTCGCCGCGGGGTGGTCCAGGTCCTCGTGGAGGCGTAGCGCGCGCAGGGAGTGCTCCAGGGCGTCACGGGGACGGTCCTGCTGCCCGTACGCCTGCGCGATCGTCAGGTGGATACGGGCCTGGATGCCGATGGCGCCGGCCCGCTCGGCCAGGGTCAGGGCGTGCTTCAGATGGTGCGTGGCCTCGTCGTGCGATCCGGCGTGGGCGGCGGCGTGTCCGAGCTGGCGGTGGACCATGACGTGCACATCCAGTGCGTCGTCGGAGTCCAGGGCGGCGAGGGCGGCCTGCCACAGCGCGACCTTGTCGTGGACGTGCCCCAGCAGACTCTGGAAGTGGTCCAGGCTCCAGGCGATCTGCCACACGAGTCGCCGTCGGCCGAGGTCGGCCGCCAGACGTTGCGCGGCGAGCAGATTGGGCAGCTCGCCGGCGAGCCACCGCACCGCCTCCGCCTGTGTGCTCAGCCGCTGCGGCCGGCAACCGGGCTCGGGATCGCCGAGCCCGGGCGGCATCTCGTACATCCCCAACAGCCGACGGGTCGCGCACGCGGTGTGCAGGTAGAACGCGATGAGCCGGACCAGTGCGGCGTCCCGGTCGTCGGGTGAGAGGTCCGCACGGCCGCGCTCGGCGGCGTAGAGGCGTACGAGGTCGTGCATCCGCCAGCGGCCGGGCTCGTGCTGCTCGACGAGGTGCAGGTTCTCCAGCGCGCGCAGCACCGCACGGGTCTCCGAGCCGGGCAGACCGGCCAGGGAGGCGAGCGCGAACAGGCCGATGTCGGCGCCGGGGGCCAGTCCGAGCAGCGCGAACAGCCGGGCCTGTACGGGAGTCAGGGCCTCGTAGGACCAGGAGAAGACGGCCCGTACGTCGGTGGAGAGATCGCCCACGGTGAAGGCGTCGAGGCTGCCGTGGCTGTCGCGGAGTTCCTCGGCGACGGCTCCGAGCGGGAAGGCCGGGTGGGCGGCGGCGCGGGCGGTGGCGACGGCCAGGGCGAGCGGGAGTCGGCCGCACCGGGTGATGATCTCCGCCACGGCGTCCGGTTCGGCGGCCACCCGCTGCCCGCCGAGCCGACGGGTCAGCAGGTCACGCGCCTCGGCCGGGGAGAGCACGTCCAGCGGGACGGGGTGCGCGCCCTCGGCGGCGACCAGGCCCGTGAGCCGGCTACGGCTGGTCACCACGGCCAGACAGCCCGCCGAGCCGGGCAGCAGCGGTCGTACCTGGTCGGCGTCCCGGGCGTTGTCCAGCACAATCAGGACCCGTCGCCCGGCCAGCAGACTGCGGTACAGGCCCACCCGCGCCTGAAGGTCCACCGGGAGGTGCGCGGACGGCACGCCCAGCGCGTCGAGGAAGCCCCGTACCGCCTGATCGGGCGTCACGGCCGTGCCCGACGGGTCGAAGCCGCGCAGGTCGACATAGAGCCGGCCGTCCGGGAAACGGTCTGCGACGCGGTGCCCCCAGTGCACGGCCAGCGCGGTCTTGCCCACCCCGGCCGTCCCCGACACCGCCGAGACGACCACCGCGGTCGGCCGTTGCGCCGTGGCGGCCAGAATGCCGTCCAGCCGGGCCAGTTCGTCCGTCCTGCCGGTGAACCCCCGTGCCGCCAGGGGCAACTGAGCCGGTACGGCCCGTCCGGCCCCCGAGCCGGCACCAACACCGGTCCCCGCCCCCACCCCCGTCCGGGCATCGGCACCGGCCCCCGCCCCGGCACCGGCGGACGTGCGCGGCGCGCCGCGTGCCGGGGGCGGGCCGGACTCGCCGCCCAGGATCGCCCGATGCACCTGCCGCGCCTCGGCACCCGGATCCGCGCCCAGCTCCTCGGCCAGCCGCTTCTGCAGTTCGGCGAAGCAGGCCAGGGCCTCCGGCCCCCGCCCGGCGGCCCGCAGCGCCCGCATCAGCGCCACGGTGAGCGGCTCGACCAGCGGATGCTCGGCGACCAGGGTGGTCAACTCGCCGATCACACCCGCCGGGTTGCCCATCCGGAGCTCGACCTCGGCCCGGTCCAGCACCGCCTCGATCCGCTGCTGACGCCAGCCCTCCCGGGTCCGCCGCACCCACTCCCCGGCGAGCCCCGCCAACGGCTCACCACGCCACAGCCCGAGCGCCTCCCGCAGCCACGCCGCCCGCTCGGCATCCGTACGGTCCGGGTCCGCCTCCCGAGCCCGCTCCACCAGCCGCTGGAACCGGTGCAGATCGACCCGGTCGGGCGGCACGTCGAGCCGGTACCCGCCCGGCCCGCGCCGCAGCTGCGCCTCTTCCTGCGGGGTGGCCGTCGTCGCCAGCATCCGGCGGATCCGGGCGACGTACGCATAGAGCGAGGGCCGCACCTGGGCCGGCAGATCCTCCCCCCACACCCGGTCGATCAGCGTCTCCACCGCCACCCACCGGCCGACGTCCACCAGCAACGCGGCCAGCACGGTGCGCTGTTTGGCCGGCCCCGGATCCACGACGGCGCCGTCCGCGCCGTGCAACTCGACAGGGCCCAGCACCACGAACTCCATCACGCCCATCCCCCGAGGTCGCTACGCGCTGACCAGTGAAGCAAGGTTCCGGCAAGGTTCCTGCCCACATTCACGCCACATCGTGTGGCCGACGGACCGTGACGCCGAGGGGCACAGGGGACTTCTCGGCCCGTCACGGGCCAGCGATGCCGGATCTGAGGAGGATGGTGTGCGTCGTCACGGGTTCCATCGGCACACCGCGCTGGCCGCGATCACCGTGGCGGCCACGTTCGCGGCGGTCTCCTGCGAAGTATCACCGTCCTCGCCAGACCCGAGCACCTCCGCGGCACGGCCGCTCACCGAGCCGGAGCGGCAACTCCTGTACGACGCCGAGCAACAGCTCACCCGTTCCTGCATGGCCGCCCACGGCTTCCGGATGCGGCCCGTGCCGCGCCGACCGCTCCCGGAGGACCGCGATTTCCCGTACGTCATCGACGACGTCCGGTGGGCCGCACGGCACGGGTACGGGAGCGACCTGGAGGCCCGGCGTGAGCAGCTGCGCGCGACCGACCCCAACCTGCGCTACTTCGCCGGACTGCCGGAGGCCGACCGACAACGTGCCGTCGCCGTCTACAACGGAGCCCAGTCCGCCGACCGGCTGGAGGTCCGGGCTCCGAACGGCATGACCGTCGGCCGCATCGACGACGGCTGCACCGCCCAGGCCCAGACACGGCTCTACGGCGACCTCGCCAAGTGGTTCCACGCCGATGTCGTCATCGGGGCTCTGCCGCCCTTGCGTCAGCAAAAGGTCGCGGCGGACGGCGAGTTCAAGGCCGCCGTGAAGAAGTGGTCGGCCTGCATGCGCGACCGAGGAATGAACTACACCGATCCCTACCAGCCCCGGGATGCCTTCAACGACAACGACAACGCGAAGGCGAAGGCGACGACGGACACCACGGCGCGCCGCCGAAGGGAAATCCGCACGGCGATCGCCGAGGCCGAATGCGCCCACGACAGCGGCCTCTCCACAACCGCCCGACGCCTCGACCGGCGCTACGACGCACAGCTGCGCAACCAGTACCGCGCCGAGGTCCGCAGCAAGCTCCGCCTGGAACGCGCGGCTGTGCAACGCGCCCGCGCGGTCCTGACGGCGGACGACCGGTCAACCCCATCCCCATCCACATCCCCGCTCACATCCACATCCACATCCAAGGAGTGACCAGTGACCAGGACCAAGATCACCACAGCTCTGGCAGCGGTAGGCCTCACCGCACTGACCCTGTCCGCCCTGCCCGCCACCGCGCAGGCGTCCGACCTCGACCGCGACCTGTCCGCACGTCGCGTCGCCGCCGAGGCACCTGTCGGCCCCCTCGCGGACGGCAACCTCTACGCGTACGAGCACCAGAACAGGGGCGGCAGCTACTGCAAGTGGTCCGGTAACGACGGCAACTGGAGCAGCTGCTCCCCCGGCGGAAACATGCGCAACAAGGCAAGCTCCCTCCAGAACAGCGGCTTCCCCAGCGGGAACGACGACGTCATCGTCTACTACGCGCCCGGCCAGACGGGTGCCTGGTACTGCCTCGGGAACGGCCGCTACCTCGAAAACATCGTGCACATCAAATTCGGCCCCAACGGAGGCAGCGGCGGAGGGGACAACCAGTCCCTGAACGACAACATCGCCTCCCACAAGTGGGCCAGGGCCTGCTGAACGACGCCACAGCGGTCTCAAGCGGTACGACGATGAGGGGCGCCCGGCACCAACCCGGGCGCCCCTCGCGCTCACGCCGTCGTACATCTCGCACTCACGCCGTCGTACACCTCGCACTCAGGTCGCCGTACAGCTCACACCAGGGACACCCCCGCCCCCAGGCGCCCCCGAGAACCCGAAGCTCGCCGATGCGCCGGCCGCGATCGCCCCGTTGTGATCGACGTTCGAGGCGGTGACGGTGCCGCCGCTCTGGGTGTACGACGCGTTCCACATGCTGGTGACCTTCTGTGCCCCGGCCCAAGTCCACGTCACCTTCCAAGACTTGAGCGGTACGGCGCCCGTGTTGGTCACCTTCACCTCGGCGTTGAAGCCGCCGCCCCAGTCACTGCTGACGGTGTAAGCGGCGCTGCAAGCAGCTGTGCCACCGCCGGGATCCGGGTCGGGGTCGGGATCTCCGCCTCCCCCGCTTCCCGGGAAGCCCGGCGCCTTGATGCTCGCCAGGTAGCCGTCCTTCACGGTGTCGACCGTCGTCCAGTCGTCCTTGAGGATGCCGCCCGTGTCGCCGGAGTTGGGGTTCCAGGACCAGAAGGTCCAGTGGAAGGAGTCCGCGCCGTATGCCGACGTCGACCTCAGATAGGCCGCCAGCGCGGTCAGCCACTTCTGGTCCGCCGTCGACTGGAGTGTCGTACCGAATTCGCCGAGCCAGACCGGGGCGATGTTCTGCTTGAAGATGTAGCCCCAGTACCGGTCCCAGACGCCGGGCAGGTTGTCGGGGAAGGACGGGTCGCTGAACCAGGGCTGCTGGGCCACGCTCGTGGCGTAGTCGTGGGCGGAGTAGACCAGCCGGTTCGGGACGTCGAGCTGCACCGGGTACTGGGCCACGCCCATGAGGTTGCCGCCCCACCAGCCGTTGACGCCGTTGTACGACTGGACGCCCTCGACCATGATCAGCAGGTCGGGGTTGGCGGACAGGACGGCGTTCCCGGCGCGTTGTGCGGCGAGGCGCCAGTCGCGTGCCGTGTCGCCGCAGCCCCAGCAGGCGGGATCGTGGGGCTCGTTGTGCAGGTCGATGCCGATGACGGTGGTGTTGCCCTTGTAGCGGGTCGCCAGCGACTTGAGGTTGGCGATCCAGGTCGACTCCGGCACCGACGCCGTGTACCAGAGCGCCGACTGCCCGCCCGCGTCCGGCCGGTGCCGGTCCAGGACGATCTTCAGGCCGGCCTGACCGGCGTACGCCACGATCCGGTCCATGACCTGCACGGACGTCAGCCCTTGCAGATCGGCGTTCTTGCCGTCGGAGAAGTTGATGCTGTCCGGCATCGTGCCGGGCTTGAGGATGTCGTCGCTGAAGGGGAGGCGGAGGGTGTTGTAGCCCAGCGACTTCATCTGGTCGAGCATGCTCTTGTAGTCGCGGGTCCACAGGCCGTGGACGACGTGGTTGCCGGTCTCGAAGCCGAACCAGTTGATCCCGGCGATACGGACCGGCTGCCCGGCCGCGTCCAGGATCTGCCGCCCACTGGTGTGCCAGTAGCCGGCGCCGGCCTCGGCGGCACCCGCCTCTGCGGCACCGGCCGGCTGCGCACCGACCCCGGCGAGCGGTAACAGCAGCGCCGCGACCACCGCGCCCAGCCCTCTTCGCAAGCTGCGGAACATGTCCTGTTCCTCTCGGAGAGGCGCGGCCCCGGAACAAGTGGGAGCGCTCCCACGCACCGCGCACCTCCCAGGAAACTGACGCACCATCGGCACGTCAAGGAGGTGCGCGGCATCCGCCCGCTCAGTTCACCGGCTCAGCTTCCGGAATCAGCGGCCGAGCTTCGGGAATCGGCGGCTGAGCCTCTGGAATCAGCGGCTCAGCTTCCGGAATCAGCG
>JABFVM010000251.1 GCA_013362785.1 Streptomyces sp. | reverse complement strand
TCAGTGCACGGTTTCAGCGATGTGCTGCGTACCGATCCGCTTGCGGAAGACCCAGTAGGTCCAGCCCTGGTAGAGCATGACGATCGGCGTGGCGATCACCGCGCACCAGGTCATGATCTTCAGGGTGTAGGGGCTCGACGACGCGTTGGTAACCGTGAGGCTCCAGTCCTCATTGAGCGAGGACGGCATGACGTTCGGGAAGAGCGTCAGGAAGAGCATCGCCACGGCGGCCACGATGGTGACGCCGGAGAAGGCGAACGACCATCCCTCGCGCCCCGCCTGGTTCGCCGCCAGAGCCGCGACCAGCGCCGCAACGGCCACGATGAGAGCAACCAGGCTCTGCCCGTCGCCGTTCTCGACCTGCGTCCAGAGCAGGAAGATCACGGCCAGGACGGCCGTCGCGAGGCCGACCCACAGGGCCAGCTTCCGCGCCCGCTCCCGGATCTCACCGACGGTCTTGAGCGCGGTGAACACCGCACCGTGGAAGGTGAACAGCGACAGCGTCACCAGACCGCCGAGGAGCGCGTACGGGTTGAGCAGGTCCAGGACGTTGCCGACGTACTCATGGCTCCGGTCGAGCTTCACGCCCCGCACGATGTTGGCGAAGGCCACGCCCCACATGAAAGCCGGGAGCAGCGAGCACCAGAAGATGGCGTGCTCCCAGTTGCGCTGCCAGTTCTCCTCGGGCCGCTTCGCCCGGTACTCGAAGGCGACACCCCGGACGATCAGGCAGACCAGGATGAGCAGCAGCGGCAGATAGAAGCCGGAGAAGAGCGTGGCGTACCACTCGGGGAAGGCGGCGAAGGTGGCGCCGCCCGCCGAGAGCAGCCACACCTCGTTGCCGTCCCAGACGGGGCCGATGGTGTTGATCAGCACCCGCCGCTCGGGCCGGTTGCGGGCCAGCAGCCTGGTGAGGACGCCGACCCCGAAGTCGAAGCCCTCCAGGAAGAAGTAGCCGATCCACAGGACGGCGATCAGGACGAACCAGACGTCGTGAAGTTCCATGACTGTGCAGCTCCCTCGGCCTAGTACGAGAAGGCCATCGGCTTGTCGGCGTCAGGGGAGTCGCCGCCGATCTTCGTGGGCGGGTTCAGGTCGGCTTCCGTCAGCTCGGGCGGGCCGGCCTTGACGTACTTCGCGAGGAGCTTGACCTCGACGACGGCGAGGATGGCGTAGAGCGCGGTGAAGACGATCATCGAGGTGAGGACCTCGCCCTGCGAGACACCGGGGGAGACCGCGTCACGGGTGCGCAGGACGCCGTAGACGACCCACGGCTGGCGGCCCATCTCGGTGAAGATCCAGCCCCAGGAGTTGGCGATCAGCGGGAAGGCCAGGGTCCAGATCGCGATGCGCCAGTACCACTTGGTCAGCTTCGGGCCGAGCGCCTTCTTCGGGAGCAGCACCAGATGCGGCACCTCGTCGTCACCGACCCGCAGGTGCTGCGGCAGCATGAACTTCTTGCGGGTCAGCCAGAGTCCGATCAGGCCGATGGTGAACGACGCCATGCCGAAGCCGATCATCCAGCGGAAGCCCCAGTAGGCGACCGGGATGTTGGGCCGGTAGTCACCGGGGCCGTACTTCTCCTGCTCGGCCTTGTTGATGTCGTTGATGCCGGGGACGTACGAGGTGAAGTCGTCCTTGGCCAGGAAGGACAGCAGGCCCGGGATCTCGATGGCGACCTTGTTGTGGCCCTTGTCGACGTCACCGACGGCGAAGACCGAGAAGGGCGCCGGCTCCTCGCCGTCCCACAGCGCCTCGGCCGCGGCCATCTTCATCGGCTGCTGCTCGTACATGATCTTGCCGAGTACGTCGCCGCTGATCGCGGTGAGCATGCCACCGATGACGACGGTGACCAGGCCGAGCCGCAGCGAGGTCTTCATCTCGCGGATGTGCTTCTTGCGCAGCAGATGGAAGGCGGAGATGCCGACCATGAACGCGCCACCGGTGAGGAAGGCGGCGGAGAGGGTGTGGAAGGCCTGGGCGAGGGCGGTGTTCTGGGTCAGCACGAGCCAGAAGTCCGTCAGCTCGGCGCGCCCCTTCGCCTCGTTGATCCGGTAGCCGACGGGGTGCTGCATCCACGAGTTGGCCGCGAGGATGAAGTACGCCGACAGGATCGTGCCGATGGAGACCATCCACATACAGGCCAGGTGGATCTTCTTCGGCAGCTTGTCCCAACCGAAGATCCACAGACCGATGAAGGTGGACTCGAAGAAGAAGGCGATCAGCGCCTCGAAGGCGAGCGGGGCGCCGAAGACGTCACCGACGAAGCGCGAGTAGTCGGACCAGTTCATGCCGAACTGGAACTCCTGCACGATGCCGGTGACCACACCCATCGCGATGTTGATCAGGAAGAGCTTGCCCCAGAACTTCGTCGCTCTGAGGTACTTCTCCTTCTCTGTGCGCACCCAGGCGGTCTGCAGCCCGGCCGTGAGGGCGGCCAGCGAGATCGTCAGGGGGACGAACAGAAAGTGGTAGACGGTGGTGATACCGAACTGCCAGCGCGCCAGAGTCTCCGGCGCCAAAGCCAGGTCCACGTCGCCGCTCCTTACCTACGCTTGTGAAAGCGTTCACATTCACAAGCAATTATGCAGCACGGGCCTTTCCGGCCACGAAGGGGGGTCCCTCGTTCGGACCAACCCCTTGGCGCGAACTTCAACATATTGTTGAATCGCCTGCATGCAGACACAGACATCAGTCCATATACGGATCTCCTGGCCTGCCGGACACCTCACCGCTGTCCTGGACGACACCCCGACCACACAGACACTCGCCAAGGCCCTGCCACTCGTCTCAACCGCCCGGACCTGGGGCGAGGAGGTGTACTTCGACACAGGAGTGTCCGTTTCACGTGAAACGGATGCCCGGCAGGTCGTGGAGCCGGGCACTGTCGCCTTCTGGACCGACGGCGACGCGCTTGCGCTCCCCTACGGCCCCACACCTATCTCGCGAGGCGACGAGTGCCGCCTCGCGAGCCCGTGCAATGTCCTGGGCCGCATCGACGGCGACCCCCGCCTGCTGTCCACGGTCCGCGACGGCGACCCCGTACGCGTGGAACTCGTGGACGCCTGAGCGCACTTGAGCCCTCAGGCGCTTGTCACTTGAGCGTGCCAGCGGAGCCCTACAGCTCCTTACGGAACCCTTCCGCCACCTTCAGGAAGATGTCGTTTGCCTCGACCTCTCCGACCGTCACGCGCACACCCTCGCCCGGGAACGGTCGGACCACCACGCCGGCCTGCTCACACGCCTGCGCGAAGGCGACCGTGCGCTCCCCCAGCCGCAGCCACACGAAGTTGGCCTGGGTCTCCGGAACCGTCCAGCCCTGGGCGCGCAGCCCGTCGACCACACGGGCGCGCTCACACACCAACGAGCCGACCCGGCCGAGCAGTTCGTCCTCGGCACGCAGCGAGGCGATGGCCGCGTCCTGCGCGAGCTGGCTCACTCCGAAGGGCACGGCCGTCTTGCGCAGCGCCGCCGCGACCGGCTCATGGGCGATCGCGAAACCGACCCGGAGACCGGCGAGGCCGTACGCCTTGGAGAACGTCCGCAGGACACAGACGTTCGGCCGCTCACGGTAGATCTCCACACCGTCCGGCACCTCTGCGTCGCGGATGAACTCGCGGTACGCCTCGTCCAGCACCACCAGGACGTCGTTCGGCACCCGGTCGAGGAACCGCTCCAGCTCGGCCCGCTTCACCACGGTGCCCGTCGGGTTGTTGGGGTTGCAGACGAAGATCAGCCTGGTCCGCTCGGTGATGGCGGCGGCCATCGCGTCCAGGTCGTGCACATCCCCCGGGGTCAGCGGTACCCGCACCGAGGTGGCGCCGCTGATCTGCGTGATGATCGGGTACGCCTCGAAGGACCGCCAGGCGTAGATGACCTCGTCGCCCGGGCCGGAGGTGGCCTGCAGCAGCTGCTGGGCGACGCCGACCGAGCCGGTGCCGGTGGCCAGGTGGGAGGCCGGGACGCCAAAGCGCTCGGACAGCTCGTTCATCAGCCCCGTGCACATCATGTCCGGGTAGCGGTTGAAGGACGAGGCGGTGGCCAGCACGGTCTCCATCACGCCGGGCAGCGGCGGATAGGGGTTCTCGTTGGAGGACAGCTTGTAGGCCACCGGGCCACCGGCCGCGGCGGGCTTGCCCGGCTTGTAGGTGGGGATCCCCTCCAGCTCGGCGCGCAGCTTGGGGCTCGTCTCGCTCACCGCAGTCCTCCTCGCGACCACCGGCGGCCCATCGTCACCGCCGGCTCCAATACTTCTCACCTTATGAGGATTCCGCGCCGATGCGTACAGGTGCGGCGCCCTCGACCGCAGACCTCTTCCGTCACACCTGCATCAGGGGCATCACCGCACGAAGGCGTACGAATCGAGGGGCGCGCCACACATATATCTACGCGCCGGTGGCTCGCGCCGTAGCGCGCATCCCTCGTGAAGGTGAGTTGAGACCTCTTCGAAACATCGCGCACTTGGCAGGCCCATGCGTGCCGACAAGTCAGGTCTTACCATTGGATCGTTCAACTTCCTTTGTTTCCAAGGGAGTTGATGCCTGATGACCTTGCAGAAACGTGCCTGTCAACGGGTGCATATGCGTCCGCACTACCCCACCGCATGAGCCCTACTATCGGCTCGCCATGACAGCAGCAGGGAAGCACCAGGTGAGCCGCGCGGAAACCTCACGCCGAGGCAGTCGGCCCGGACGGGCGGGGATCAGAGATGTGGCCGCCGCTGCCGGAGTCTCCATCACTACCGTCTCCGACGCCCTCAACGGCAAGGGCAGGCTCCCCGACGCCACCCGACGCCATGTCCGAGAAGTCGCCGACCGGCTGGGCTACCGGCCCTCGGCCGCCGCCCGCACGCTCCGTACCGGCAAATCGGGCCTGATCGGCCTGACCGTGACGACGTACGGGGATGAACCTTTCACCTTCACCGAGTTCGCGTACTTCGCCGAGATGGCCCGCGCGGCCACGTCGGCCGCACTCGCCCGCGGCTACGCCCTCGTGATCCTCCCCGCGACCTCGCGCCACGACGTCTGGTCGAACGTCGCCCTCGACGGCACCGTCGTCATCGACCCGTCCGACCACGACCCGGTCGTCAGCGAGCTGGTCAGACAGGGTCTGCCGGTCGTCTCCGACGGCCGCCCGGCCGGTTCGCTCCCGGTCACCGCCTGGGTCGACAACGACCACGAGGCCGCCGTACTCGGCATCCTCGACCATCTGGCCGACGCGGGCGCCCGCCGGATCGGTCTGCTGACGGGCACCACGACGGACACGTACACCCATCTGTCGACCACCGCCTATCTGCGCTGGTGCGAGCGGGTCGGCCAGGATCCTGTCTACGAGGCCTACCCGGCGCACGACCCCTGCGCCGGCGCCGTCGCCGCCGACCGGCTGCTCGCCCGCCCCGACCGCCCCGACGCCGTCTACGGCCTGTTCGACCCGAACGGCACCGACCTGCTCGCCGCCGCCCGCCGTTACGGCATGCGCGTACCGGACGACCTGCTTCTGGTCTGCTGCAGCGAATCCACCGTGTACGCCAACACCGAGCCGCCCGTCACCACGCTCTCCCTGAAGCCGCGCCGTATCGGCACGGCCGTGGTCCAACTCCTCATCGACGCGATCGAGGGACTGGAGTCGGACCAGCCGGTGCAGCAGGTGATACCGACCGAGCTGATCGTGCGTACCTCGTCCCAGCGACGACCGCCGCGTACGACAGTCAGCCCACCCCGGTCGCCCGAGGACCGTTAGAAGCAGGTCGGGGGAGACGGCAGCGGCAGGTCGGCGGAAGGCCGGGAGCAGCTCCGGGAGCGTCGAAATCAGGTCGAGGGGCGACGACGAGCACGGTCGTCGGAGGGCCTAAGCCCGGCTCAATCGGGGCGAAAGCCGCGGTGAACAGGAGTCCTGCTCCGATTCACCACCCCTGGGTCATCACATGGCGCGATCGGCATTCCTATGATGGGCCCACGACACCCACGGGCCGCTGCGACCAGGCAGTCCGATGCGGTGCAGCTGCGGCGCGATGGTGGAGGGGTCTGATGACTCAGGGGGCCGGTCAGGGACCCGAGGTGGAGCGGACGGCGACGTTGCGCGACTTCCGGGTGCCCGCGTACGTCCACGAGACCGGTCCGTACGCCCACAGCATGCTCCCGGGCGAGGTCGCCCCGCCGGTCGCACCGCCCCTCGCCGAGACGTATCCGGAGGGGTACACGCCGACGGAGCGCGACCTGCCCGTCATCAACCGCGGTGACACGGTTCAGGTGCATGTCGACCCCGCCGCCGTGCCGGTCCCGCAGTCGACGGAGGCTCCCGGCCCACTGTTCGTGGTCGGCGACGTGCACGGTTATCTCGACGAGTTGGTGGCCGCCCTCCAGGAGAAGGGCCTGATCGACTCGGCGGGGAACTGGTGCGCGGGCACCGCCCGGCTGTGGTTCCTCGGCGACTTCACCGACCGCGGCCCGGACGGCATCGGCGTCATCGACCTCGTGATGCGGCTGTCCGCGGAGGCCGCTGCGGCAGGCGGCTACTGCAAGGCCCTCATGGGCAACCACGAGCTGCTGCTGATCGGTGCCAAGCGGTTCGGCGACACCCCCGTCAACTCCGGCGCGGGCACCGCCACCTTCCAGGCGGCCTGGCTGCTCAACGGCGGCCAGAAGACCGACATGGACCGCCTCCAGGACCACCACATGCAGTGGATGGCGCGGCTGGACGCCATGGAAGAGGTCGACGGGCATCTGCTCGTGCACTCGGACACCACCGCCTATCTCGACTACGGCGACTCGATCGAGGCGGTCAACGACACCGTCCGCGAGACGCTCACCCGCAACGACGCCGACGAAGTCTGGGATCTCTTCCGCAAGTTCACCAGGCGCTTCTCCTTCCGCGACGAGGGCGGCGCCGACCATGTGCGTTCCCTGCTCGATACGTACGGCGGCACCCGCATCGTTCACGGCCACAGCCCTATTCCGTACCTGCTGGGCGAGGTCGGCTCCGAGGAGACCGAGGACAGCACCGGGCCCCTGATCGAGGGACCGCACGTCTACGCCGAAGGCCTCGCCATCGCGATGGACGGCGGTGTGACCATGGCCGGAAAGCTGCTGGTCCAGCAACTCCCCCTGGATATCTGAACGTTCACCGGGCAGACGTCCCTCCATCTCACAGCGACGGAGGACGGCGCAGGCCAGGGCCCAATTTTGGCAAACCCCCTGTCACCGTGTGCCGTCACCGCTCTACCATCGGCTTATCCGTAGCAGGCTCCCCTCCGTTTCTGCCCGACGGCTCGTTGCCATGCGAGCCCCAAGCCCTACGGAGCATCGGGGGATGCACATGAACAGCGTTCCGCAGCACCTGCTCAGCGAGGACCGCCAGGATTACGAGCGGATCCTCGACGAGGCGCTGCGCTCCGCACCACACCGCCCGGAACTGACCGCTGTCGGACAGCGGCTCAACCCCGAACAGCTGCGCACCATGGCGCTCAACGCCACCGCACTCATCACGGCGGCCGCGGCGACCGAGTACCAGCACTATGTGAAGGTCCGCGAGGAACTGCGCCAGCCGGCGCCGTCCACCCCGTCGTCCACCAGCGAGTCCGGCTCCAGCGAGTCGGGCACGGGCGCGATGGGGCTCGCAGCCACCATGGGAGAGGTCGCCGAGACCGCCGGCCCCGGCGTCATCGCCGTGGTCGCCGTCCTGGCCCCTGTCCTCGCCGGCACCGCAGCGGCGATCTTCCTGCTCGTCGGTTACATCCTGAGGATGCTCGACCCCGAGCCGGCGTTCGCCCAGACGATGCTCACCACCGGATGGGTCTTCGGCGCCGTCGCAGCGGCCGCGATCCTGGTCGCCGCCGTCGGACTTCTGCTCACCGCCCTGCGCAACCGGCCCGCGTTCGTCAGCGGACCGTACGGCGAACTGAGCGAGGAGGTGTCCCGGGCCAGGGAAGCCTGGCGCGAGGCCCTGCTGGAGCGCGGCATCCTGCCCTTCCTGCGGGAGGCACTCGCCGACCCCGGCACGGCATCGGCCCTGCACCGCATGCCACCGTCGACGCCGGCCGGCCGCATCCCGGCACTCGGATACGACCGCCCGGGTTTCAGCAGCCCGGGCGACGGACCCACCTCCGGCCCGCGACCGAGCTTCTCCAGCCCGGACTACACGAGCCCGGACTTCGGAGGGCCGGACCACCAGCCGGAGTAGCCCCTCGGCTTGCGCCCCCGCCGTAGGAGAGCCCCCACCAGGGGACCCTCCGCCTCGACGGAACCCCGGGGAAACCTCCTCGGGGAGGCGCAAGCCGAACGTCTGGCAGCAGGTCCGGCAACGGACCAGCCCGCCGCGCAACGGGACAGCTCACCCCACAGCCGGGCAGCATGCCCGACGCCGGGGCATTGCGCCCCGGGTCAGGACGTCGACGTCAGTCCGCGATCGGCAGGTACACCCGGTTGCCCGCCGCCGCGAACTCCTTCGACTTCTGAGCCATGCCCTCCTCGATCTCGCCCTGGGACCCGCCGTGTTGGCGACGGATGTCCTGGGAGATCTTCATCGAGCAGAACTTCGGCCCGCACATGGAGCAGAAGTGGGCCGTCTTGGCGGGCTCGGCCGGCAGTGTCTCGTCGTGGAACTCCCGTGCCGTGTCCGGGTCGAGAGCCAGGTTGAACTGGTCCTCCCACCGGAACTCGAAGCGGGCGTCGGACAGCGCGTCGTCCCACTCCTGCGCACCGGGGTGTCCCTTGGCGAGGTCGGCCGCATGGGCGGCGATCTTGTAGGTGATCACGCCCGTCTTGACGTCGTCACGGTTGGGCAGGCCCAGGTGCTCCTTGGGCGTCACGTAGCAGAGCATGGCCGTGCCCCACCAGGCGATCATCGCGGCACCGATGCCGGAGGTGATGTGGTCGTACGCCGGCGCGACGTCCGTGGTCAGCGGGCCGAGCGTATAGAACGGAGCTTCATCGCAGATCTCCTGCTGAAGGTCGATGTTCTCCTTGATCTTGTGCATCGGGACATGTCCCGGGCCCTCGATCATGGTCTGAACATTGAAACGCTTCGCGATCCGGTTGAGTTCCCCGAGAGTACGCAGTTCCGCGAACTGCGCCTCGTCGTTGGCGTCCGCGATCGAGCCCGGCCTGAGGCCGTCGCCCAGCGAGTACGTGACGTCGTACGCCGCGAGGATCTCGCAGAATTCCTCGAAGTTCTCGTACAGGAACGACTCCCTGTGGTGCGCCAGGCACCACGCGGCCATGATCGAGCCGCCGCGCGAGACGATGCCGGTCTTGCGGTTGGCGGTGAGCGGCACATACGGCAGGCGCACACCCGCGTGGACCGTCATGTAGTCCACGCCCTGCTCGGCCTGCTCGATGACCGTGTCCTTGTAGATCTCCCAGGTCAGCTCCTCGGCGCGGCCGTCGACCTTCTCCAGCGCCTGATAGAGCGGCACCGTGCCGATCGGCACGGGGGAGTTGCGCAGCACCCACTCGCGGGTGGTGTGGATGTTGCGGCCGGTCGACAGGTCCATGACCGTGTCGGCGCCCCAGCGGGTCGCCCAGGTCATCTTCTCGACCTCCTCCTCGATGGAGGAGGTGACCGCGGAGTTGCCGATGTTGGCGTTGACCTTCACCAGGAACCGCTTGCCGATGATCATCGGCTCGATCTCCGGGTGGTTGACGTTGGCGGGCAGCACCGCCCGGCCCGCGGCGATCTCGTCGCGGACCACTTCGGGGGAGACGTTCTCCCGGATGGCCACGTACTCCATCTCGGGCGTGATCTCGCCGAGCCGCGCGTAGGCGAGCTGCGTGACCGCCTTGCCGTCGCGGCTGCGACGAGGCTGGCGCGGCCGTCCCGGGAAGACGGCGTCGAGGTTGCGCAGGCCACCGCGCGGCGAGGTGTGCTTGATCCCGTCGTCCTCGGGACGAGCGGGACGACCCGCGTACTCCTCGGTGTCACCGCGGGCGATGATCCAGTTCTCCCGTAGCGGGGGCAGTCCCCTGCGGACGTCGGTATCGGTCAGTGGATCGGTGTACGGGCCCGACGTGTCGTACAGCGTGACCGACTGCCCGTTGGTGAGGTGCACCTGGCGGACCGGCACCCGCAGGTCGGGGCGCGAACCCTCGACATACGCCTTGTGCCAGCCGATGGACTTCCCGGCCTCCGGGGACGTTTCGCCCTGAATGGGCTGTTCGTCCTGGCTGGAGGCAGGCGTGCGCGCGTCCTTGATGGTCATGAGACCTACTCCCTACGCCGGCATTACCCGGTAACAGGTTCGGCGGTCGACGCAGCCGTATCCGTCTGCCGACGTTTCGTGTGAAACATCACTCGTGGTGAGTGATGTTTCATGTGAAACATCGCTGGGACGGAGGTCAGCGCCCTCTCAGCCCGGTGCTCCGAGCTCCCGCGTGTACAAAGGTGGCACCACGCTAGCGTCAATTCGGGCGCGGTGAACAGAGGGCCCCGGTCGTTCTTGCGATGATCGGGCGGTGACCTCGACGCATGAACCTCCGTACCCACCGCCCGAGCGGCCCCGTGGATCCGGCGCCGGAAACGGCCCCATGCGGGGCAACGACCGTACAGACGGCCGGGGTTCAGGAGTCGCCGGAGCGAGATACGACGGCGGATACGGCCAAGGTTCTGCGGGCGGCGGTCACGAAGGTCAGTTGGCCGGCGATCAGACGCCTGGCGATCACATGACCGGGGCCGGCGACTGGCACGAGCACGGTCCCAGGGCCGGCGGCCGGCATGAGCACGGTCCGGAGTACAGCGGCTCACCAGGGCGCGGGCCCGGCCCGGACGACGAGCGCGGGCATGATTCCGGTGCTGGTCATGGGCACGGGGCCGGATACGACGGCTCGCGCGGTGGCGGCGGTGGCAGCGGGGGCGCTGGCGGCGGCGGGGACGATCGTGGTCATGGGCATGGGCACTCGCACAGTCACGCCCACGGTCCTGCGACGCCCGTCTCCCGGCATCTGCGCAAGGTCATCGCGGCGATCCTGATTCCGTTCGCGGCAGCGGTGGTCGTGGGGCTCGCGGTGCTGTGGCCGGGCGGTGCCCCGCCGCACGAGCGCACGGGGGTCGGCTTCGACCGGCAGACCCAGCAGGCCACGGTCACCAAGGTGGTCGAGCTGAGCTGCAAGGAGGTGGGCGCCTCGGGAGTGCCGCCGACCGGTGACACCTCCACCGCCGAGGGTTCCTCCGCCGCGCAGCAGGAGAAGGGCACCTGCAAGAAGGCGACGATTCGCGTCGACACGGGCAAGGACAAGGGCCGTACGTTCACCGAGATCGTGCAGCCCGACCAGTCACGGCAACTGCACGAGGGCCAGGAGGTCGTGGTCGCCTACGAGCCCTCCGCGCCCAAGGACCTGCAGTACTCGGTCACCGACGTGAACCGTGAGTTCCCGATGATGCTGCTCGCCGGCATCTTCGCGCTCGCCGTCGTGGTGGTGGGCCGGATGCGCGGCGTCATGGCGCTGGTCGCGCTGGCCATCAGCTTCATGGTGCTGACCTTCTTCATCCTGCCGGCGATCCTCCAGGGCTCGAACCCGCTGGTGGTGGCGGTGGTCGGGGCGAGCGCCATCATGCTGATCGCCCTCTACATGTGCCACGGCCTGTCGGCCCGTACATCCGTGGCGGTGCTCGGCACGCTGCTCTCGCTGCTGCTGATCGGCCTCCTGGGCTCGGGGTTCATCGACTGGGCCGCGCTCACCGGCAACACGGACGACAACACGGGGCTGATCCACGGGCTGTACCCGTCGATCGACATGAGCGGTCTGCTGCTGGCCGGCGTCATCATCGGTTCGCTCGGTGTCCTCGACGATGTGACGGTCACCCAGACCTCCGCGGTCTGGGAGTTGCACGAGGCCAACCCGACGATGGGCTGGCGCGGGCTGTACCGTGCGGCCATCCGGATCGGCCGCGACCACATCGCGTCCGTGGTCAACACGCTCGTCCTCGCCTACGCGGGCGCCGCGCTGCCGTTGCTGCTGCTCTTCTCGATCGCGCAGAGCGGCGTCGGCACGGTCGCCAACAGTGAGCTGGTGGCCGAGGAGATCGTGCGCACGCTGGTCGGCTCCATCGGCCTGGTCGCCTCGGTGCCGGTCACCACGGCCCTCGCGGCCCTGGTGGTCTCGGCCGACCGGCCGGAGAAGACGCCGGCGCGGACGGGCTCCCAGTCAGCCCTGGCGGGCTCTCAGCCCGTCCCGGCGGGCTCCCAGCCGGCCACCGGGCGCGGCGGGCGAGGGCGCCGACGGAAGCGGTGACGAAGGCGGGTCAGCGGCACCTGCAGCCGCTGAGCCCGCGCAATCGGTCCCGCCCATCCGGCGGAGCGCGAAGCACATCCGGCGTTGAGGAAGCGCTCCCACGCGCCCCTTGTGCGCCGCTGAAGCGTTACGCCACCGCCACCCGCACCGGTGCGACGCTTCAGCCGGCGCTCTGCTCCTCGGCCAGGATGCGGTCCAGGGCCTCGTCGAGGTGGGCGTCGAAGTCGGCGAGCGCGCCCTCCTGCCCGAGCGGCACCAGCTTGTCGGTGCGGTCCAGGAAGGCCACGAGCGGCGCCACCGAGGAGCGGAACAGCGCCTGGTCGGCGCCGACCTGAAGGCGGATCAGAACGTCACCCAGTGTCTCGGAACCTGCCGGGGAGACCCGTACATCCCCCTCCCCGCACGGCCGACCCACCCCGTCGACCAGCAGCTCGCGGCCGAATGCCCAGGTCACCGGAGCATCGCCGGGCAGATGGAAGGTCAGACGTACGGCATAGGGATCACAGGTCTCGTAGCGCAGCTCCACCGGGATGCGGAAGGAAAGCTCCTCCGAGACGAGAAAGCTCATCATGACCTCTGCCTGTACGGACTCGCGCATCGCCTACCCCGTCGTTTGCCTTCGACTGGCCGGGAACGGAACCCGACACTGGTGGAATCTTGCTGAACGTACACGAGAGATCACAAGGAGTGAGTTTTCACATACTGATAGAGATCGAGAGTGACCCCAGGAGCCGCCCTACCTCGTCCTGCAGTTGCCGCGCCGCCGACAGCAGCCGGTCGGCCTGGTGGACAGGCAGGGAAATGGCCATCGTCGCGGCCGTGGTGCCCACGGTGATCGGGATCGCCGCACACACCGTGCCCAGCGCGTACTCCTGGTGCTCGGTGACCGTCTCCATCCGCCGGATCCGTTCCAGGCGGCGCAGCAGGGTGCGGCTGTCGCGCACCGTGTACGGGGTGATGGCCTGCACGGGATGGCGGTCGAGGTGGTCCCGGCGGGCGTCCTCGTCCAGCTGGGACAGCAGGCACTGGCCGATGGCGTGCGCGTGGCCCGTCTCACGGAAGTCGGCCCACTCCTCGACCGCCGGAGTGCCCGGGCTGTCGGAGACGCACATGACCTCGATCTCGCCGTCGCGGTAGAGGGCGTAGTACACGGGGACGCCGATGGCGTCCCGGCACTGGGCGAGCGCGTCGGCGACCGTGCTGCGACGTTTCTGCTGGGCTCCGCTGCTGCTCAGCCGCACAGCGGCATCACCGAGGAAGAACAGCCCTTTGTCGCGGCGCAGATAGCCCTCGTGCACCAGGGTGCGCAACAGGTGATACGCGGTGGGCAGCGCCAGGCCGGTCTCGCGGGCGAGTTGCTTGGCGGGAGCGCCGTACTCGTGCTCGGCGACGCATTCCAGCAGGCGCATCGCGCGCTGGACGGATCCGATGAGCGTCGCTGAGTGCGGCTGCTCGGGAGGTGTCGGTGGGGGTGTCGGGGACGCCTGTCGCGGTACCTGGGGTACGGAGGACGGCAGTCGTCGTAGGGGTGCGTGGGGTTGTGAGGGTGCGGTGTCAACCGTGGCCAAGGGTTACTCCCGAAGCGCGAGGGGGGAGCCCGTGCTGGGAGACACGGGAGGGGTGCACGCCGCTCGCGGGGTCGTCCCCCGCGTCGAATTCCGGACTCTATTCGTCCGTCACCGCGCGCTGATGCCCTGCTCGGGAAACTTCCCCCGCCCGAGGGAACCGGTGATTCCTGTTACCGCCTCCCGGTTCCCACGGCCCTCACGGCCCTCACCAGTCGCTGCGCGAGGTGGAGCTCGACGTGAACTTCCGTACGACGTAGATCAGTCCACCAACCAGGGCCACGAACACCAGCACCTTGAAGAGCAGTCCGATGACGAACCCGACGACGCTGGCTATCAGCCCGCCGAACACGACCAGAGCGATGACCGGCACCGCGATCCACTTCACCCACCACGGCAGTCCTGCGAAGATCTCACGCATCGCCCTCGTCCTTACCTCTCCGCCCGTCCTGAGCCGGGTCCTGATTCTGCGAATCTGCTGATTCCCTGCACTCGATGCTAGGGCGGGCAGGTGCCCCGGCGGGGGCCTCGCAGCCCTTGTCCTCCCCTGATCGATCCCCTAGGGAACCCCGAGACCGAGGGTCAGCTCTCAGGCGGAGAGAACACCACGAGCACCCTCAGGTCCTCGCTGATGTGGTGGAACTTGTGGGCGACCCCGGCCGGCACGTACACCACGCTGCCCCGCGCCACATGTGTGGTCTCCATGCCGACGGTGATCTGGGCGCGGCCGCTCACAACGAAGTAGACCTCGTCCTGGTTGTGCGGCTTCTGTGGATCGTGCTCGCCGGCGTTGAGCGCGTACAGACCGACCGACATATTCCGCTCCCGCAGAAACTGCAGGTAGGCGCCCTCGTTGGCGGCGCGCTCCGCCTCCAGTTCATCCAGCCGGAATGCCTTCATCGCTGTCGTCCGCCCTCATCCCCGTGCTCATGGCCGATTTCGTCTGCCACGATCAGACACATGAAGAATTTCGTAGTCAAGACGATCGCCAACGCGGGCGCCCTGGCGGTCGCCGTCTGGCTGCTCGACAAGATCACCCTCACCGGTGACAGCACGGGCAAGAAGATCGGCACCCTGGTCCTCGTCGCGCTGATCTTCGGCGTGGTGAACTTCCTGGTGAAGCCGATAGTCAACCTCCTGAGCCTGCCGCTGCTCATCCTGACGCTCGGCCTGTTCACCCTGGTCGTCAACGCGCTGATGCTGCTGCTGACCTCGTGGTTCGCCGACAAGTTCGACCTGAGCTTCCATGTCGAGGGCTTCTGGACGGCCGTACTCGGCGGCCTGATCGTCTCGATCGTCTCCTGGGCGCTCAACCTCGCCCTGCCCGACGGGGACTGATCGCCCGATGACCTACCGCGTGTGCTTCGTCTGCACCGGCAACATCTGCCGCTCCCCGATGGCCGAGTCCGTCTTCCGCGCCCGTGTCGAAGAGGCCGGGCTCGGCGGACTCGTCGAGGTCGACAGCGCCGGCACGGGCGGCTGGCACGAGGGCGACCCGGCCGACCCGCGCACCGTCTCCGTCCTCGAAGAGCACGGCTACGACAGCGACCACGCGGCCCGGCAGTTCCAGCAGTCCTGGTTCGCCCGCCTCGACCTCGTCATCGCGCTCGACGCCGGCCACCTCAAGGCCCTGCGCCGCCTCGCGCCCTCACCGCAGGACGCGGCGAAGGTGCGCCTGCTGCGTTCCTACGACTCCGCTGCCGGCGACGACCTGGACGTGCCGGACCCGTACTACGGCGGCCGGGACGGCTTCGAGGAGTGCCTGGAGATGGTGGAGGCGGCAAGCACGGACCTGCTCGCGGCGGTTCGCGAGCAGGTGGAGGGACGGGCGGCATGAGCGACACACGGGCGCAGGGGCTGCCGTACGGCGGCGGAGACGGCACGCGCGCGGTGCGGGCCGGGCTGCCGGAGCCGGCCAAGTACGAGCCCACTCTGCCGGGCCCGGTGTTCGCCGCCCACTACCACCTGCCCGGCGAGCCCACGGGGCCGTACACGTACGGCCGCGACGACAACCCGACCTGGACCCACCTGGAGCGCGCCATCGGCGAGTTGGAGGCCCCGGGGGAGGACGGCGTCGAGACGCTGGTCTTCGCGTCGGGCATGGCCGCCATCTCGTCGGTGCTCTTCTCCCAGCTGCGCGCCGGGGACGCGGTCGTCCTGCCCAGCGACGGCTATCAGGCGCTGCCCCTGGTGCGCGGGCAGCTGGAGGCGTACGGCATCGAGGTGCGAACGGCGCCGACCGGCGGGGACGCCCAGCTCGGCGTCCTGGACGGCGCGCAGCTGCTGTGGATCGAGACGCCGTCCAACCCCGGTCTCGACGTGTGCGACGTCCGACGGCTGGTCTCGGAGGCACACGCGCGTGGCGCCCTCGTCGCCGTCGACAACACGCTCGCGACGCCGCTCGGGCAGCGTCCGCTGGAGCTCGGTGCCGACTTCTCGGTGGCCAGCGGCACCAAGCAGCTGACCGGACACGGCGACCTGCTGCTGGGATACGTCACCGGCCGCGACGCCGAGACCATGACCGCCGTACGGCGCTGGCGCAAGATCGTCGGGGCGATTCCGGGGCCGATGGAGGCCTGGCTCGCGCACCGTTCCCTCGCCACGCTCCAGCTGCGTGTGGAGCGGCAGAACGCCAATGCACTGGCGGTCGCCGAGGCGCTGCGGGACTGGCCGGAGGAGCTCGGGGTGCGCTATCCGGGGCTGCCCGGCGACGCCTCGCACCCGATCGCCTCGCGGCAGATGCGGCGCTACGGCTGCGTGGTCTCCTTCACGCTGCCCACGCGCGCGCGTGCCGAGCGTTTCCTGGACGCCCTGAAGTTCGTCGACGACGCGACCAGCTTCGGCGGGGTGCGGTCCACGGCCGAACGGCGCGGACGCTGGGGCGGCGACGCCGTACCGGATGGTTTCGTCCGTATGTCGGTCGGTGCGGAGGATCCCGAGGACCTGGTGGCGGATGTGCTGCATGCACTGGACCAATCGGGGCACTGACCCGGGGTGCCCCCGCGTCCGCCGGTGTCCGGCTACGTAGAACGGACGGTCCGAGCCTCCCCCCTCGTGGCTCGGACCGCCCTCGGTTCTGCGCGCGAAGAACCGCGCGAACAAGGCTAGTTGACTCTCTGTCAGTGTCCAATCACAGTAGCGACAGCGACCTATCGACTTATTTATAGTTGGGCCCTGCCCCGGGGCCGGGGAGAAGGGCGGGGACAGGGAGGAGGTCGCATGGATCTGGCCTTGTTGCGCACCTTTGTGACCGTGCACCGGGCCGGCTCCTTCACCCGCGCCGCCGCGCTGCTCGGACTGTCACAACCGGCCGTGACATCACAGATCCGCACGCTGGAACGCCAGTTGGGCCGCCCCCTGTTTCTGCGGCAGGCCCGCGGGGTGACACCGACGACCATCGGCGACGAACTCGCCCACAAGGCGGCCCCGCACCTCGACGCCCTGGTGGAGATCGCCGAGACCGGCCTCGACGACGAGTCCTCCTTACGGTCCCTGCACCTCGCCGGCCCGCCTGAGTTCACCGCCGAGCGGGCGCTGCCCGCGCTCACCGCGCTGACCAGCGAGGACGGACAGGGCTTCGCCTTGCGCGCATCCTTCGGCAACGCCGAGGAGATCCTCGAAGGACTGGCCGCCGGGCATCATGATCTGGCCATCAGTACGGCCCGTCCGCGCGGCGCTCTGCTCACCGCGACTCCGCTCTGCGACGAGGAGCACGTCCTGATCGCCGCTCCTCGTTGGGCCGACGGAATCGGCGCGGGCGTGCTGCGCAGCAAGGGCGCGCACGCGCTGGAGGACATCCCGGTGGTCGAGGTGCACGAGTCCCTGCCCTTCGTCTCCCGTTACTGGGCTTCGGTCTACGACTCCCGTCCCGCAGCTCCCGGCACCGTGATCGCCCCCGACCTGCGCGCGGTCCTCGCCTGTACGACCGCGGGGGCCGGCCTTGCGGTATTGCCCCGCTATCTGTGCTCGACCGCGCTGGAGCGCGGCCACGTCGTCGCCCTGCACGAACCGCCGGTGCCGCCCCTGCGCACGTACTTCCTGGTGGTCCGCACCGGCACGCTGGCGATGTCGCACATCGCGCGGGCCCACGAGTGGCTGTTGCGGGCGGCTTCGGACTGGGCCTGAGCTGCGATTTCCACCTGCCGTGAACCGCGGTTCCCACTGGGCTTGAGCAGGGATTTCGTGGCCGTCACGCCGTGAGCTCGACCGGTGACGTTTCGCGATGTTTCACGTGGAACCAGCCGGGCCACATTTCTCCCATGACCGTCCGACCCGTGGTCAAGCGCACCGCCCGCGCCGTTCTGCTGGACGGCGACGACCTGATCCTGATCAAGCGCACCAAGCCCGGCATGGATCCCTACTGGCTCACACCCGGTGGCGGGGTCGAGCCGACGGACACGACTGTCGTCGACGCCCTGCACCGTGAGGTGTACGAGGAGCTCGGTGCCAAGATCATCGATGTGGTGCCCTGCTTCGTCGACACCGTCGAGCACATCGGCGAGGACGGTGGGGCGACCGGGGTGAAGGTGCAGCACTTCTTCGTCTGCAGACTGGAGTCGATGGACCCGTCCTTGCGGCACGGGCCCGAGGTGGACGAGCCCATCGGCGAGTACGAGATCGTGCGGGTGCCGTTCACCCGGGTCGGGATCGCCTCCGTCCATCTCGTACCGCTGTCGCTACGGCACTACCTGGACGGGAACATCGAGGGCGTCCGCGCGATGCACGCCCCCGACCTGGGTTGATACCGCCGGGCGCCGGCGACTGTGGCAGCGGCTCGTCAGCTCCCGGTGGCGACGAGTTCCTCCACCGAGTCATGGCGTATGCGATCGGTCGGGATGCCGATGTCCCTCAGCGCGTCCACACCGCTGCGGATCATGCCGGGCGGTCCGGAGACATAGACGTCGTACTCGTTCCAGGGACCGAACTCCCGTATGGCGTGCGGAAGCTGGAGCAGTCCGTGCCGGTCCACCACGGGGCGGACCTCCAGCCACGGGTGGGACTGCTGGAGCCTGAGCATCGTGTCGATGTCGTACAGGTCCTGGTTGGTGCGGGCGCCGTAGAAGACCTCGACCGGCCGCCGTTCGCCGTGCTCGGCGACGTCCTCGACCAGTGCCTTGATGGGCGCTATGCCGGTGCCTCCGCCCAGGCAGAGCAGACCGCTGTCCGTGGTGTGGTCCACGGTCATCGAACCGGCCGGCGGGCCGAGCCGGACGATGTCCCCCGGCCGGGCGCGGTGCACCAGCGCGTTGGAGACCCAGCCCGCGGGCACGGCCTTCACATGGAACGTCAGCAGGCCGTCGGAGCGGGGCGCGGAGGCGAAGGAGTAGTGCCGCCAGATCCTGGGCCACCAGGGCGTCTCCAGGCTCGTGTACTGCCCGGCGAGGAAGGGGTAGGGCTGGTCGGGGCGGACGGTGAGGACCGCGATGTCCGAGGTCCTGAGATCGTGCGACACGACCTCCGCGTACCACCAGGCGGGGGCTCGCAGTTCGTCCGCCGCTGCAGCGTCGATCATGACCTGCGAGATCGTCGTGTACGCCCGGACCCAGGCGGCTTCCATCTCCCCGTCCCAGACGCCGGCAGCGTACTTGCTCAGCGAGCCGATGAGGCATTCACCGACGGCCGGGTAGTGCTCGGCCCGGGTGCCGTACTTGCGGTGGCCGCGGCCGAGGTTCTGCAGGTACTCGACGAGGACGGGCTTGTTGTCGATGTGCTCGGCTGCGGTGAGCAGGGCCTTGAGCAGCCGGTCGCGCTGGGTGTCCATCGCGGCCGGGAACAGGGAGCGCAGGTCGGGGTGGCGTACGAAGAGCAGCGCGTAGAAGTACGAGGTGACCTTGTCGGCCACGGGGCCGACCTCGGCCATCGTCCGGCGGATCAGCATGGCGTCCGGGGAGGCGGGCTGGGCCGGGGCGGGGCGCTGGGCCGGAACGCTCAGTTGGGGGGACGGCGGGGGCATCGAGGCGAGGCCTGACATCGAGGGGCGCGCGGTGGTGGCCTGGGCCGTGGCCAGGGGCTCCTGGCTTGGTATCCGGGCGAAGGCGGGAAGCTCTTGGGCTGGAGCGGGGGTGGGGGCCGAGGGGGGCGGCACGTGGCTTGGAGGGGGCGGGGCGGGGGCCGGCGGTGGGGCCATTTGGCCTGGGGCGGGCGTGGCTGGAGCCGGGGGTGGAGCGCTGTGACTCGTGGCGGGCGGGGCGGGAGCCGGCGGAGGCGTCGTGTGACTCGGGGCAGGCGGAGCGGGAGTCGGTATCGCGGTCGGTGCGCCTGGTTCCGGGGCGGGGTGGGCGGCGGGATGCGATATGCCGCCGAGGCTTGAGCCGTCGTCCGCGAGGTTCGCCTCTGGCGGGCCGTCCGTCGTGGCGGTCTGTGTGCTGTCGTCCTGGAACGACGCGGCCGTGCCGGTACCCGTCGCCGTTCTGCCGACCGGGCGCATCGCGGCCAGGCGACGGCCCTCGGCCGTCTCCTGTTCGGTGCCCTGAGTGGTGGTCGCCGGCTTCTTGCGCGGGGTGAACCAGCCGCCCCCGCCGCCGGAAGTGCCGTTGTCGGCCGACGTGGTGGTCGGAGCGTCCATGGTGTGCCTCGCCTCGAACATCTTTCGGTCGGTCTGCGCACTTCCTCAGTCGGAAGGTGCCTGCTTCCCCCGCGTGGCTTGCTTTTCCCGTTCGCTGCCGTGGCCAAGGAGGCCACATTCAACCCGCATTCGCACCCAGTACGGACAAGTAAGGCGAGAGTGTGACATTGGCCGCAGTACTCTCCCCGCAGCATCCCACCGCGCATGGGCGCCCCGGCCCCATACCCGAGAATGCGGGTCTTCGATCTCTCCGTCCCGTTAGGCTGCGTTGCCTTGCGTTCGCTCCACGCCAGGAGCCTGCATCACAGCTCGGACACGAACCGGAGTCGACCCTACCGGCCGACGCCCCGATCACAAGTCCCCCCTGCCTCTCTCACGAATTGGTCGAGGAGGCGAACGGGCAATTCCTTCAATTACCGACTGCTGCGCACCAATTCATAGGCTTCCCACAGATCCATCCCCATATAAGAGTGGGTCGCGAGTCCGGCCAGATGACGGTCCGCGTTGACCGCGACGGAAACCGGAACGGCACCGAACAGGTCCTTGTCCGACAGTGAGTCGCCATAGGCAACACAGTCGGCCCGGGTCATCCCGAACTCGTCGCAGAGCCGGTCGGCGATACGGACCTTGGCCGCGGCACTGAGCACTCCCGCCGGATCGACGGGCTCCGTGAACGGCACGGCTGGAAAGCGGGAACCGTACGCCGCATGCGCGCCCCATGCCGTCAGCCGCTCCACGAAGAAGGAGGGCGACAGCGAGACGACGGCGCAATAGTCGCCCTGTCCCCTGATCTCCTCCCAGACGTCACGGATCCGGGCCAGCCAAGGAGCACCAGCAAATGCGGTCGCCACGTGGTCCTCGGTGAGATCCGCCCAGAGTGCGTGCACCCGCGTCGCATACTCCGGAGGCCCGATCAACCCCGCCGAGATCTCCCGGTCGAGCGCCACGGTCTCCGCTTCCAGCCCGAGTTGCCGTGATATCTCCACAGGGGCGGATGTTCCGTGCAGGAGCGTGCCGTCGAGGTCGAAGAGATGAAGTCTCGCCATGAGGCATGAGGCTAATGCGAGGCACTGTCGCTCCCCTCGGCGGAGATCGGGAACAACTCGGCCGGGGCGGCGATGGGAGGGAATTCCGCGAATGCCACTTGTCTCGGCGAACGTTCACCGAACTCCCTTGGCGGCCGCCGATGGACGCTCTCCTGACGGACGCCCGCCGTTCGTCCATGTTTCACGTGAAACACCCGGCGTCAGCCAGCCCGCTGTGCGGTCGGCCATGACATGGCCAAAAGCTCGTACGTCTCCCCGGAAACAGCTGGACGACCAGGGCAGTCGTCAGACAGCCTGACCTGCGTGCCGACACCTTCCCTCGCCGCTCTGCCCATCCGCCGTCTGACGCTTCGCGACCTCACCGCCTGCGCCGACTTGTCCGAAGACCGGGGTTGGCCCCGCGAGGAACACAAGTGGGGATTCCTCCTGACAGCCGGGAAGGGCTACGGCATCGACGACCCCGACGGCGGCCTCGTCAGCGCCTGCGTTGTCACGACCTACGGGCCTCTGGACCGACCCGACCTCGGGGCCATCGGCATGGTTCTGGTGGCCGAGCGGCATGCCCGCCGAGGGATCGGACGCCGGCTGATGCATCACGTCATCTCCGCGATGGGGACGACCCCGCTGACACTGCACGCGACGCCGAAGGGACGACCGCTCTACGAGGAACTCGGCTTCAAGGCCACCGGCCGGGCGGAGATGTTGAGCGGGCACTTCAGGCCCGGCGCGTCGACGCCCGAGGTCGCCACGCGGGCAGCCACCGCCGAGGACCTCACCGCGATCCTCCGGCTGGACGAGGAGGTGTTCGGCGCCGACCGCACGCACATCATCACGCGGTTGCCCGCTTTCACCGACCAGCTGCGCGTCGCCGAGGAGAATGGCAGGATCATCGGATACGCGGGTGCCTGGCCCAACATGAATACGCAGGTCGTGGGCCCGCTGATCGCCCGTGACACGGAGACCGCGAAGGCCCTCATCACCTCCCTCGCCGCCCACACCGACCGCCCGTTGCGCACCGACATCGACGTGCGCCATGAGGAGCTTCTCGCCTGGGCGAAGGAGCGCGGCCTGGCCTCCGTCGCCTTCAACGCGGTCATGACGTACGGCATCTCGGAACTGCCCGGCGACTGGACCCGGCGTTTCGCTCCGCTGACGGTGGCGGCCGGCTGAGGCCGTCAGCCACGGGTCGCGACACCCATGGGAAACGCCGGTCCCCCTTTGGGAACCGGCGTTTCGACATCGATACGGCGGTGCCGTCAGACGAGAGCCTCGATCGCGGCCGTCGCGAACCGGTGATCCTGCTCGGGCGCCCCGCCGCCGACCCCGATCGCCCCGATCAGCCGACCGTCCCGATGGATCGGCACGCCCCCGGCGATGAAGAGCAGCGGGCGATCGAGCGCTGTGGGCAGGGTGTGGAAGAGGCCACCGGGCTGTACGGCGTCGACGAGCTCGGCGGTGGGGGCGCCGAGCTGGAGTGCCGTGTACGCCTTGCGGGTGCTTGTCTCCCCGGCGATCAGGACGGCGCGGTCGTCACGTCGGAAGGCGAGCAGATGGCCTCCGGCATCCAGGACCGTGACACTGACGGTCACTCCGGCGGCCTCGGCGGCCCGATGGGCGGCTGCGACGAGGACGTCGGCGTCCTGGGTGGTCAGCGGGGCGACGGCGTTGGTGGTGCTCATGAGGGGGGCTCTCCTTGCGGTGTGGTGCCGAGGTGGATCGGTGAGTGGCTGAGAGGGGCTGGCACGGAGCGGGATGTGCTGGGGGCGGCCCTGACCCCGCACCCCGGTTGGCTCAGTGATGTACGGCGGCTCGCTGCTCAACGGACGCTGTGCCCGTGACGACAGTGCCGGGGGCTGCTCCGTCGCGGCGCTCCAGTGCGGCCGACAGGAACGCGAGCAGCAGTGCGGCCGCGGCGAGGGCGGCGCCGACCCAGTTGGGGGACGTGTAGCCGAAGCCGGCCGCGATGACGAGGCCGCCGAGCCAGGCCGAGAGGGCGTTGCCCAGGTTGAAGGCGCCGATGTTCACGGCCGAGGCCAGTGTCGGGGCGCCGTGTGCCTGGTCGAGGACCCGCTTCTGCAGCGGAGGGACCGTGGCGAAGCCCAGCGCGCCGATCAGCGCGATGGTGATGGCCGCGAGCAGCTTGTTGTGCGCGGTGAACGTGAAGAGCGCCAGCACGACGGCGAGGGCGCCCAGGGAGACGTACAGCATGGGCATCAGCGCGCGGTCGGCGTACTTGCCGCCGATCAGGTTGCCGCCGACCATGCCGAGCCCGAAGAGGACCAGCAGCCAGGTCACCGAGCCGTCGGCGAAGCCGGCGACATGGGTCATCATCGGCGCGATGTAGGTGATGGCCGCGAAGACGCCGCCGAAGCCGAGGACCGTCATCGCCATGGCGAGCAGGACCTGGGCGTTCTTGAACGCGGCCAGCTCATGGCGCAGGCGTACGCCCTCAGCCTTGGGCATGTCGGGGACGAGCTTGGCGATGCCGACCAGGCCGACGACGCCGAGGGCGGCGACGATGCCGAAGGTGACGCGCCAGCCGGCGGACTGCCCGACGAACGTGCCCAGCGGGACGCCGACGACATTGGCGACGGTCAGCCCGGTGAACATCATCGCGATGGCTCCGGCCTTCTTGTCCGGGGCGACCAGGTCGGCCGCCACGACCGAGCCGATACCGAAGAAGGCACCGTGAGCGAGTGAGGCGACGACGCGGCCGATCAGCATGGCGGCGAAGGTGGGGGCGAGGGCGGACAGCAGGTTGCCGACGATGAAGAGTCCCATCAGCAGCATCAGCATCCGCTTGCGGGACACCTTGGTGCCGAGCACGGTCATCAGGGGTGCGCCGAGGACCACGCCGAGCGCGTAGCCGGTCACCAGCAGCCCGGCGGTGGGGATGGAGACGCCGAAATCGCCCGCGACCTCGGGCAGCAGGCCCATGATCACGAACTCGGTCGTTCCGATTCCGAAGGCCCCGATCGCGAGGGCCAGAAGCGCGAGAGGCATGGAGGGTGACACCTTCCAGAAGATTGCAGGAGCGCTTTACATTCGAAGACAATACTTGCAGACGCGTCATACTTGCAAGCGCAGACTATTGCGACCCTGCCCTACCCTGACTTCAGCCGCTCCGGGACTGAGGAGATGGATGCCATGACAGCGACGGACCCCGCACTCACCGCCCTCGCCCAGGGCTGGTGCGCACTCTCCCTGCTGCACGGGAGGATCGAGGCGCACATCGAGCGCGCTCTGCAGACCGGGCACGACCTGAGCGTGCGCGAGTACTCGCTGCTGGACGTGCTCAGCCGACAGCACGACGGCGAGGGCGGCCACCTGCAGATGAAGCAGGTCGCCGACGCGGTCGTC
>JABFVM010000173.1 GCA_013362785.1 Streptomyces sp. | reverse complement strand
GGCCGACCAGCGACTCCAGGTACCGGGACTCGAAGTCGTGGGTCTCGCCCGTGCCCCAGCCGGCGAGGTCGAGGATCGGGTAGAGGATGGTGCCGCAGGCGTAGACGTCCGTCGTGGTGAGCGACGCGGCCGCGGTCCAGCCGCCCGCGCTGCCGCCCCGGACGGCGAGCCGGTCGCGGTCGGCGGTGCCCTCGTCGGCGAGGGCGAGCGCGACGGCCGCGCAGTCCTCGACGTCGACGACACCCCACTGCTCGCGCAGCCGGTTGCGGTACTCCCTGCCGTACCCGCTGGAACCGCCGTAGTTGACCTCGGCGACCCCGATGCCGCGGGACGTGAAGTAGGCGATGGCCAGGTCGAGCACCAGGGGCGCCCGGTCGGTGGGGCCGCCGTGTGCCCAGACGACATACGGCGGCGGTGTGCCGCCGGGGGCCACGCAGCCAGGGTTGTGGGGCGGGTAGAGGTGGGCGTGGATCTCGTCCCCGGCGGGGCCGGTGAAGGTGCGGATCAGCGGTTCGGGGTAGTAGGCCGGGTCCACGGCGTCGTCGTGCGCGGCTCCGATCACCCGGGACCGGCCGGTCCGGGTGTCCAGCTCGACCACCTCGTAGGCGCTGCGCGGACTGGCGCCGACGGACACGACCCGTTCGCCGCTAACCGCGAGCGTGGGCGCGAACTCGGTCCAGGGGCCGGCGGCGTCGACGATCTCGCCGGATTCTGGGTCCAGGATTCCCAGGACCGCAGACCCTCGGCCGTGCACGACCGCGATCAACCCGCTGTCCAGCGGGGCGAACCAGCGCAGGCCGAGCTTCCACAGCGGGCCGCCGAACTCCTCCTCGCGGAGGCAGAGCGGTTCGCCGTCGCGGTACAGGTTCCACCAGCCCGTACGGTCGGTCGTGTACAACAGACGGTTGTCCGTCGACCAGTCGACCTGGGCGACGGACTCCTCCGGTCCACCGGCGACGGTGTGCGGCCGGCCCAGTGTGCCGTCGGCGCCGACATCGGCGACCAGCAGTTCCGTCCCGTCCCACGGCATCCGCGGGTGATCCCAGGCGAGCCACGCCGCCCGCCGTCCGTCGGGGGAGATACGGGGGACGGTGACGAACCGGTGCCGGGCGTCGGTGAGTTCGCGTACGGCATCGCGGTCCTCGGCCGCCGAGCCGTCCAGCGGGACGGCGGCCGGGACGCGCCGCACATCGGTCGGACCCTCCCCCGTGAACTCCTCCAGCACGCACCACACTTCACCGTGTTCGAGTCGCAACTGCGGCTCCACCCAACGCAGTCCGCCGCCCACCGACGACACAGGTGTGATCGGACGAGGCTCGCCGCCCTCCTCGTACCGGTAGAGCCGCTGGTCGGCGAAGTGGACGAAGACGACCAGCCACCGGCCGTCGACCATCGCTCCCGCCCAGGGCTGCCCGCCGTACTCGACGACCCGGCTGCGCACGTTCCACGGCGCGGGCAGCACGGAGACCTCCGTGCCGTCGGCGCGGCGCCGCACCAGGGTGCGCCGCCCGCCCTCGGCGGGCCGCGGCTCGGTCCACCAGGCCTCGTCGCCGACGAAGCCCACGTACTCGGGGTGCCCCTCGTGCGCCGCGGCGAGGGCCGCGTCGATGGGCGAGGGCCAGGAACCGTACGCCAGCGTCCGCACTGTCTCCCCCAACTCGGCTAGGCCGTGCGCAGAAAGCGGTCGAGCACCCGGACGCCGAAGTGCAGTGCCTCGACCGGCACCCGCTCGTCGACGCCGTGGAACATGGCCCCGTAGTCGTAGCCCTCCGGCAGCCGGAGCGGGGAGAAGCCGTATCCGGTGATGCCGAGCCGCGAGAACTGCTTGGCGTCCGTACCGCCGGGCATGCAGTACGGCACCACGTGGCCCTCGGGCGCGAACTCCTCGACGGCGGCACGCATCCGGGCGTACGTCGGCGAGTCCACCGGCGACTGGAGCGCCACCTCGCGGTGGTGGAACTCCCACGCCACGTCGGGCCCGGTGAGCTCATCGATGGTCGCGCGGAACTCGTCCTCGACACCAGGCAGATACCGGCCGTCGACGTAGGCCACGGCCTCCCCCGGGATCACATTGACCTTGTAGCCGGCCTCCAGCATGGTCGGGTTGGCGCTGTTGCGGACGGTCGCCTCCACGAGCCTGGCCACCGGGCCGAGCTTCTCCAGCAGGCCGTCGACGTCGTCCAGGTCGGCGTGCAGGCCGTACAGCGCGGCGAGTTCGGTGAGGGCGGCGCGGACCGTCGGGGTCAGTCGGATCGGCCACTCGTGGGCGCCGATGCGGGTGACGGCGGCGGCGAGGCGGGTCACCGCGTTCTCCCGGTTGGGCTGGGAGCCGTGCGCGGCGCGCCCGCGGGCCGTGAGCCTGAGCCAGCCGGTGCCGCGCTCCCCCGCCGCGAGCGGGTAGATCTGCCGCCCGCCGCCGTCGTGGACGGTGAACGCGCCCGACTCGCCGATGCCCTCGGTGCAGCCCTCGAACAGCCCGGCGTGCCGGTCGGCGAGGAATCCGGAGCCGTCCTCGGCGCTGGCCTCCTCGTCCGCGGTGAACGCGATCACGATGTCGCGCCGGGGCCGTACGCCCGCGCGGGCCCAGGCCCGGACGACGGCCAGGATCATCGCGTCCATGTTCTTCATGTCGACCGCGCCCCGGCCCCACACGACCCCGTCGCGGACCTCCCCGGAGAAGGGGTGCACACTCCACTCGCCGGCCTGTGCGGGCACCACGTCCAGATGACCGTGCACCAGCAGCGCGTCCGCCGACGGGTCGGTTCCCTCGATACGGGCGACGACGTTGGTCCGGCCCTTGGTGCGCTCCAGCAGGGTGGGCTCCAGGCCCGCCCCGGCCAGCAGCGCGGCGGCGTACTCGGCGGCGGGGCGCTCCTGGCAGTCGCCGCCGCCCCGGTTGGTCGTGTCGATGCGGATGAGGTCGGACGTGAAGGTCACGACCTCCTCCAGTGCCTGCTCGTCAGCCATACTGCTCCTCCACCGCGGCCGAGACGATCGTGGTGACCGCCTTGAAGGTACGGATTCCCTCGTACATCCGCTCGCTGGTGTACGCCACCTTTCGCTCGCCGATACGTTCGACGCCCGGGACGACGGTCGCGGCCATCGCGAGGTGCTCGGCGTCGAACTCGACCGCGACGGTGAACGGGCCGCCGCTCACCGGCTGCTGACGGACCGCCAGCGCGGCCGCCTCCTTGGCCGCCGCCCGGATGTCGGCGGCGGTCCTGGCCGGCGTACGGCACACGGCGGCGTAGCGCGAGACATGGTCCTTGACGGCGACCTTCAGCGCCTCGGGCGCGTACCCGAGCGCGTCCTCGCAGGCCACGTCGTCCCCGGTGACGAGGACGACGGGCACGCCGTACTCGGCGACGACCCGCGCGTTCAGCAGACCCTCGCTCGCCCGTACGTCGTTCAGCCACACCCCGGTGATGGAGTTGGCGAGGTAGGTGTGGGCGAGGACGCCCTCCATGCCGGCGCCCCCGTGGTAGCCGACGAAGGCGATGCCGTCCACGTCGCCGTGCTGCACGCCCTCGACCATGGACAGCGCCTTGTGCCGGCCGGTCAGCATCTGCGCCCGCTCGTCGAGTTGTTCGAGCAGCAGATTGCGCATGGTCGAGTGCGCCTCGTTGATGAGCACGTCGTCGGCGCCGCCGTCGAAGAAGCCGAGCACGGCGGCGTTGACGTCCGAGGTGAACAGCGAGCGGCACCGTTCCCACTGCGGGGCGCCCGGCATCACGTCGTCCGGCCAGGTCACGCCGGTGGCGCCCTCCATGTCCGCGCTGATGAGGATCTTCATGCTCCGTCACGTTACGCGCCACCGGGGGAGCACGCCATGAAGCGGGCGAACGCCCCTTTCCCGGGAAGCCGGTGTGCCGCGGGCCGGTCGGCCGTCCGGCCGGGTGTGTGCACATGGGTGACAGACCCCGCGACCGGACGGCAAAGACCCGGCAGACGCCACGGCTCCCTGTTTGATGAGGTCACCCACGACCGAAGCGAGGGAGCATGGCCGACGGCACCATGGACACCCGGCCGCCCGAAGGGCTGAAGGCCGGTGCGATCGGTTTCGTCGACGCGCTCGTCATCGGCCTCAACGCGACGTCGCCCGCGTACTCGCTGGCCGCGGCCATCGGCCCGGTGGTGGCCCTCGTCGGTGTCTACGCCCCCGGCGTCATGCTCGCCGCGTTCGTCCCGATGCTGCTGATCGCATCGGCGTTCTACTACCTCAACAGGGTGGACCAGGACTGCGGGACGACCTTCTCATGGGTCACCCGGGCGATGGGCCCGTGGGCCGGTTGGATGGGCGGATGGGCCATCACGATGACCGGCGTCCTGGTCATCGGGTCGCTGGCGGACGTCGCGGTGACGTTCGCCCTGCTGGCCTTCGGCCTGGACGGCTGGGTCGACAACGAGTTCGTGCGCGAACTGCTCACGGTGCTGCTCATCCTGGTGATGACCGCGGTGTGCGTCATCGGCACGGAGGTGTCGGCCAGGGTGCAGAACATCCTCATCCTGGCCCAGGTCGTCTGTCTGCTCGCCTTCGCCGTGGTGGCGCTCTACCGGGTCTACGCCGACACCGGCACCCTCGACTCCGCCGATCCGGCCCTCAGCTGGCTGGACCCGTTCGGCGCCGGTGGCGCCGAGCTGACGGCGGGTCTGCTGCTGGGCGTGTTCATCTACTGGGGCTGGGAGTCGGCGGTCAACCTCACCGAGGAGGTCGAGAACTCCGCCACCGCTCCCGGCAGGGCGGCCGTGTGGTCGACGGTGATCCTGCTGGTCACCTATGTGTCGGTCGCCTACGCGGTCGTGGCCTATGCCGGGCCTGCGTACCTGGCCGAGAACGCCGAGGAGGAGGAGTTCGTCTTCGCCCTGCTCGCCGACGAGGCGATGGGCGCCTGGGACTGGGTCGTCCTGCTCGCGGTCTCGACGTCCGGGCTGGCGTCGACACAGACGACGATCATCCCCGCCTCCCGTACGGCGCTGTCCATGGCCCGCCGCCATGCCCTGCCGACGCACTTCGCCCACATCCACCCACAGTTCCGCACCCCCGACGTGAGCACCTGGTGGGTGGCCGGCATCGCCATCGCCTGGTACGTCGCCGTCCGGCAGATCAGCGAGAACGCCCTCTTCGACTCGCTCACCGCGCTGTCCCTGCTGATCGCGTTCTACTACGCGCTCACGGGCGTCGCCTGCGCGGTCTACTACCGCCGTCATCTCACCGAGAGCCTGCACCACTTCGTCCTCATCGGCCTCGGCCCCCTGGTGGGCGCCGGACTGCTGGCCTGGCTGCTGGTGGAGTCGGTCTCCGACATGTCCGATCCCGCGAACTCCTACAGCGGCGTCTCCTGGTTCGGGCTCGGCCCACCGCTGGTCATCGGCATCGGCATCACCCTCGCCGGTGTCGTCCTCATGGTCGTGTGGCGTCTGACGGCCCCCGCCTACTGGGCGGCACGCCCGGAGGTGGTCGACCCCGGTCTCGTCCACGGCGACGCCTCCGCCGACAAGGAGCACTGAAGGGGACAAGGACCGCTGAAGAGGCCGGTCGTTCCCGGCCTCTGATCAGCCGGGTCCGTCGTGCTCCACCGGGTAGGGCACGAACGTGCTGCTGTTCTGGTCGATCCGCAGCCGACGCCCGAGCGGCGGCGCCGCCCGCTGCGGGCAGTCGAGGCGCTCGCAGACGCGGCAGCCCATACCGATCGGGGTGGCCGCGGCGGTGTTGGCGAGGTCGAGTCCGTCGGAGTAGACGAGCCGATGGGCATGCCGGATCTCGCAGCCCAGCCCGATGGCGTACGTCCGCCCCGGCTCACCCCAGCCGCCGCGGTGCCGGGTGACCACGCGGGCGGCCCACAAGTACCGCTGGCCGTCCGGCATTTCGGCGATCTGGACATGGATCCGACCCGGCGCGGCGAACGCCTCGTAGACGTTCCACAGCGGGCACGTACCGCCCGCCCGGGAGAAGTGGAACCCGCTCGCCGACTGCCGCTTGGACATGTTCCCGGCCCGGTCCACCCGGACGAACGAGAAGGGCACCCCGCGCAGCCGCGGCCGTTGGAGGGTGCTCAGGCGGTGGCAGACGGTCTCGTAGCCGAGGCCGTAGCGGTCGGTGAGCCGCTCGATGTCGTACCGCACCTCCTCGGCCGCCGTGTGGAAGGCGGTGTACGGCAGGATCAGCGCGGCGGCGAAGTAGTGGGCGACGCCGATCCGGGCCAGGGCGTGGGCGGGCGAGCCGGGCTCGAAGTCCTCGGCGGCCCGGCGGTCCAGGTCGTCGCCGTATTCGAGGAGGGCCAGCTGGGTCGCCATCCGGAAGGCGCGCTGGCCGGGGCGTAGGCGGCCGGAGAGGTGGAGGGTGCGGGTCGTCGCGTCGTAGTGGTGGAGCCGGTTGTCGGGCTCGTGGGGGTGCGGGCGACTGCCGG
>JABFVM010000367.1 GCA_013362785.1 Streptomyces sp. | reverse complement strand
CTCCACGGGGCTGAGCGAACAGTCCCTGGCCAACCTGGAGAAGGTGCTGCGGAACATGGCCGGCTTCACGCCCGACCACACCCCGCGCACCTTCGACGGCGACCTGCTGCTCTTCGTCGCCACCGAGGACCGGCCCGCCGAACTGCCCGCCCAGGACGCGGTCACCGCCTGGCGGCCCCACATCGGCGGCCGGATCGAGTCCCACGAGATCGCCGTCAGCCACTACGACATGCTCCAGCCCGCCTCCCTCGCGCAGATCATGCGCATCGTCACCGAAAAACTCGACACGGAAGAACTCCGGAAGGACTGAGGAAATGACCAACCCCTTCGACAATGAGAACGGCACATTCGTCGTCCTGGTGAACGACGAGGGCCAATACTCGCTCTGGCCGAATTTCGCGGAAATACCCGAGGGGTGGACCGTCGCGCACGGCGAGTCCACCCGGCAGGAATGCCTCGCCTTCATCGAGGAGAACTGGACGGACATGCGGCCCAAGAGCCTGGTCGAGGAAATGCGCTGAGCGCGGATGGACACCGAGTCCATCGCGGCCGTCGCCATCGGTGACGTCGCCGTCATCGTCGTAGCCTCGCGGCTTCTCGGCTCGCTGGCCCGGCGCTTGGGCCAGCCCGAGGTCATTGGGCAGATCGTCGCCGGGATCGCGCTCGGGCCGACGCTGCTCGGGCGGCTGCCCGGCGACCTGACGGGCCGTCTCTTCCCGGCGGAGGTGCTGCCGTTCCTGACGGTGCTCTCGCAGGTCGCCGTCGTGCTCTTCATGTTCGTCGTGGGGTACGAGATGGACCCGCGGCAGCTGCGCCGGGGCGGCAGGGCCTCGGCGACGGTGGCGCTGTGCGCGTTCCTGGTCCCGGCTGGCATCGGGGCCGGGCTGGCGGGAGGCTTCCCGGGGCTCTTCGCCGCGCTGCGGCCGGACGGTGGGGAGGGCGCCGAGGGCCGGCCGTTCTGGATGTTCATGGCGGTCGCCCTGTCCGTCACCGCGCTGCCCGTGCTCGCCGCCATCGTCCGGGAACGCGGACTGGCGGGCACCCCGGCGGGCAGCGTGGCCACCGCCGCGGCCGGGCTCATGGACGTGGCGGCCTGGCTGCTGCTGGCAGTCGCGCTGGTCGGCACCGGTCATGCGACCGGGCCCGCCTGGCCGATGACGCTGCTGCTGAGCGCGGTGTTCGTGGCGGCACTGTTCCTCGTCGTACGCCCGCTGCTGGCACGGTGGCTGGAACGCTCCGGCGCGCTGCGGGCCAACCAGCGCACGGTCGCCCTGGCGCTCGCCCTCGGCAGCGGCTGGGCCACCGCGGAGCTCGGCCTGCACGCCGTCTTCGGCGGCCTGCTCGCCGGCATTGCCATGCCCCGCCGGGACGGTATCCCGGACGCCGACGTGCTCAGGCCCATGGAGGACAGCGCCGGGCTGCTGCTGCCGCTGTTCTTCGTGACGACGGGCCTGTCCTTCGACATCGGCTCCGTCGACGGCGACGGCGCCGGAGTGCTCGTCCTCGTCCTCGCCGTGGCCGTCCTCGGCAAGCTCCTGCCCGCCTACGGCGCGGCACGGATCAGCGGCATGGAACGGCAGGAGTCGGCGCTCGTCGCCGCCCTGGTGAACACCCGAGGACTGACGGAACTGATCGTCCTCGGCGTCGCGCTGGACGCCGGAATCATCGGCCGGGAACTCTTCACGATCCTCGTGCTGATGGCACTGGTGACCACGTTCCTGACGGGACCGCTGATATCGCTCGTCGGGAAATGGACACGCTTGACGGTCGGACACCGTCATTACGAGACTCGCACAAGAACTCACACAAGAACTCGCACAACAGCTCGTGCGCGAAGTCGGAATTCCACGGCCGGGACGGGTGATTCCCCGGTGCGGGAGAACGCGAACAATCCTGAAGGGGGATGAACGTTGCCGGAATCCGAGGAATTCGACGTCGTGGTCGTCGGCGGAGGCCCCGCCGGATCGACCCTGGCCGCTCTGGTGGCCATGCAGGGACACCGGGTGCTCGTCCTGGAGAAGGAGTTCTTCCCCCGCCACCAGATCGGCGAGTCGCTGCTGCCGTCCACCGTGCACGGCGTGTTGCGGATGACCGGGGTCGCGGACGAGCTGGCGAAGGCGGGCTTCCCGCGCAAGCGCGGCGGCACCTTCCGCTGGGGCGCCAACCCCGAGCCGTGGACGTTCTCCTTCTCCGTCTCCCCGCGCATGTCCGGACCGACGTCCTACGCCTACCAGGTGGAGCGCTCCCGCTTCGACGAGATCCTGCTGAACAACGCCCGCCGCGTGGGCGCCGACGTCCGTGAGGGCTGCGCCGTGGCCGACGTCGTCGCAGACGACGAGCGGGTCCGCGGGGTGCGGTACACGGACGCCGACGGAGCCGAACGCCGGGCCCTCGCCCCGTTCGTCGTGGACGCCTCCGGCAACAGGAGCCGGGTGTACCAGCGGGTGGGCGGCACACGCGAGTACTCGGAGTTCTTCCGCAGCCTCGCCCTGTACGGCTACTTCGAGGGCGGCAAGCGGCTGCCCGAACCCAACTCCGGCAACATCCTGTCCGTCGCGTTCCCCAGCGGCTGGTTCTGGTACATCCCGCTCAGCGACACCCTGACCAGCGTCGGCGCGGTCGTACGGCGCGAGATGGCCGACAAGATCCAGGGCGACCGGCACAAGGCGCTCATGGCGCTGGTCGACGAGTGCCCCCTGATCGGCGAGTACCTCGCGGACGCCCGACGGGTGACGAGCGGACCGTACGGCGAACTGCGGGTCCGCAAGGACTACTCGTACCACCACACCACGTTCTCCCGGCCCGGCATGGTGCTGGTCGGCGACGCCGCCTGCTTCGTCGACCCGGTCTTCTCCTCCGGCGTCCACCTCGCGACGTACAGCGCGCTCCTCGCGGCCCGCTCCATCAACAGCGTCCTGGCCGGACTGGTGGACGAGCCCCGCGCGATGCGGGAGTTCGAGGCCCGCTACCGGCGTGAGTACGGCGTCTTCTACGAGTTCCTGCTCTCCTTCTACGAGATGCACCACGACGAGGACTCCTACTTCTGGCAGGCCAAGAAGGTCACCCGGACCGACCGGCCCGAGCTGCAGTCCTTCGTGGAACTGATCGGCGGGGTCTCCTCCGGCGACCAGGTCCTCACCGACGCCGACGTAGTCGCCAAGCGGCTCGCAGAGGGCTCCGCGGAGTTCGCCGACGCGGTCGGCACCCTCGCCGGGGACGCCGACGACAGCATGGTGCCGCTGATGAAGTCGTCGGTCGTGCGCGAGGTGATGCAGGAGGGCGGCCAGGTCCAGATGCGCGCCCTGCTCGGCGCCGACGCCGAACCGGAGGCGCCCCTGTTCCCCGGGGGCCTGGTGCCGTCCACGGACGGCATGTTCTGGCAGGAGACGGACCGGGCGGCGCGCACCGCCGACGGCGCGGGCGAGTGAGGGGATGCGCTGATGGCGCGGCCGACCGACCTCTCGATGCACAACCGGCGCGACCGCCTCGACCCCCTGCCCGAACTCACCCGGCTGAACGCCACGGCACCGCTGACCCGGACCCACCTCACGGACGACCCGTCGACCGGCACCGGCTGGCTGGTCACCGGCCACGACGAGGTGCGCGCCGTCCTCGGCGACACGGAACGGTTCAGCACCCAATTGCCGGGTGACAGCGGGCGTCCCGCGCAGGTGGGCAACCTCGTGCAGTACGACCCGCCGGACCACACCCGCCTGCGGCAGCTGCTCGCACCCGAGTTCACCGTCCGGCGGATGCGGGGCCTCGAACCCGCCGTGGACCGGATCGTCGAGGACTGTCTGGACTCCCTGGAGAAGGCCGGCCGGCCCGCCGACTTCATGCGCCATGTCGCCTGGTCCGTGCCGGGCCTGGTGATGTGCGAGCTGTTCGGCGTGCCGCGCGACGACCGGGCCGAGCTGGCGCGGCTGCTCAAGGTGGGCCGCCCCGCGTTCCGGGGCCGCCGTACCCAGGTGACCGCGGGCGGCGCCTATCTGGCGTACATGGGCCGGCTCGTGGCACGCAAACGCCGTGAGCCCGGCGACGACCTCCTCGGCAGGGTGGTGCGCGAGCACGGCGCGGAGGTCAGCGACGAGGAGCTCCTCGGACTCGGCGCGTTCGTCATGGGCTCGGGCGTCGAGAACGTGGCGGCGATGCTCGGCCTCGGCATCCTCGCCCTCCTGGAGCACCCGAACCAGCTCCAACTGCTCTGCACGCAACCGGAGTTGACCGACCGAGCGGTGGAGGAACTCATCCGCTACCTCTCGGTCATCCCGACCGCCACACCCCGCACCGCCCGCGAGGACCTGACCCTCGGCGGCCAGACGATCAAGGCCGGTGACCGGGTGGCCTGCTCCCTGATCGCGGCCAACCGGGGCACACCGGAGGGCGCCTCGGACGGCCTCGACATCACCCGCGACGCCACCTCCCATCTGGCGCTCGGCCACGGCATCCACTACTGCATCGGAGCCTCCCTGGTCCGGATGGAACTGCGCAGCGCCTATCCGGCGGTACTGCGCCGCTTCCCCGCACTGCGACTGGCCGTCCCCGCGCAGGAGATCCAGTTCCGGCCGGGGGCCCCGTACGGCGTGGAAACGCTGCCCCTCACCTGGTAGGAGGAGCCATGTCCCAGGCAGTCACGCCCGGCGCGGACACACCGGCCGCGTCCCGGGCGGGCGACCGCGACGCCGCCGCCGAGCCCCAGCTCGTCTACGCCCGCCGCGACCGGTTCGCCCCGGCGGCCGCCCTGCGCGACCTCGCCGCCGACGGACCCGTCACCCGGGTCGAGGTCGGGCCGGGCACCGACGGGAAGTCGGTCTGGCTGGTCACCGGATACGCCGAGGTCCGTCAGGTCCTCGGCGACCATGTGCGCTTCTCCACCCGCCGCCGCTTCGGGTCGAGGAACGCGACCGGCCGGGACCCCGGCGTCCGGCCGGACCCGATGGTGGGCCAGCTCATGGACTACGACCCGCCCGAGCACACCCGGCTGCGGCAGATCCTCACCCCGGAGTTCACCCTCCGCCGCATTCGCAGGCTCCGGCCGCGCATCGACACCATCGTCGGCGAACGCCTCGACGCCCTCGCGGCGGCCGGCCCGCCCGCCGACCTGGTACCGGCGTTCGCGCTGCCCGTGCCCGGCGCCGTGCTCTGCGAACTCATCGGGGTGCCGCGCGACGACCGCGACGAGTTCCTGCGCCGCTGCCACGGCTTCCTCAACGCGGGCCAGGGACGCGGACGGCGGGCCACGGTCGGCGAACTCCTCTCCCGCTACGTCGCCGCGATGGTGGCACGACAGCGCCGCGACCCGGACGACGGCTTCCTCGGCATGCTGGTGCGCGAGCACGGCGACGACGTCACCGACAAGGAACTGCGGGGCGTATGCGTCCTGCTGGTGCTGGCGAGCCTCGACAACCTCTCCGGCATGCTCGGCCTCGGCACCCTGCTGCTCCTCGAACACCCCGACCAGCTCGCGGCCGTCCGCGACGACCCCGGCGCGGTGGACGGCGCGGTCGACGAACTGCTCCGCCATCTCGCGGTGCCGCACGCACCGACCCCACGGATCGCCCGCACGGACGTCACCGTCGGAGGACAGCTCGTCAAGGAGGGCGAGTACGTCCTGTGCTCCCTGCCGATGGCCAACCGGGACCCCGCCCTGCTGTCCGAGCCCGACCGCTTCGACATCACCCGGCAGCCCACCGCCCACGTCACCTTCGGCCACGGCATCCACCACTGCCTGGGCGCGCCCCTGGCCCGCATGCTGCTCGGCGTCGCCTACCCGGCGCTGTTCGGACGCTTCCCGGGGCTCGGGCTCGCCGAGCCCGCGGCCACGGTCCCGTTCCGGGTGCACGCACTGGCCCACGGCGTGGACCGTCTGCCGGTCACCTGGTGAGAGGAGACGAGGGACATGAACGAGACGGAAACCCGGACGGCACGGCCGCGCGTCGAGGTCGACCGCAACCGGTGCGTGGCCTCCGGACTGTGCCTGGCCCATCTCCCCGCCGTCTTCGACCAGTCGGACCGGGACGGCAGGGTCCTGCTCGTCGACCCGGCACCCCGGGCCGGCCTGGTGCCCGCGGTGCGGGCCGCGGCGGACCGCTGCCCGTCCGGCGCGATCACCCTGCACGAGCCCGGCCGAACGGGCCACGACCTGGAGGAGCAGTGATGGAGCAAGCAGCCACCGGCACCGAGGAGACGACCCTGACGGCCGTACGGGACGTCGTGGCGCCCCTGTGGTGCGAGGCCCTGCAAGTCCCCGAAGTGGCCGACGCGGACGACTTCTTCGCACTCGGCGGCCACTCGCTGGCGGCCCTGCACGTGATGACCACGGTCGAGCAGACGTACCAGGTGGAACTGGGCGGCGTCCGCGACATCTGGGAGAACCCGACCCTCGGTGAGTTCGTCGCGGCGGTCGCGGCGCTGGTCACCGACCCCGCCGAGTAGGCCGCGGCCGTGCGGGCGGAAGGCGCGGAAGGTACGGAAGGTACGGAAGATGCGGAAGGTGCGGAAGGCGCGGAGGACAGGGCGGGCGAGAGCACCACGGCACTGCTGCCTGCGCTGCGGGAGGGCCGGGCCAGCGTCGACGTGGCCGGGCAGCGCCTCGAAGGGGACGAACTGACGGGCGCCGTCGGCGCGCTGGCCCGGTCCGTGGCGGGCGCCCGCAGGGTGGCGGTCGTGGCCCATCCGAGCGTCGCCACCGTCGTCGCCGTCGCCGGCGTCCTGACGGCCGGGGCCACCGCGGTCCCGCTCCACCCGGCGGCCGGCTCACACGAACGCGAGCACGTCCTGCGCGACGCCGCGGTCGACCTCGTCCTGGACGAACCCGACCTGAGAGCCTGTCCGCAAGCCCCCGCCCGTGCCGCACCGCCACCCGAACCACCCGCCGACGACAGCCCCGCGCTCATCCTGTACACCTCCGGCTCCACCGGACCGCCCAAGGGCGTCGTCGTCCCGCGCCGCGCGATCGCCGCGAGCCTCGACGCCCTCGCCGACCTGTGGCAGTGGACGCCGGACGACGTACTCGCCCACGCGCTGCCGCTCTCCCACGTCCACGGCCTCGTCTTCGGCGGCCTCGGCCCCCTGCGCATCGGCTCCCCGCTCGTGCACACCGGCCGCTACCTCACCCCCGTACCGCACGCCACGGTCTACTTCGGCGTGCCCGCCCTGTGGGGGTCCCTGGGCGTCGCCGACCTGCGGGAACTGAGGCCGGCGCGGCTGCTGGTGTCCGGCGCGGACCGGCTGCGGCGCGCGGTCGCCGAGCGCGTCCTGCGCCACTCCGGCCACCGCATCCTCAACCGGTACGCCATGACGGAGACCCTCGCCATCGCCTCCCCGCGTGCGGCGGACGTGCGCGCCGAACAGTCGGCCGGGTGGGCCGGGTCGGTGGGGCGCCCGGTGCCGGGGATGCAGGTGCGGCTGGTCGACGGGGACCACGAGCACCGCGGGGACCATGGGGACCCCGGGGACCACGGCGACGCCGCCGACGGTGCGGGCTCGGGCGGTGAGGTCCAGGTGCGGGGCAGCGGGCTGTTCTCCGGCTACCTCGGGCGCGGTCCCGCGGTCGACGGCGACGGCTGGTTCGGCACCGGAGACCTCGGCGAGTGGCTGCCGGACGGATCGCTGAGGCTGCTCGGCCGCAAGGACACCGACCTGATCAAGAGCGGCGGGTACCGGATCGGCGCGGGCGAGGTCGAGGACGCCCTCCTCGCCCACCCCGCCGTCATGGAGGCGGCCGTGCTCGGCGTGCCCGACGACCGGCTCGGACAGCGCGTCGCCGCGTGGATCGTGGCGGACGACCCCGACCGCGCCGACCTCGTCTCCTTCCTCGCCGCCCACCTCGCCCCGTACAAGCTGCCGCAGGAGATCCATGTGGTGCCGGCCCTGCCGCGCACCGCTCTGGGCAAGGTCCACAAGAGCCTGCTCGCGGCGGAGTCCCGATCCCGATAAGTACCGGACCACACAAGGGAGTTGGCCGATCATGCCGCAGTCCTTCACCCCACGGTCGTCCATACCGCCGACCGCGCACCGTCCGCTGGAGCTGCCGGTGCGCGAACCCAAGCCCCGCAGCCGCGGGCGCACGATGGTCATCGACTCCGGGGCACCGCTCCGCTGGTTCGAGGACGTCGTGGAGAGCGCCGGAGACTTCATCGACCTGGTCAAGTTCGGCTGGGGCACGGCGCTCGTCACCGCCGGTATCAAGCACAAGACGGAGGTGCTGCGGCAGCACGGCATCTCCTACATGTTCGGCGGCACCCTCTTCGAGAAGTACGTGCTGCGCGGCCGGTTCGACGACTACCGCGGGCTGTGTCTGGAGCACGGCTGCGACCGCGTGGAGGTGTCCGACGGCACCATCGACCTCGCCCCACGGGACAAGGCCCGCTACATCGGCCGGCTCGCCGCGGACTTCGAGGTGATCTCCGAGGTGGGGTTCAAGGACCCGCACCGCTCCGAACTGTTCGCGCCGAGCCAGTGGATCGCCGGGATACGGCGCGATCTGGACGCGGGGGCACGCTCGGTGATCCTGGAGGCACGCGAGAGCGGCACCAGCGGCATCTGCCGGGCCGACGGGGAGCTCAGGTTCGGGCTCGTCGAGGACGTGCTCGACGCCGGGCTGCCCACCGAACTGCTCATCTTCGAGGCGCCCACGAAGAAACTCCAGACCTATTTCGTGAAACGGGTCGGCAGCGACGTCAATCTCGGCAACATCGCCCTGACCGACATCATCGCCGTCGAAACATTACGGCTCGGTCTGCGCGCCGACACCCTGCTGGACGCCGAACAAGCCGAACAAGCCGAACAAGCCGAAGAATCCGATGAAGCCGATGATGAAGAGGGGGACGAAGTAGCCCGGGAATTCGGGGTGCAGCCGTGAGGAATTCCGGGGACGCGTTTCATATCGCCGTCCCGGCCCACGATCTGGACGACGCCGCACGCTTCTACAATCAGCTGCTCGGCTGTCCGATCGCCCGCCGCTATGCCGACCGTGTGACATTCGACTTCTTCGGCGACCAACTCGTCTGCCATCACTCACCGCACGAACCCGTCGCGGCCCGGCCGCGGCTGTATCCCCGGCACTTCGGGGTGACGTTCCGCTCGACCGCCGACTTCGACGCGCTGCTGCGCCTGGTCGAGGTGCGGAAGGTGCCGGTCTTCCAGGAGGTGCGGTCCCGGTTCGCGGGAACCGTGGAGGAGCACCGCACCCTGGTCCTGGTGGACCCGACCGGCAACCTCCTGGAGTTCAAGCACTACACCGACCCGCGGATGATGTACTGACCGCCCTCGACGCGCCGGCTCACGGCAGCCGCACCGCCCGCAGCTCCCGCGCCCCGGCCGGCGAGGCACACCCGGCCAGCCCCAGCGCGTCGCGCAACTCCTCGGCCAGCAGGTCCAGTACACGCCGCACCCCGGACCGCCCGCCCGCCGCGAGCCCCCACACCGGCGGCCGCCCCACCATCACCCCCGAGGCGCCCAGGGCCAGCGCCTTGAGCACGTCCGTGCCGCTGCGGACCCCGCCGTCCACCAGCACCTCGCAGGACTCCCCGACCGTCCCGACCGCCTCGGCCACGGCGGGCAGCGCCTCGACAGCGGGCAGCGCGCCGTCGAGCTGGCGCCCTCCGTGGTTGGACACCACCACGGCGTCGACGCCGAGGCGGGCCGCCCGCACCGCGTCCTCCGGCGCGAGGATCCCCTTCAGGACGACCGGCAGCCGTGTCACCGACCGCACCGCCTCCACATCCGCCCAGCTCAGCCCCGGCGAGAACGCCTCCGCGGTGTGCGCGGCCACCGCCGAGCCGCCCCCGGTGGTGCGATGGGCCGCCGACGAAGCGCCGAAGTCCAGATGCGCGGCACGCACATGGCCGGGCAGCGCGAACCGGTTGCGTACGTCGCGCAGGCGGCGCCCCATCCACGGCACGTCCACCGTGAGCACCAGCGCCTCACAGCCCGCGTCCTCGGCCCGGCGGGCCAGGTCCAGGGAACGCCCCCGCTCACGCAGCCAGTACAGCTGGAACCACACCCGCCCGCCGGCCGCCGTCACCTCCTCCACGGGCACACTGCTCAGCGTCGCGACCGTGAACGGCACACCCGCGTCCCGCGCGGCCCGGCCGGTCGCCAGCTCACCGTCGGGATGCACCAGACGCTGGTAGGCGACCGGCGCGACCACCACCGGCAGCCGCGCCGGCCGCCCGAGCAGCGTCGTGTCCGTCGTGCACCCGGAGACGTCCCGCAGCACCCGGGGCGTGACGAAGACCCGGTCGAAGGCGGCGCGGTTGGCCGCGAGCGTCAGCTCGCGCCCACTGCCGCCGGCGACGAAGTCCCACACCGCACCGGGCAGCACGGCAGCCGCGGCCCGCTCGACGTCGTCCAGGTCACGCAACTCCCGCGGCCCGGGCGGCGTTTCGAGGGCGCCCGGCGTCCCCGGAACGGGCTCCCCGCCAGGCCCGCTCCGGTCAGTCCCCGGCACGCCGCCCCGCCCGCTCCAGCTCCACGGCCTCGTACAGGGCCTTGATGTTGGAGCTGCCGAACGTCCGCGCCCCCCGGCGCTCGATGACCTCGTGGAAGAGGGTGCGGCGCGGGTGCGCGGAGGCGGTGAAGATCTGGAACAGCTGGCCGCCGTGGTCCTCGTCGACCAGCAGGTTCGTCGACCGCAGGTCCTCCAGGGTGTGCGCCTGCAGCCCGATCCGCTCGCCCAGCAGGTCGTAGTACGCCCCCGGAGTGCTGAGGAACGTCACGCCGCGCTCCGCCAGCTCCCGCACCGAGCGGACGGCGTCGTCGCTGGAGAACGCCAGGTGCTGGACGCCCGGCCCGTGATGGCTCTTCAGGAACTCGTCGATCTGCCCCGGCCGCGCCTCGGGGTCGGGCTCGATGAGGGTCAGGGTGACCGCCTCGGACACGGCGCTCTGCACGACCTTGGACTCCATCGCCTGGGCGCCGACGACGATGCGCTCCTGGAAGATCTCCCGGAATCCAAGGGCCCGTTGGTAGAACCGGGCCGTCGTGTCGAGGTCGCCCGCGTCCAGGCACACCGCGACGTGGTCGACGTCCAGGAGACCCACCGCGCCGCCGGAGGTGTCCCGCGCGCCCGGGACCGGCACGAACCCGGCCGGCAGCCCCGGACCGGCGCCGGGGGCCCGCTCCACGAGCGTGTGTACCACGTCGCCGAACCCCGAGACGGCGGCCGTGACGCGCGGCCCGTCGCCCTCGTGCCGGGTGGGCCGGCGTACCGGCTCCGCACCGCCCGCCACCGCCCGGGCGAAGGCCGCGGACACGTCGGCGGTGCGCAGGGCGATGTCGGCGACGCCGTCGCCGTGCGTGGCGACGTACGCGGACGCGGGATGCCGCGCCGAGTCCGTCGCGGTGAGCACCAGCGTCGTACGCCCCTGGCGCAGCGCGATGCCGCGGTGTTCGGCGAAGGAGCCGGTGCCGACGACCGTGAACGCGTAGCCGTCCACCCAGGCGGACACCGCCCGGTCGAGGTCGTCGACATATAACTCGACGTAATCAATGGAGAGATCGGTCAGTTCCGTCATGAGAGTCCTCACACGCGGAATGGGTACGGATTCGAATGCCGTGGACCATCGCCCGAATACGCCACGCGGATTGTGCAGTTCCTCTTCCGGGGTGCGTCTTTACCGTCGGGCGGGGAGGTCGAATACTTCTGATGCGGCCCGATCGTACGGAGGTCGGCGCATTACCGCAGCTGTCAAGAAAAGACGCTGCCCTTCCCGATGAAGGACCCAGGTGATGGAAATCCTGAATTCCGAGATCATCCGGGCCGAGTTGCCCGCGGCCACCCTGCACACCTCGCTCGGCGACACGTCCATGGAGTCCATGACCCTGCTCAACGAGATCGCGGGCACCTACCCGGACGCGATCTCCTTCGCGGCGGGCCGCCCCTACGAGGGCTTCTACGACGTGTCCCTGCTCCACGCATACCTGCGGACCTTCTGCCACCACCTGCGCACCGAACGCGGCATGAGCGAGCCGGAGGTCGCCCGCACGCTCTTCCAGTACGGCGACACCAAGGGGATCATCACCGACCTCGTGGCCCGCAGTCTCGCCGCGGACGAGGGCATCGAGGCCGACCCGGCCTCTGTGGTCGTCACCGTCGGCTGCCAGGAGGCGATGTTCCTCGTCCTGCGCGCACTGCGGGCGAGCGACCGGGACCTGCTGCTCGCGCCGAGCCCGACCTACGTCGGTCTGACCGGAGCCGCGCTCCTCGCCGACCTGCCCGTCCAGCCCGTGCGCACCGGCCCGGACGGCATCGACCTCGACGACCTCGCCGACCAGCTGCGCGGGGCGCGCGCCGCCGGCCACCGCGTCCGCGCCTGCTACGTCACGCCCGACTTCGCCAACCCGGTCGGCGTGAGCATGCCGCTCACCGACCGGCACCGGCTCCTCGAACTCGCCGCCGCCGAGGACCTGTTGCTGCTGGAGGACAACGCCTACGGGTTACTCAACAGCGCCGCCGAGCGACCCCCCACCCTGAAGGCGCTCGACCGGCACCAACGCGTCGTCTACCTGGGGTCGTTCGCCAAGACCGGCATGCCGGGCGCCCGCGTCGGCTACGTGGTGGCCGGGCAGCGGGTCACCGCGGCGTCCGGCGGCGGCAGCACGCTCTTCGCCGACGAACTGTCGAAGATCAAGAGCATGCTCACCGTCAACACAGCCCCCATCGCCCAGGCGGTCGTCGGCGGCAAACTGCTCACCCACGGCTGCAGCATGGCCCGCGCCAACCGCCGCGAGACGGAGGTCTACGCCCGCAATCTGCGCCAGGTGCTCGACGGCCTCGACCGGCGCCTCGGCGGACACGCCGACATCTCCTGGAACGCGCCGACCGGCGGTTTCTTCGTCGTGGTCACCGTCCCGTTCACCGTCGACGACGACCTCCTCGCCCACGCGGCCCGCCGCCACGGCGTCCTCTTCACGCCCATGCACCACTTCTACGGCTCCACCGCCGGGCACCGGCAACTGCGCCTGTCCATCAGCACGTTGACGCCCGACCGGATCGAGGAGGGGCTGGACCGGCTGGCCGCGCTGATCGGCGAGCGGCTGCCCGGGCGAGAGGGCGCGGGGGAGACCCTCCCGAGTGGTGCGCCATGACCATCCGCACGCTGGCAGTCGTCGGCACCGGCCTCATCGGCACCTCCGTGGCGCTCGCGGCGAGCGGGCACCGGGTGACCGTCTACCTCTCCGACCGGGACGAGTCCGCCCTGCACGCCGCGGCCGAGCGCGGCGCCGGCCGGCCCGAACCCCCGCCCCACCCCGTCGACCTGGCGGTCCTCGCGGTGCCGCCCAGCCAGATCGCCCCGGTGCTGGCGCGGGAGCAGGCCCGGGGTCTCGCCCGGAGCTACACCGACGTGGCGAGCGTCAAGGCACGCCCGCAACGCGAGATCCTCGCCACCGCCCCCGATCCCTCCTCCTACGTCGGCGGCCACCCCATGGCCGGCCGTGAGCGGTCCGGCCCCCTCGCGGCCCGCGCCGAGCTGTTCCGGGACCGCCCCTGGGTGCTCACCCCCACCCGGTTCACCACCAAACACGCCTTCGACCGGGCCCTCGGGCTGATCGCGCTGTGCGGCGGGACACCCCGGGTGATGCGGGCCCGCGCACACGACGACGCGGTCGCCCTCACCTCCCACGCCCCGCATCTGCTGGCCAGCCTGATGGCGGCACGGCTGCGGGACGGCCCGGTACCGGCGGCCCGTCTCGCCGGTCAGGGGCTGCGCGACGTGACCCGCATCGCCCGCGGCGACTCACGGTTGTGGGGCGACATCGTGGAGTCCAACGCCCAGGCGGTCGCCGACGTACTCACCCGGCTCCAGGAGGAACTCGCCGGAGTGCTGGCCGCCCTGTACGACCTCGCCGAACCGGAGGGCGGCGTCGGCGGCCCGGGCCCGGAGACCCGCGGCAAGAGCAGGCACACCCTGGTGGACCTGCTGGAGCGGGGCATCGCCGGGGTGGGCGAACTGTCCGAGGACCGGGCCGACGGCACGCGGCACTGACGTCCGGAGCACGACCGACGATACGGACCACCACCGACGACACGGACCGCCGCCCCCGACGCGGGCGGCGGTCCCTCGGGCAGGGCCCGGTCCTGTACGCGGGTGCGCAAGGAGCCTGTATCCGAGGCGTCTGTTGTGTCCGCGCTGTGACCGCCGCCCGCGTAGTACTTGGCCCCATGTCCACTACTCACAAGCGAACCGCTTCCACCCTGCTCGCGGTGTCCGCGCTGCTCACCGGCGCGTTCCTCACCGGCTGTTCCGACGACGGCTCGTCGTCGAACGAGGCGAAGGCGCCCGCCGGCGCCGAGGCCTCACCCACCAGTCCGCAGGACCAGGCCCTGGCCTTCTCCAAGTGCATGCGGGACAACGGCGTGGCCGCGTTCCCCGATCCGGAGCCCGGCGGCGGCCTCGCGCTCAGCCCGGACAGCGGCATCGACCCCAACTCGGCCGAGTTCCAGCAGGCGTTGCAGGCCTGCCGCGACAAGATGCCCCAGGGCCAGGTCGGCGGTGGCGGTGGCGGCGGCGGGGCGCTCGACTCCACGAAGGTCGCCGCCTGGGCGAAGTGCATGCGGGAGAACGGCCTGCCGAAGCTGCCCGACCCCGAGATCAACGGCGGCAACATGAGCATCGACTTCGGGGGCAGCGGCATCAACCCCGGCGGCGAGGAGTTCCAGAAGGCGAGGATGGCCTGCCAGGACAAGTGGCCCGGCGGTGGTCTCACCGGCTCGGGCGGTGGCCAGTGACCGCACCCGACGAGACTCGCGAGCGGGAGCACGAGGCCGACCCCGAAGCGCCGCACCCGTCCGGCGACGTCACCGCCCGGCCGAGCCCCGCGGGCAACGGCGCCGCCCCGGACCCCTCCGCGGCACTGGAACTGCGCCGACCGGACGAGGTGTCCCCGTCGGCCAAGGCCAAGGGCAACGGCAACGGCAACGGCAACGGCAACGGGGACCTGGAGGCCGGGCCCACGACCGCCCCGGACACCGGCACCCGCCCAGGGACGGAGCTCGACACCGCCGTACCCGAAACCGCGCCCGCGCGGACGGACGGCGAAGACCCGGCGCCCCCGACGGCCTCCCGTCGGCGTCGGCCCCTGCGCACCGCGGGACTGGTCGTGCTCGCGATCGCGGTCGTCGCCGCGGCCGGGGCCGCCAGCGCCGGGGTCCTCGGCGGCGACGGGTCCGGCACGGACGTGAGCGCGCCCGACGCCCCGCCCGGCACCACCGAGGTGAAGCGCACCACGCTCACCCGCAGCGAGACCGTGGACGGCACCCTGGGCCACGGCGACGTGACGGCCGTACAGGCCCCGTCCGGCCCGCAGGGCGGCGGCGGAGTCGTCACCTGGGTGCCCGCCGACGGCGACGTGATCAAACGGGGCGACGCCGTCTACCGGGTCGCGGAGCAGGAAGTGCCGCTCCTGTACGGCTCGATCCCGCTCTACCGGCAGATGCAGGACGGCACCGAGGGCGCCGACGTGCGGATGCTGGAGAAGAACCTCGCCGCGCTCGGCTACACCGGCTTCACCGTCGACGACGAGTACACCGCCGACACCGCCGACGCCGTACGCGAATGGCAGGACGACCTCGGCCGTGAGGAGACCGGCACCGTACGGCCGGGCGACGCCGTGATCGCCGACGGCGCCCGGCGCGTCGCGGACGTGAAGGCGATGCCCGGGGCACCGCTCAGCGGGGCCGTGCTGACCTGGACCGGCACCGAACGCGTCGTCTCCGTCGACCTCGAAGCGCAGTACGAGGACCTGGTCCACAAGGGCACCAAGGCCACCGTCACCCTGCCCGACGACAGTACCGTGCAGGCCGAGGTCACCGAGATCGGCACCCCCACCACCGGCCAGGACGACGCGTCCGGCGGCGGCTCGGGGGGCGGCGGATCCGGCGGCTCCGACAAGGCCACGCTGCCCGTCGAGTTGAAGGTGGCCGACCAGAAGAAGCTCGGCAGCTACCAGGCCGCCGCCGTCGACGTCTCCCTGAAGGCGGAGACCCGCGAGAACGTCCTCGTGGTACCCATCAACGCCCTGGTGGCCCGGCAGGGCGGCGGCTACGCCGTGGACGTCGTCGGACCCGACGGCACGCCACGGCGCACCCCCGTCGAGGTCGGCATGTTCGCCGACAGCATGGTCGAGATCACCGGCAAGGGCATCAAGGACGGCACGGTCGTGGGGGTGCCCAAGTGACGACCGCAGCGGGCCCGGTGGTCGAACTCACCGGAGTCTCCAAGACGTACGGTGACGTCCGCGCCCTGAGGGACGCCGACCTGGTGATCCACCGCGGCGAACTGCTCGCCGTCGTGGGCCCGTCCGGCTCCGGCAAGTCCACGATGCTCAACATCATGGGCACCCTCGACAGACCCACCGCCGGCACCGTCCGCATCGACGGGCACGACGTGGCCCGCCTCACCGACCGGGAACTGTCCGCGCTGCGCGCCCAGGCCATCGGGTTCGTCTTCCAGCAGTTCCACCTCGCCCCCGGCGTACCGGCACTGGACTCCGTCTCCGACGGGCTCCTCTACAGCGGCCGCACCCGCGCCGAGCGCCGCCGCCTCGCCGAACGCGCCCTGCGCAGGGTGGGGTTGGGCCACCGCCTGCACCACCAGCCGCACCAGCTCTCCGGCGGCGAGAAACAGCGCGTGGCCATCGCCCGCGCGGTACTCGGCGACCCACCGCTGCTGCTCGCCGACGAACCCACCGGCGCCCTCGACTCACGCTCCGGCGCCGTGGTGCTCGACCTGCTCCACGAACTGCACCGGGCCGGCACCACCGTCGTCGTGATCACCCACGACCGGGACATCGCCGCCGCACTCCCGCGAGAGGTGCGCATCAAGGACGGCGGCATCGAGTACGACACCGCGCGCGGGCACACCGGCGAACACACCGGCACCCCCGCGCCCGCGGTCCTGGAGGAGGCCACGCGATGAGCCTGACCACGCAGCGCCCGCCGCGGCCACGGCCCGACTCCGCCGCACGCCCCCGCCCGAAACCCGCCCGCCTCGGCCCCGCCGACGTCCTGCGCGTCGGCGGATCCGGACTGCGGTCGAGGCCGCTCAGGGTGTTCCTGTCCGCGCTCGGCATCGCCATCGGCATCGCGGCCATGGTCGGCGTGGTCGGCATCTCCACATCGAGCACGGAGGACCTCGACCGGCGGCTCGCGGCGCTCGGCACCAATCTGCTCACGGTCACCGCGGGCCAGTCGTTCACCGGCGACGCCGCCCATCTGCCGGACGAGTCCGTCGACATGATCGGGAACATCGACGGCGTCACCGCGGTGTCCGCCATCGGCAGGACCGACGCCAAGGTGTACCGCAACGACCGCGTCCCCAAGCAGGAGACCGGCGGTCTCACGGTGTCCGCGGCCCGCACGGACCTGCCGCGCAGCGCGGGCGTCGAGGTCGTCGACGGCCGCTGGCTGAACACCGCCAACGCCCGCTACCCCGCCGTCGTCCTCGGCCCCAAGGCCGCCGAACAACTCGGCGTGTTCCGGGCCGGCGCCGACTCCCGGGTGTGGATCGGCGACCAGTGGTTCACCGTCGTCGGCCTGCTCGCCCCCAACGACCTGGTGCCCGAACTGGACTCCGCCGCGCTGGTCGGCTGGCCGGTCGCGGAGGCGCAGCTGGACTTCGACGGCTATCCGACGACCGTCTACACCCGCACCGAGGAATCGGCCGTGACCGACGTCCAGTCCGTCCTCGGCCCCACCGCCAACCCGGAGAACCCCGGCGAGGCCAACGTGTCGCGGCCCTCCGACGCCCTGGAGGCCAAACAGGCCACCGACGACACCCTGAGCGGTCTGCTCCTCGGACTCGGCGCGGTCGCCCTGCTCGTCGGCGGGGTGGGTGTCGCCAACACGATGGTCATCTCCGTACTGGAGCGCCGCTCCGAGATCGGCCTGCGCCGCTCCCTCGGCGCGACGCGCGGCCAGATCCGCACCCAGTTCCTGTGCGAGGCCCTGCTGCTGTCGGCGCTCGGCGGACTGGGCGGCGTCCTCCTCGGCATCGCCGTCACCTCCGGCTACGCCGCCTACCAGGGCTGGCCGTCCGTGGTGCCGACCTGGGCGATGGCCGGCGGCGTCGGCGCGACCCTCGTCATCGGCGGCCTGGCCGGCTTCTACCCCGCCGTCCGCGCCGCCAGGCTGCCGCCCACGGAGGCACTCGCCACCACCTGACCCCGCGAACCCCGGTACCGCGGTGCCCCCGCCGCCTCCATCCCCCGTCGGCGGCGAGGGCACCGCTCAGCCATGCTCGCGCACCTCTGCGGGCCGCGCTCGCGTCCGCCCTGGACAGCAGCCCGTCCCCGTACGCTCGCCCCATGACAGAGCAATCAGCGCAGCCCGGCGACGAGGCCCTGTTCCAGCTGCTCGGTCAACAACGGATCGGCACGCTCGTGACCCTCAAGCGCGACGGCCGCCCCCAGATGTCGAACGTCGGCTACGCCTACGACCCCGACGCCCGCCTCATCCGGCTCATGGTCACCTACAACCGCGCCAAGACCCGCAACCTGCGCCGCGATCCACGCGCCAGCTTCCTCGTCACCAGCCCCAACGGCTACGCCTACATGATCGCCGAGGGCGTCGCGGAGCTGACGCCGATCACGACGGACCCGTACGACGCGGTCGCCGACGAACTCGTCGTCGTCTTCCGGGGATTCAGGGGCGAACACCCCGACTGGGAGGGCTTCCGCAACGCCATGGTCGCCGAACGGCGCCTGGTCGTCAGGCTCCCCGTCGACCGCGTGTACGGCGCGGCAGGCCGCCGCCTGAGCGGCCCCCGAGCGGGCTCGGCCCCGGCCGGCCGTCTCTAGCGAGGCCGGGTGCGGCTCAGCGCAACACCAGCGGCCGTCGCACCCGAGGCGGCAACGACCCCACCCGCCGATGCCCCTCCACCACGAGCGTCGTCCCGGGCGCGATCTCCGTGAACCCGGCGTCCCGCACCAACGGCAGCCCGTCCGCGGTCAGTTCACGCCAGCGCCCCGGCTCCGCGGTCCGCACGGCCAGTGGAAACCCCGCCTCCCGCCAGGCACGGCGCTCCTCGTCCGACAGCTCCCACCAGGCGAGCTGCGCCGCGTGCCCCGCCTGCGCCATCGTCTTGCCGGCCGACATGCCCAGCCCGGGATTGACCCAGAGCACCGGCGCCGACGGATCGGCGTCCCCGGGCGGTTCCGGATCATCCAGCTCGGTCCCCGACACCTGGAGCTTCGCCAGCTCCTTGGGCCACCCGTCCAACGGCACCGGCGGAAACACCCGCACCTCGGCCGCCCCGCCGGTGACGGTGATCCCGGCCAGCCCTTCGGCCCGCCGCCACTCGGCCCCCCGGGCCCGCCGCACGACCTTGCGAATCCGAGCGTCCTCCCAGTCCCGCATGGCCCGAGCCCACTCACCATCACCAACGGACCGCTCGTCACTGAGCATCACCAGCACAGCCCGAGCGGCGGTCTCCAGAGCGTCGGTGCGGCCCGGAGGATCGGCCCGCTCGATACGCACGACGAGGGGCAGGACGTATTGCGGAGCATGATCGCGAGCACTGGGTTCGGATCGAAAGGGACTGGTGGACGTCGAATCATGGCTCACAGCAGCCAACCTTAAGGGGCGCGGGGAACTGCGCGACCAGCCCCCACGGCCCCGCAGCCGCGATACGACAAGATGTCCCCATGCATCGCGATCTTCGTCTGGACAACGTAGGCCGCCGCTACGGCCTACGCGGCCCATGGGTCTTACGCGGCGTCCACCTCACCGTGCCCCCCGCCACCCTCATCCGCATAGAAGGCACGAACGGCACCGGCAAATCCACCCTCCTCCGCCTCCTGGCCCGCATAGACGCCCCCTCCGAAGGCCGCATCAGCGGAGCCCCCCGCACCGCATACGTCCCCGAACGCTTCCCCACCGCCCTCCCCTTCACCGCCCTCGGCTACCTCACCCACCTCGGCACGGTCCACGGCCTCTCCCGCCCGGCGGCCACCCGAGCCGCCCTGGAGTGGCTCGACCGCTTCGGCGCCGCCCCCTACGCCCGCACCCCGATGGCCCAGCTGTCCAAGGGCAGCAGCCAGAAGGTCGCCGTAACCCAGGCCCTGCTCGCCGAACCGGAGCTGCTCGTCCTGGACGAGGCATGGACCGGCCTGGACGCGGACGCCCGCGCCGAACTGGAGCGCGCCGTCGCCGAACGCACCGCCGCCGGCACCGCCGTGGTCTTCGTCGACCACGATCCGCGCCGCCTGGCCGGGGCACCCGACGCGACGTACACCGTGCACGACGGCTCGCTCAACCTCCGTACCGGCGAGGAGAGTTCACCCCCCACCGGCCCGCAGGCCACCGTCGTCGTCCAGGGCCCGACCGGCGCAAGCCTCCCCGCCGAGGCGATCCGCACAGCGACGGCGACGAACGAGCCGACCCCCGGCACTCACCACCTCACCGTCCCCGCCTCCCACTCGGACGTCCTGCTGCGCGCCCTGCTGACCGCCCACCCGCCCTGGCACGTGGTGAGCGTGAGCCAAGAGACAGAAACAACCACCGCGAGCACCGCTCCCGACCCCGCCGCCCCCTCAGACATTTCCGAAGCCGAGAGCCGCCGATGACGTCGATGAGAGCCCTCCTCCGCTACCAGGCCGCCCTCCTGGCCCGCTCGCAGCGCTGGCTGCCGCCGTTCATCCTGTACGCCGCGTTCCTCGGCATCGGCGTCCAGGGCGGCCAGCCCATCCTGGACTCGCTGGGCTACACGGCCGCGGCCCTGCTGCCCGTCGCCGCCTGGCTGGTGCGGATCTGCGTCACCAACGAGCCGCCCGCCGCCCGCAGCTGCGTCTCCGCGGCGGTCGGCCCCGGCCGGGCGCACCTCGCCGCGCTGCTGGTGGCCCTGGCAGCCGCCGCGGTCCTGGGCACGCTCGCGACGATCGCCGTGACCCTGATCAGTGACCCGGCGAGCGCCGATCACCAGATGCGCGTACCGCGGCTTCCGGCGGGCGCGGCCGGGCTGCTCGCCACGCTGGCCTGCGCCCTGCTCGGTACGGCCGTCGGCGCGCTCACCGCCTGGCCGGTGCTGCGCTCGACCGGTCGCGCCGTCCCGACGATGCTGCTCGCGGCGCTGCTGTCGGTGGTGGTGACCGGTTCCCCGGCGCAGGCGGCGGTCAGCGGCCTGGTCACGGGCTCCCGCTCGGGCACGGTCCCGATGCCCGTACTGCCCCTGGCGGCAGCGGCCCTGCTCACGGCGACGGCAACAGCCGTGGCCTGCGCGCTCACGTCCCGCAGATCACCCTGAACACGCCGTGCGCTGCGCCTCCTGCCACTCGCAGACCGGGCAGAGCGTGATCCCCTTGTACGACTCCGGGTACTCCGTCGGCTCCCGGCATACCACGCACTCCGCGTAAGGCGGCCCGTCGGCCTTGGGCGGCCGGGTCGCGTCGATCAGGCAGTAGTCGGTGCTGTCGGTGTTCTCGGTGCTGTCGGTGCCGGGCCGCTCCTCGCTCATACCTCCAGCGTACGAGCCTCAGCCCCGCCCGCCCGCGGCCCCGATCAGCTCGGACACCTTCACGAACCGGAAGCCCTTCTCGCGCAGCGCGGGCACGATCCGCCTGATCACCCGCTCGGTCGTCGGAGCGGCACTGAGCGTGCAGTGCATGACGACCACGGACCCCGCCCGCACACTGTCCAGCACCCCCTGCGCGACCGCGCGGGCATTCGTCGCGAACGCGTCCCCGCTCACCACGTCCCACTGCACGGCCGTGACCCCCACCGGAGCCAGCGCCTTCAGAGCACGCCGGTCGTAGCAGCCACCGGGAAACCGGAAGTACGGCATCACATCCCGCACCCCCACCGTCCGGAACGCGGTGTACGCCCGCTCCACATCCCCCCGCATCCGCTTCGCGTCGAGGGTCGGCAGCTCGTAGCAGTCGTCGGTGAAGGCGTAGTGGCTGTACGAGTGGTTGCCCACCTCGAACCGCGGGTCCCGCCCGATGGCCCGAGCCTGCCCGGGATACTCCTCGGCCCACCGCCCCGTCATGAACACGGTCGCCGGCACCTTCAACTCCCGCAGCGCCCCGATCAGCCCCGGATTGTCGAACCGTTCCCCCCGCTTCGCCCGCGCCCCCTGACCGGCGGTCATATCGGCATCGAAGGTGAGCGCCACGGCCCTGCCCCCGCTCCGCGAACCGTGCTCGAAGACGGGGGTCAGCCCCTCGGGCCCGGGAGCGAGCGTGGGCGGCCTGCCCCCGGGCGACACGGAGGAGAGCGGCGAGGCGGCGGACGCGGAGGGCGCCGGGAGGGGCGCACGGGTACTGCCGGTCTCCTCGGCCCCCGCACAGGCGGCGAGCGCGCCGAGCGAGGCGGCCAGGACACAGGCTGCGGTGACGTTTCGTACGCGAATGATCACCACATGAAGTTATGGGTGCCACCTGGCCATACCCGCACGTCGGCGGGTGTGCCGGGCCGGTGTCACCCGCCCGGCGGGGCCGGATCTCTCAGTCGCGGCGGGTGCAGGTGCCCGTCGGTGCGCCGGCCGGGGGGCGGCACTGGAGGTCGAAGTCGGCGGCCTTCTTGCTCAGGTAGCGGCCCATGCAGGTGTTCGCCGTCGTGCGGTCGCGCTCGGCGCAGAACTTCAGTGCGGCGCGGCCGGTGGGGAAGGGGCCGGGGGCGTAGAACACCCAGAAGCCGCGGCGCAGGGAGGCGTAGTCGTCGCTGCGCAGGACGGCCGCCTCGGGGACGGTGCGGCGGATGACGGCGAGCCGCTGGTCACGGTTGGCGGTGCCCGCGGCGACCGGCTCGGAGTGGAGCTGGGCGATCCAGCGACCGGCCCGCACGGGCGCGGCCGGACTGGCCGAGGTCTCCCGGGCGCGGGTCGGGGACGGGGACGGCCGCTGTTTCGTCGGGGTGGGGCTCGATGCCGCGGTCGACGGGGTCGTAGCGCCGCCGGCCGTGTCGTCACCGTCGGTGCCGCCGGGGCGCAGGACGAGGGCGACGCCCGCCGCCGTGGCGATGACCAGCGCCGCCGCGACGCCCACCACGAGGGCCGTACGCCGTCGGGGCGCGGGCACCTGCTGCGGCACCGTCGGACGCGGGGTGTCCAGCTGGGTGGGGACCGGAACCGGAGCCGGAGTGGGAGCCGGAATCGGGTGCGGTGCGGCCTCGGTGAGAGTCAGCCCGGTCCAGTGCGGTGTCGTCCCCGCCTCCACCGCCGCCAGCATCGCGTCCAGCCGGGCGGCGTCCGGGCGGGCCGCCGGGTCCCGCACCAGCAGCGCGTCGAGCACCGGCGTCAGCGAGCCCGAGCGCGTCGGCGGCGGCAGCGGGTCGTCGAGTACGGCGGCCAGGGTGGCCAGCGTGGTCGGGCGGCGCAGCGGGCTGACGCCCTCCGCGCAGACGTAGAGGACCACGCCCAGCGACCAGAGATCGGCGGCCGGGTTGTCGTCGCCGTGTCCCCGGATCCGCTCCGGGGCCATGTACTCGGGCGAACCGACGAGCTCGCCCGTGGCCGTGAGGCCGGTCGTGCCCTGCAGGGCGGCGATGCCGAAGTCGGTCAGGACCGCGTGGCCTTCGGGGCCCAGCAGGATGTTGGCGGGCTTGACGTCCCGGTGCTGGATCCCCGCCGCGTGCGCGGCCCGTAGCGCGGCGAGCACCTGGCGGCCGAGCCGGGCCGCCTCGACCGGCGTCAACGGGCCGTCGTCGAGGCGCTGTTGGAGCGAGACGCCCGGCACCAGCTCCATCACGATCCAGGGATGCGGGTCGGCGTCCACGATCTGATGGACCGTCACCACATGCGGATGACTGAGCCGGGCCAGCGCCCGCGCCTCCCGCATCACCCGCTCGCGCATCACGCCGACCGTGTCCGCGTCGGACCGCACCGCCTTGAGTGCCACCTCGCGGTGGAGCACCGTGTCGCGCGCCCGCCACACGGTGCCCATTCCTCCGCTGCCGAGCCGTTCCACCAGCTCGAAACGGCCGTCGACGAGATCCCCCGGTGCGTTCATGCCGCACAGGTTAGAGGACGCCCCGGAGGGTCGGCTTCCGCAGGGGAGCCCGTGATCGGGCCGTCACTTGCGCCAGGGTCCGGTCACCGCGAACGTGGTGCCCGGTGTGTAGCAGTTGACGTACATCGTCCCGCCGTCGGGCGAGAAGGTGACCCCGGCGAACTCGCCCCACTCCGGTGCCTGCGGGGTGCCGATGTTCTGGGCGTTGCGCGCCATCGCGTACACCTCGCCGTGCCGGGTCACGCCGAAGACGTGCTGGGCGCCGTTGCCGTCCTCGCACACCATCAGGCCGCCGCTGGGGGCGAGGCAGATGTTGTCCGGGGACTCGCCGGGCAGCTGCACATCCGTGTCGGGTCCGAAGACGATCACCAGGGTGAGGCGGCGTGCGTCGGGGTCGTAGCGCCAGATCTGGCCGTAGTGGTCGGCCGCCGAACCCTCCGCGCTGTGGGCGAAGGAGGAGACGAAGTAGACGCTGCGGCCGCCCCAGTAGCAGCCCTCCAGCTTCTGCGCGTGCGTGATGCCCTTCGGGCCGAAGTCCTGGAGCCGGACAGGGGTCTGGGCGGCCAGCGGGTCCGGTACGTCGACCCACTCGATGTTCTCGAAGCTCGCGCCCGGCTCCTGGATCGAGGACAGGTCGGGTACGCCCGGCACCCGCATCGCCTGGAGCCGGCCGCCCGCGCGCAGCGAACCGAGGCCGCCGAGCGGGGCGTGCGGCAGGAAGCGGTAGAAGAGGCCGAACGGCTTGAGGAAGGCGTCCTCCGTCTCGTAGACGACGCCGCGCCGCGGGTCCACCGCGATCGCCTCGTGCTGGAAGCGGCCCATCGCGGTCAGCGGGACCGCGCCGGAGCGGTACGGGTTCGC
>JABFVM010000376.1 GCA_013362785.1 Streptomyces sp. | reverse complement strand
GCCAGCGGCACGATGGACTACGACAGCGACGACCACGACAGTGACTATTCGGCCCCGGCTGCGGTGCCCGTGCGCTGAACGGCGGCGCGGGGCGGGCGGGGACGAGTGCCGGAGGGCGTCAAGAGGGCATGCCTCGGCTGTCCGGGGCGGAGTACCTCATCGCATCCGCAGATACCGACCTCACTTGTCGAAGCGCCGCATGTCCCACAGACGTACGGTGCCGTCCGCGCCGGCGGTGGCCAGCCGGGTGCCGTCGGGACTGAAGTCCATGGCTGTGATGGCGCCTGTATGGCCGGTGAGCACGTGCGGGTCGTCGTCGTGGATGTCGCTGCGCCAGAGACGTACGAGTCCCGAGTCGTCGCCGGTCGCGAGTAGCCGTGCCCGCGGGCTGAAGGCGAGGGCGGAGGCGGGCGTGAGCGGCGTCGGGACCCGGTCCTGGCCCTCGTACCGCCAGAGTGCGCTGCCTCTGGAGCCGGCGAGGGCGATGCTGCCGTCGTAAGGGCTGACGGCGATGGCTCGGGCTGTGCCCGCCAGGCCGTCCGGCCGGTCGGTCGGCAGCATGCGGGTGCCGCCCGTGAATTCCGGCAGCTCGAAGCGCCACACCTCGTTCATCAAGGAGAGCACCGCCACCCTTCCGTCGGAGAGCAGGGCGAGCGACGCGAAGGGAAGCAGATCTTGCTCCAGCTCCGCCGACACCGGCTGGGTGACCCGGCCATCGGAGCCGACGTGCCACAGGCCCACGTCTCCCTCCCCGATGTCCTCGGACCTCAGATTCAACGGGTAGGGTCCGTACGCCCCGAGCAGTCGACCGCGCTTGGCGTCCAGTGCAAGCATCGTGTACTTGTCTCTGCCGGGATCGGGCTCCCCTTCGGGTAGATGCTTGAGGTCGGACAGCAAGAAGTCGTCCTGTCGCCCCAACACTCGGACGGGGTCCTCATCCACCGTCAGCAGCCGGCCGTCGGGGTGGAAGGTCACCGGGGCGGGCACGCGCAGCCCCTTCAGGGAGCGGCGTTGCCCGCTCCGGCAGCACCACTGCCACGAACTGCCGATCGCCACCGTGCAGACCAGGGTGTGACCGTGCAGTGGCCGGAACGCCACCCCGGTGATGGGGTCGCCGGGGCCGTCGAACACACGGAGGCTCATGTCCCGCGGCACCACTCGGGCTCCGGCTGTGATCGCACCGGCTGCTGCTGCGGCGCCCGCAGCCAGCACGGCCCGGCGCCGCACCGCGTTCGGCTGCGGTGAGGGTGACCTCGCGGGGGACGCCGATTCGCCCACTAGCGATTCCTGGAGTCGGATGTGGCGGAACTGGTAGACGCCACCGGACTGCCGGAGCAGTTCACGACGGCGTGCGTCGGCCAGAAACGCCATGAGCGACCAGGGCAGTCGGCCTCGGAGCGCGAGCACGGCCCGGACGAGGAGAAACCTGGGCCAGGCCCGGGTGAGCAGAACCTGTACGGCGAAGACGACCGCCGCCAACACGACGAGGCCGATGATCGCCAAGAGGTCGTCGTTGAAAGTTTCGCGAAGAGCAGTCAGCTCCCGCTTGGCCAACGGTGGCACGCGCCCCTCTCCGGGCCAACCCATTCCACCTGTGAGCAGCCTTGGCAGGACGGCGCCCGACAGCATTCCGGCGTACCAGCCGGGCAGCCCGACCAGGCCGACGACCACGCCCGCGAGCAGCGCTCCCGTCACGGCTGATCGCCGGTCCTGGGCCAGGGCGGTGTGTGGACCGGTCTGCGCAGCCCGGGCGGGCGGGGCGTTGAGCCCGTTGTGGGCGGCGAGCGCGAGACCGATGACGATCGCCAGCCACACGGCGGCAAGCAGCATCTCGCAGTACAACTCCACTACCGCGAATCCGCGCATGGCGAGGGAGTTGACGACTGCGGCACTGGCCAGGACCGGCAGGACGAAAATCGCGGCCAGTGCCACTCCGGAGCCGAAGCCGCGCCGCAGACGCATCAGCGAACCGGCGAAAGTGAACGAGAGCCGCCCGGGCGGACGACCGGCGGTCGCGTACCAGACCAGCATGGACACCAGCGCGCACCCGGCGCCGGAGATCAGGGCCGCGAGCCCCAGGTTCCGGGCACCCGAACCGCCGGTCCCCCAGATCATGACGGCGGCCACGCCGGCCAGGGCCACGGTCCCGCCGACTCCGATACCCACGAGGGGCCCGGCCCATCGGGACAACAGCCGTTCGCTCATCTGCCACCAGGCCAGATCACGTTCACGGTGATCGTGTAGGTAGCAGGCGAGGAACGTGAGCCATTCACGGGCCTGTTCGGCGCTCCAGCGGCTTTCACCGCGCTCCGGTGCATCGGCGGGGTCGGGCGCGTACGCGGCGTTGACGAGCTGCCGCATCAGGTGGTCCTCCACCGCATACCTGCAGTCGAAGCGCCCAGGGTCCAGCAACTCTCCCGGATCGCCTCCCCCGCGCTCGTGGACCAGCCGTGCCGACGTCACCATCAGCGGCGTCGACAGCGCCGCGCCCAACGGACCGTCCGGCTGGGCCCGGAGCTGGGCGAAGACTCGGCCCCAGGTCGTCCCGGCCGGCCAGTCGACGTCCTCCAGATACCTGATGACGTCCTCGGTCGAAACGCTCGACACCTCGACCACCGGTGCCCGCCGCAGTGTGGGCGCCCCGCCGCGGATCAGATCCTCGTACTCGTTGGCACGGCAGGTCACGACCACGGGCCGTTCGCCCCCGATCGCCTGGTTGATGCCGCGGATGGCGCTGCGACGCGCCGACTCGGGGATCTCGTCGAGTCCGTCGAGGACCGGTAGCAGAAGGCCGTGTGTCAGCAGGGTCCGCGGGATCTCCTCGCGGCCGCTGTAATACGGCAGTGCGAGCGTGCGTACGATCCAGTCGTCCAGCCTCTCGCGCACCGGGTCCCACGAGGCGGCGGGGAGCAGGACCGGAACGGGGCCGTCAGGGGCGCGGCTGTCCAGCAGCCCCAGGGTGAGCAGCATCGCCAAGACCGTTTTGCCGGCGCCAGGCTCCCCGATGACGACCAGTCGGCCGTCGGGCAACCTGGTGTATCCATCGGCTAGTTGAGCGGTGGCGTCGTCGAATCGTCCGTCCAGTCGGCCGTCCATGCGGACGCGGATGATCCGTGCGCCGGAGTCCGACGGCCAGGACTCGTCGATGACCGGCCGGGATGTCGTCGTCCACGTCAGCGGTAGCACTCGCGGGTCGCGCAGCCGCCGGGCCTCGGCTTCGCCCAGCCACTGCGTTCTCAGTGTGTGGGCGAGGTCGTCGGCATAGGCGCAGGGATCGGTGGGTGCGGGTTCCTGCCGGAAGAGGTCGACCAGCGCCGACAGCAGCGAGGCGATTCCCACGAAGAGGCTTGCGACGGTCGCGAGGTCACCGGCGCCCTTCTTGTCGATCATCATCCAGACGGCGAGGCCGATGGACACCAGACCCACGCCACCGAGGGAGAGATCGCGGACGAGACGGAGCCGCGGGCGTCGCGGAGATCCCAGGAGCACTTCAGCATGCTGCTCCGACCGTCGTGGCCGTGTCGTCCCGTGTCCCCACGACCGAGTGACCGGAAAAGGGTGTTGCTCCCACCTGATTCCGGGCGTGATAGGGCGCCCTAAAACCGGATGAACGAAGATCCCCCGCCCGGCACACTGACCCGATGGACCGGAATGGACCTCTGACGGACCCCAAGGCAGACCTGAGTGGCTGCCTCCAGGACGCCCGCGACGCGCTCCTCTGGAAGCTCGACGGCCTCTCCGAGTACGACATCCGCCGCCCCATGACCCCGACCGGCACCAATCTGCTCGGCCTGGTCAAGCACCTGACCGGCGCGGAAGCCTTCTACCTGGGCGACACCTTCGGCCGCCCCTGCGCGGCGCCCCCGCTGTGGATCACCGGCGACGCCGCCGAGCCGAACGCGGACCTGTGGGCGACCGCCGACGAGACACGCGAGCAGATCGTCGAGGACTACCGCAGAGTGTGCGCCCACTCGGACGCGACGATCGCGGCCCTCCCCCTGGACGCGGTGGGCCGCCTCCCCGGGGACGAGCCCGTCGCCCTCACCCTCCACCGCATCCTCGTCCACATGATCGGCGAGACCCATCGCCACGCCGGGCACGCGGACATCGTGCGCGAACTCGTCGACGGGGCAACGGGACTGCGCACGGGGGACGGCAACATGGCGCCGGGTGACGCGGAGTGGTGGGAGAGGCACCGGGAGCGGGTGGAGGGGGCGGCGCGTGCCGCCTCGAGTAAGGGGCGCGAGGCTCAAGGCGTGTCTCCTCGGCGGAACCGGCCTCCGCTGAACGCCTGACCGACGCGTCGGCGGTACTGGCCGGGCGCCACGCCGTACTCCCGTTTGAACGCCTTGGCGAAGGCGAACTCCGAGTTGTAGCCGCACTGTACGGCCAGCGCACGCAGCGTGCTGTCACTCTCGCGCAGCAGACGGGCCGCCGTCGTCATACGCAGCCACGTCAGATACACCAGCGGCGGCCGGCCGACCATCGTGGTGAAGCGGCGGGCGAAGGCTGCGCGGGAGAGACCCCCCCGACCGGCCAACTCCTCGACCGTCCACGCCTTGGCCGGATCGCTGTGCATGGCGTGCAGGGCGGCGGTGACGGCCGGGTCCTGGAGGGCGGCCGCCCAGCCGCCGATCTCTCCCGGGCGCTCGCGCAGCCACCAGGCGCGGGTCAGGTACACCAGCAAGGTGTCCAGGAGCCCCGAGACGATCGCATGGGAGCCGGGGTGGGTCTCGGCCACTTCGGTGGTGAGGAGATCGATGGCGGCACGGAGTCGGGAGTGGCAGCCGACGCGTGCCGGGATGTGGACGACCGGCGGCAGTTCGGTGAGCAGGGGATGGGCCCCTGCCCGGTTCAGCTGGTAGACGCCGCAGAGCAGGAGCGTCTCGTCGGTGCCGACCGGGCCGGGGTCGGGCCGCTCGGGCCAGGACCCGTCGGGCTCCGGCTCGACGTCCTCCAGGAGTGAGTCGGGGTGATCGGCGAGAGCGTGGCCGTGCCCCTGGGCCAGGAAGACGACATCGCCCGGACCCAGTCGTACGGGATCGGCGTCCTTGGGACCCAGCAACCAGGCCGAGCCCTGGAGGACCACGTGGAATCCGGCGCCGTCGGAGTCGGGGAACCGTATGCCCCACGGTGCGCGCCGGGCGGTGCGGGAGGAATGGGGCCGGCCGGTGCGCATGGCCGCGATCACATCACTGAGAACGTCCATGGCCGCACCTTACGCGCTCTCATGAAAGACGATCAGACATGAAGAAGCGGATCCGGGACATGGATCGTCTCTTCACCACCTCCTAGATTCTTCGTCATGACAACTTCTTCCGTGACTCCGTCCGTTGTTCCGTCGGCCGCCCCGTCCGTTACGAAGGCGGTTCTGTTCCACGAGCTCGGTGGCCCCGAGGTGTTGAAGGTCGAGGACGTGCCGCTGCGTGCGCCGGGTCCCGGCGAGGTCCTGTTCAAGGTGGAGGCGATCGGGCTCAATCGGGCCGAGGCGCTGTTTCGGGCGGGCGGGTACTACTACCAGCCGACGCTGCCCGGCTCGCGGCTCGGATACGAGGCCGCCGGAGTGGTCGAGGCTGTCGGCGACGGAGTGACGGCCTATCAGCCAGGAGACCTGGTGATGGCGGTCGCCGACTTCGACTTCGGGGTCCACGGCGTCTACGGCGAACGGGTGCTGCTTCCCCAGAACTCGGTGGTCCACAGGCCGGACGGGGTCGACGCGGTCACCTCCGCGGCGGCGTGGCTGGCGTACTCGACCGCGTACGGCGGCCTGGTGGAGACAGCCGGGCTGGCCCCCGGTGACCATGTGGTCATCACCGGTGCCTCCAGCGGGGTCGGAACGGCCGCGCTCCAGACAGCCCGGCGGCTGGGCGCGATCCCGATCGCCACGACGCGTGGGGAGGCCAAGCGCCAACGGCTGCTGGAGCTGGGCGCGGCTCATGTGATCACGACGGATTCCGAGGACTTGGTGAAGGAGGTCGGGCGGTTCACCGGCGGCCAGGGCGCCGACATGGCCTTCGACGCGATCGGCGGTCCCGGCTTCGCGACCGTGGGCGACGCGCTGGCGCCGGGTGGTACGGCGGTGCTGTACGGCTGGCTGGACCCCCGCCCCGTCCAGCTCTCCATGAACTGGCCGCAGACCGTCCACACATACGCGAACGGCCCTCTTGTACGCACCGAGGAATACCGCCGACGCGCGGCCGCCTTCATCGGTTCGGGTCTGGCGGACGGAACGTTGGCGCCGGTGATCGCCGAGACCTTCGAAGGGCTGGAGCGCATGCCCGACGCGCACCGCCTGATGGAGACGAACACGCATACAGGGAAGATCGTGGTAACCCTCGGCTAGGTCTCCCCTCCGGCTCGAAAACCATCCGGCTCGGAACCCGTCCGACGACCCGTCACAACCGCGCCCGCAACGCCCCGAACTCCTCATGGAAACCCGGGAAAGTCTTCC
>JABFVM010000170.1 GCA_013362785.1 Streptomyces sp. | reverse complement strand
CCTGCTCCGCGAGAACGAGGACCTGCGCGCCAAGCTGGCCGCGGCCACGCGTGCTGCTGCCCAGAACCAGCAGAACATGCGCAAGCCCCCGGAGGGCCCCGGCGGACCGCAGGACCAGCAGCAGGGCGGAATGCCCCAGCAGGGCGGAATGCCTCAGCAGGGCGGCATGCCGCAGCAGGGCATGCGCGGTCCCGGGGCTCCCGTACCCGCCGGGATATCGGGCCCGCCGCAGCAGCAGATGGGTGGCCCCATGGGTGGTCCGCCCCAGCTGCCGAGCGGCGCCCCGCAGCTGCCCGCCGGTCCCGGCGGTCAGGGTGGCCCTCAGGGTCCCGGTCCGATGGGCCAGGGTCCGGGGCCGATGGGCCAGCCCCCCATGCAGCAGATGGGCGGCCCGATGGGCGGTCCTATGGGTGGCCCGATGGGCGGTCCCGGTCAGGGCGGCCCCGGTGGCGACAGCGCCGCGCGCGTTCTGTCGCTCGCCCAGCAGACCGCCGACCAGGCGATCGCCGAGGCCCGTTCCGAGGCCAACAAGATCGTCGGCGAGGCGCGTTCGCGTGCCGAGGGTCTTGAGCGGGACGCCCGTGCCAAGGCGGACGCCCTGGAGCGGGACGCGCAGGAGAAGCACCGCGTCGCGATGGGCTCCCTGGAGTCCGCCCGCGCCACGCTGGAGCGCAAGGTCGAGGACCTGCGCGGCTTCGAGCGCGAGTACCGCACGCGGCTGAAGTCCTACCTCGAGTCCCAGCTGCGTCAGCTGGAGACCCAGGCGGACGACTCGCTCGCCCCGCCGCGCACCCCGGCTGCGGCGTCTCTCCCGCCGTCCCCGGCGCCCTCCATGGCACCGGCCGGCGCGAGCGCCCCGTCGTACGGCGGCAACCAGACGATGGGCGGCGCCCCGTCTCCGGCTGCTCCGTCCTACGGCGGTCAGCAGCAGATGTCCCCGGCGATGACCCAGCCGATGGCGCCTGTGCGTCCGCAGGGCCCGTCCCCGATGGGCCAGGCTCCCTCGCCGATGCGTGGGTTCCTGATCGACGAGGACGACAACTGACGGTTGGTAGTACGCCTCAGGCGTCGGCAGCGTTCAGGGCGGGGCCCCGGATTTCGATCCGGGGCCCCGCCCTTTTGCTACGCGTGTTCATGGAGTTTGCGCTGTTTGTTCGGCCCTGGGTGCGGTGTCCGACGTACACAACGCCGAAGGCCCGGGACCACCAAGATTCTTTGGTGGTCCCGGGCCTTCGGTCGCCCGGCTGAGTCCCGCTACTGCTTGCGCAGACGGAACGTCAGGGTCAGGCCCTCGTCCGTGAACGGGGAGCCGTACGTGTCGTCCGCCTCGCCCTGGGCGAAGTCCGTCGCCAGGACCTCTTCGGCGATGAGCTCGGAGTGCCCGCTCAGGGCCGCGACCGTCGCCGGGTCCGTCGCCGTCCAGCGCAGGGCGATCCGGTCGGCCACGTCCAGGCCGCTGTTCTTGCGGGCCTCCTGGATCAGGCGGATCGCGTCACGGGCCAGGCCCGCGCGGCGCAGCTCCTCCGTGATCTCCAGGTCCAGGGCGACCGTCGCACCGGAGTCGGACGCCACCGACCAGCCCTCGCGCGGGGTCTCCGTGATGATCACCTCGTCGGGCGCCAGCGTGACCGTCTCACCGTCGACCTCCACCGACGCCGTGCCCTCGCGCAGGGCCAGGGACAGCGCGGCCGCGTCCGCGTTCGCGACGGCCTTCGCCACGTCCTGGACGCGCTTGCCGAAACGCTTGCCCAGGGCACGGAAGTTGGCCTTGGCGGTGGTGTCCACCAGGCTGCCGCCCACCTCGGAAAGCGACGCCAGCGACGAGACGTTCAGCTCCTCGGTGATCTGCGTGTGCAGCTCCCGGTTGAGGGTCTCGAAGCCCGCGACCGCCACCAGGGCACGGGACAGCGGCTGGCGGGTCTTCACGCCCGACTCCGCGCGCGTGGCGCGGCCCAGCTCGACCAGCCGGCGGACCAGGACCATCTGCTTCGACAGCTCCGGGTCGATCGCCGACAGGTCCGCCTGAGGCCAGGAGGCCAGGTGGACCGACTCCGGAGCGCCCGGGGTCACCGGCACGACCAGGTCCTGCCAGACCCGCTCGGCGATGAACGGGGTCAGCGGGGCCATCAGCTTGGTGACCGTCTCGACGACCTCGTGCAGGGTGCGCAGCGCCGCCTTGTCGCCCTGCCAGAAACGGCGGCGCGAGCGACGGACGTACCAGTTGCTCAGGTCGTCGACGAACGCCGAGAGCAGCTTGCCGGCGCGCTGGGTGTCGTACGCCTCCAGGGCCTGGGTCACCTGGTCGGTGAGCGCGTGGAGTTCGGAGAGCAGCCAGCGGTCCAGGACCGGGCGGTCGGCGGGGGCCGGGTCGGCCGCGCTGGGCGCCCAGTTGGACGTGCGGGCGTACAGGGCCTGGAAGGCGACCGTGTTCCAGTAGGTGAGGAGGGTCTTGCGCACCACCTCCTGGATCGTGCCGTGGCCCACGCGGCGTGCCGCCCACGGGGAGCCGCCGGCCGCCATGAACCAGCGCACCGCGTCGGCGCCGTGCTGGTCCATCAGCGGGATCGGCTGGAGGATGTTGCCCAGGTGCTTGGACATCTTGCGGCCGTCCTCGGCGAGGATGTGGCCGAGGCAGACGACGTTCTCGTACGACGACTTGTCGAAGACCAGGGTGCCGACGGCCATCAGCGTGTAGAACCAGCCGCGGGTCTGGTCGATGGCCTCGCAGATGAACTGCGCCGGGTAGCGGGCCTCGAACAGCTCCTTGTTCTTGTACGGGTAGCCCCACTGCGCGAACGGCATCGAACCCGAGTCGTACCAGGCGTCGATGACCTCCGGCACGCGCGTGGCCGGCTTCTCGCACTGGGGGCACGCGAAGGTGACCGCGTCGATGAACGGGCGGTGCGGGTCCAGGCCCGACTGGTCGGTGCCCGTCAGCTCGGTGAGCTCCGCGCGGGAGCCGACGCAGGTGAGGTGGTCGTCCTCGCAGCGCCAGATCGGCAGCGGGGTGCCCCAGTAGCGGTTGCGGGACAGCGCCCAGTCGATGTTGTTGTTCAGCCAGTCGCCGTACCGGCCGTGCTTGACCGTCTCCGGGAACCAGTTGGTGTTCTCGTTCTCCTGGAGGAGGCGGTCCTTGGCGGCCGTGGTGCGGATGTACCAGGACGGCTGCGCGTAGTAGAGGAGCGCGGTGTGGCAGCGCCAGCAGTGCGGGTAGCTGTGCTCGTACGGGATGTGCCGGAAGAGGAGGCCGCGCTGCTGGAGGTCCTCGGTGAGCTTTTCGTCCGCCTTCTTGAAGAAGACGCCGCCGACCAGCGGGACGTCCTCCGCGAAGGTGCCGTCCGGGCGGACCGGGTTCACCACGGGCAGGCCGTAGGCGCGGCAGACCTTGAGGTCGTCCTCACCGAAGGCGGGGGACTGGTGGACCAGACCCGTGCCGTCCTCGGTCGTGACGTACTCGGCGTTGACCACGTAGTGGGCCGGAGCCGGGAACTCCACCAGCTCGAACGGGCGTTGGTACGTCCAGCGCTCCATCTCGGCGCCGGTGAAGGTCTGGCCGGTGGTCTCCCAGCCCTCGCCGAGCGCCTTGGCGACGAGCGGCTCGGCGACGACGAGCTTCTCCTCGCCGTCGGTCGCGACGACGTAGGTGACATCGGGGTGCGCGGCCACGGCCGTGTTGGAGACCAGGGTCCAGGGCGTGGTCGTCCACACCAGGAGCGCTGCCTCACCGGCCAGCGGACCGGAGGTGAGCGGGAAACGGACGTACACCGAGGGGTCGACGACCGTCTCGTAGCCCTGCGCCAGCTCGTGGTCCGAGAGGCCGGTGCCGCAGCGCGGGCACCAGGGGGCGACGCGGTGGTCCTGGACCAGCAGGCCCTTGTTGAAGATCTCCTTGAGCGACCACCAGACGGACTCGATGTACTCGGGTTCCATCGTGACGTAGGCGTCGTCGAGGTCGACCCAGTAGCCCATGCGGGTCGTCAGGTCGGAGAAGGCGTCGGTGTGGCGCAGCACGGACTCGCGGCACTTGGCGTTGAACTCGGCGATGCCGTACGCCTCGATGTCCTTCTTGCCGCTGAAGCCGAGCTCCTTCTCGACCGCCAGCTCCACCGGCAGGCCGTGGCAGTCCCAGCCGGCCTTGCGGGCCACGTGGTAGCCGCGCATGGTGCGGAAGCGGGGGAAGACGTCCTTGAAGACGCGGGCCTCGATGTGGTGGGCGCCGGGCATGCCGTTGGCGGTGGGCGGGCCCTCGTAGAACACCCACTCGGGGCGGCCCTCGGACTGCTCCAGGCTCTTGGCGAAGATCTTCTGCTCGCGCCAGAAGTCGAGCACCGCGTGCTCGAGCGCGGGCAGGTCGACCTGGGCGGGCACCTGGCGGTACGTCGGCGTTGTCATCAGCGAGCTTCCTCCGGCGGACTTGCTGCCTTCCGTCCGGAGGGACGAGAGCCGAACTTTCCGTACGCCGGTTTCGGCGCGCTCCCGCGGTACCACCCTCCTTGGCCCTCCGACGCGGGGTGTGCGTCGGCGAGCCCCCTCATTGGGGTCGCGATACCGGGTCTACTCGCCCGTGCCTGACGGCGGAGGCTTTCTTCCGGCGGCTCCGGGGTGATCTTCACGTCGCGCTCGCCCCCGGGCTTCCACCGTCCCCGGGTCGCTCTGGGCTGCGTACGCCGCTACTCGTCCCCATCCACGCTTTTCGCTCCGCCCAGTGTACGGCGCCGCGCGGACAGCGGCCGACCGGATTTCCGGGGCGCCGGGGCGGGCATCGGCTTCGGGACGCGATGACCCGAATGGTGCGGTACGCCTGTTCGGATTCTGGGACGTCCCGCTCGTCGGCATACCCCGCGGGGAGCTGGGCACAACGCATGCATGTCTCCCGCGCGGCATGCGCGAGGCGGGCGAATCGGGCGGTGTGCCCCGTTGCCGCGGGACTCAAGTCGATTTATCGTCCCAGCACGATTCGCGAGCAAGATCACAATATGTGAAGGGGCCGCGGCATGGTGGCGAAGAAGACCGCCGAAGAGCAGTCGGCGTCGGGCAGGTCCACCCATGCGGACGCCTCCGGCGGTGCGGCCAAGGATGTGAGCGGGAAGAAGAGCGCGCAGGGGAGCGATTCCAAGGGGGCCGATTCCAAGGGGAGCGAGTCCAAGGGGAGCGCGGCGAAGAAGGCCGAGAAGAGGGCGGGGGCGAAGGCGGGCGCCAAGAAGGCGACGGCGGCGGCCACCAGGACGGCCGCGAAGAAGGCCGTCACCGCCAAGACCTCGGGTCACGAGGAGACCGGCGGGAAGGCGGCTGCGGCGAAGAAGGGCGCCGACAAGGCCACCGGGAAGGACGCCGGCGACAAGGCCGCGGCCAGGAAGACCGCGAAGACCGTGTCCAAGAGCAGGGCGGCCAAGGAGGGCGCGGTCAAGGAGAGCGCGCCCAAGGAGGGCGCGGACCGGAAGGCCGTGGCCGAGGAGGCGGTCCCCAAGAAGGCGGCCAGGAAGAGTGCGGTCGCCAAGAGCAGGGCCAAGAAGGCGGGCGCGGCGCAGGCCGCGGAGCAGACGGGAGCCACGACGGTGGTTGCGAAGAAGACTCCTGGCACGGCCACGGCGGCGAAGACCGCCGTTCCCAAGGCACGCATCGCCGCGGCGGTGGAGCCCGGCGAGCTCGCGGTACGCCCCGGTGAGGACCCCTGGACCCCGGAGGAGGTCGAGGAGGCGCGGGCCGAGCTGATGTCCGAGGTGGTGCGCCTGCGTGACGAGATCACGTCGTCCGAGCAGTCGCTCGTCGGCCTGATGCGGGACTCCGGGGACGGCGCCGGCGACGACCAGGCGGACACCGGCGCGAAGAACATCACGCGCGAGCACGAGCTGGCGCTCGCCGCCAACGCGCGCGAGATGCTCACCCAGGCCGAGCGGGCCCTGGAACGGCTCGACGCGGGTACCTACGGTCTCTGCGAGAGCTGCGGGAACCCGATCGGCAAGGCCAGGATGCAGGCCTTCCCGCGCGCGACCCTCTGCGTGGAGTGCAAGCAGAAGCAGGAACGCCGGTACTGACCGGTAGGCGGGTGCCGTCGGACGTGCCGTACTCTCGTGCTCAGTCAGGTACCTAGGTTGAGGGACTCACGTGGCAGAGGCGGAGCGCATCATCGGTACGCCGGACACCCCAGAGGCGGCGGGAGCCGAGCCGGAGCAGTCCGAGGAGCAGGCGACGGACACCGGGTCCGAGCGGCCCCGGGGCAAGCGCCGGATCGCCGTGCTGTTCTCGGTCGCCGCGTTCGCGTACGCCCTGGACCTGGTCAGCAAGATGATCGTGGTCGCCAAGCTGGAGCACCACGCGCCGATCGAGATCATCGGGGACTGGCTGAAGTTCGAGGCGATCCGCAACGCGGGCGCGGCCTTCGGCTTCGGTGAGGCCTTCACCGTGATCTTCACGGTGATCGCGGCGGCCGTGATCGTGGTGATCGCCCGGCTCGCCCGCAAGCTGTACAGCCTGCCC
>JABFVM010000212.1 GCA_013362785.1 Streptomyces sp. | reverse complement strand
CCTCCTCAGGGATGCCCACACCTCCCGCCCATGGGCCGGGACCTGGACCAATGGTGTAGACCAGTACCGGGAGCTTGGACCAGACCAAAAGCTCTGTCAAGGGTGTCGGAAACGGCTCTGACCAGCCGTTATGCGACCTACATATGAAGGAACCTTTAAGTAAGAAGCCAGCGAAAACAGCAGCGCCGGAGTACTCTCGTCCGCTAGACCACTTACCTCGGTGGACTAGACCAAAAGCGGGGGCGACGGTATATAGAAGGGATCACCACGTGACCCGCATCCGGAGCCGGGAAGGCCAAGCATGAGCACCGACGTCAGCAGTGCCGAGAACGAGAACGGCGCCACTGTCCGTACCGCCCGCGTGCCCAAGTACTACCGCTTGAAGAAGCACCTCCTCGACATGACGGAGACACAGGCACCGGGCACCCCGGTCCCGCCCGAGCGCACCCTGGCCGCGGAGTTCGACACCTCGCGCACGACCGTGCGCCAGGCCCTTCAGGAGCTGGTCGTCGAGGGGCGTCTGGAGCGCATCCAGGGCAAGGGCACGTTCGTGGCCAAGCCGAAGGTGTCGCAGGCACTCCAGCTCACCTCGTACACCGAGGACATGCGGGCCCAGGGTCTGGAACCGACCTCGCAGCTCCTCGACATCGGCTACATCACCGCCGACGACCGCCTCGCCGACCTGCTCGACATCACCGCCGGCGGCCGGGTGCTGCGCATCGAGCGGCTGCGCATGGCGAACGGCGAGCCGATGGCCATCGAGACGACCCACCTCAGCGCGAAGCGCTTCCCGGCACTGCGGCGCTCCCTGGCCAAATACACCTCCCTGTACACCGCGCTCGCCGAGGTCTACGACGTCCATCTCGCCGAGGCCGAGGAGACCATCGAGACCTCGCTCGCCACCCCACGCGAGGCCGGCCTCCTGGGCACCGACGTGGGCCTGCCGATGCTGATGCTGTCCCGCCACTCCCTGGACCGGGACGGCCAGCCGGTGGAGTGGGTACGGTCGGTGTACCGCGGGGACCGCTACAAGTTCGTGGCGAGGCTGAAGCGGCCTCAGGACTGAGACGCGGCCGAAGCGGCCTCAGGGTTAGCAGGGTGAAGCGGCCGCAGGAACAAGCCACTTGAGGTAGTGCACGCGGTGTAGCGCATCACCTGTTCCTGTTCTACGTTCCTCCCGTCGCCGCATGGACGGGAGGACCACCCGGTGCGTACCGCGAACACCCGAACCATCCTCATCTGGACGCTCGTCGCGCTGGTCGGCGCCGCCGGCTGGACCGTGCTCGCACTCTCGCGCGGTGAGGACGTCTCGGCCGCCTGGATGGTCGCGGCCGCCCTCGGCTCGTACGCGATCGCCTACCGCTTCTACGCCAAGTTCATCGCGTACAAGGTCCTGAAGGTCGACAGGACCAGGGCCACCCCGGCCGAACGCCTCAACAACGGCATCGACTTCCACCCCACCGACCGCCGCGTCCTGCTCGGCCACCACTTCGCGGCGATCGCGGGTGCCGGACCGCTCGTCGGGCCGGTGCTGGCGGCGCAGATGGGCTATCTACCGGGCACCATCTGGATCATCGTGGGCGTCATCTTCGCGGGCGCGGTCCAGGACATGGTGGTGCTGTTCTTCTCCACCCGCCGGGACGGCCGCTCGCTCGGCCAGATGGCACGCGAGGAGATCGGGCCGTTCGGCGGCGCGGCGGCACTGATCGCCGCCTTCGCCATCATGATCATCCTGCTCGGGGTGCTCGCGCTGGTGATCGTCAACGCCCTCGCACAGTCGCCATGGGGCACCTTCTCCATCGCGATGACGATCCCGATCGCCCTGCTGATGGGCTTCTATCTGCGGGTGCTGCGTCCCGGCCGTGTCAGCGAGGTGTCGTTGATCGGCGTCGCGCTGCTGCTGCTCGCGCTGGTCGCGGGCCGCTGGGTCGCCGAGTCGTCGTGGGCCGACACCTTCACCCTGGCGCCCTCGACGCTGGTCGTCTGGCTGGTGGGGTACGGTTTCATCGCGTCGATCCTGCCGGTGTGGATGCTGCTGGCGCCGCGTGACTACCTGTCGACGTTCATGAAGATCGGCACGATCGTGCTGCTCGCCCTCGGCGTGGTCATCGCGCTGCCGACGCTGAAGATGGACCCGGTGACGGACTTCGCCTCGCGCGGCGACGGCCCGGTCTTCGCGGGCTCCCTGTTCCCCTTCGTCTTCATCACCATCGCCTGCGGCGCCCTGTCCGGCTTCCACTCGCTGATCTCGTCGGGTACGACGCCGAAGATGATCCAGAAGGAGACGCAGGTCCGGATGATCGGCTACGGCTCCATGCTGATGGAGTCGTCGGTCGCCGTGATGGCGCTGGTCGCCGCGAGCATCATCGACCCGGGCCTGTACTTCGCGATGAACGCGCCCGCCGGGGTCATCGGCGACACCGTGCAGAACGCCTCGCAGGTCGTGGGCAGTTGGGGCTACCAGATCTCACCCGAGGCTCTCGCGCGGGCGGCGGAGAACGTCGAGGAGGCGTCCCTGCTCTCCCGGACCGGCGGCGCGCCCACCCTCGCCATCGGCGTCTCGGAGATCTTCTCGCAGGTCACCGGCGGCGGCCTGCGCGCCTTCTGGTACCACTTCGCGATCATGTTCGAGGCGCTGTTCATCCTGACCGCGCTGGACGCCGGCACCCGCGTGGGCCGGTTCATGCTCCAGGACACGCTCGGCAACCTCTACCGGCCGTTCAGGAACGTCAGCTGGAAGCCCGGCCTGGTCATCACCAGCGCGGTGGTGTGCGGCCTGTGGGGGTACTTCCTGTGGGTGGGCGTCCACGAGCCCCTCGGCGGCATCAACCAGCTGTTCCCGATCTTCGGCATCTCGAACCAGCTGCTCGCGGCGGTCGCCCTCGCCGTCTGCACGACCCTGCTGGTGAAGTCGGGCCGCCTCAAGTGGGCCTGGATCACCGGGATCCCGCTCGCCTGGGACGCCGTCGTGACGCTCACCGCGAGCTGGCAGAAGGTGTTCTCCAGCGACCCGAAGGTCGGCTTCCTCAAGCAGCGCCAGGTCTTCCAGGACGCCATCGACCGCGGCGAGGTCCTGCCGCCCGCCAAGTCCATGGACGACATGCACACCGTGGTCACCAACTCCACGGTGGACGGCGTCCTCACAGCGGTCCTCGCGCTCCTGATCGTCGTCGTGATCGCCGACGCGGCCCGCGTCTGCGTCCGGCACATCCGCCGCCCGGCACTGTCCACGCTCAGCGAGGCGCCGTACGTCGAGTCGAGGATCACCGCCCCGGCCGGGCTGTTCCCGACGAAGGACGAGAAGGAGGAGGCCCGTGCGGTCACTTCGGCGGGTACTCGCTAGCGTGCGCTGGTATGTGCGGGAGCTGACCGACGAGTCGGCGTACGACCGCTATGTCGCACATGTACGGCAGGAGCACCCGGACGCGAACGTGCCCTCCCGGCGCGACTTCGAACGGATGCGGACGGACCGTCAGGAGGCCGATCCACGCCAGGGGTTCCGCTGCTGCTGAACGCCCCGCCGTCCTGCGGATGCCCCTACGGATGCCGTACACACCAATCCTCCACATCCGATATGCGGACAGGGGCTTCCGCATTCGTTGCACCGTCACCTACATTGCCTGCGCGTTTCAGGTGATCAGTGAGGGGACGGAGCCGTCAGATGTCAGATGCCTCGGAAGTGAACAGAGGGCCGGTGGTGACGCCCGTACGGGTCGTCATCGCGCTCTGTCTGGTGGCGCCCTTCGTGGCGATGCTGTGGGTCGGTTCGTACGCCAAGACCGACCCGGCGCTCGGCGGCATCCCGTTCTTCTACTGGTACCAGATGCTGTGGGTCCTCATCTCCACGCTGCTCACGATGGTCGCGTACAAGCTGTGGCAGCGTGACCAGCGCGCCCGCGCCGCGCGGAAGGGCGGTGCGGCGGAATGAACGACGGCGTGAACGGCGTCGCACTCGGCGTCTTCATCTTCTTCTTCCTGGCCGTCACGGTCATGGGCTTCCTGGCCGCGCGCTGGCGCAAGGCCGAGAACGAGCACAGCCTCGACGAATGGGGCCTGGGCGGCCGGTCGTTCGGCACCTGGGTCACCTGGTTCCTGCTCGGCGGCGACCTGTACACGGCGTACACCTTCGTGGCGGTCCCGGCGGCCATCTACGCGGCCGGCGCGGCGGGCTTCTTCGCGGTGCCGTACACGATCCTCGTCTACCCGCTGATCTTCACGTTCCTGCCCCGGCTGTGGTCGGTGTCCCACAAGCACGGCTATGTGACGACCTCGGACTTCGTGCGCGGGCGCTTCGGCTCGAAGGGGCTGTCGCTGGCCGTGGCCGTCACCGGCCTGCTGGCGACCATGCCGTACATCGCGCTCCAGCTGGTCGGCATCCAGGCGGTTCTGGACGTGATGGGTGTCGGCGGCGGCGAGAACACCAACTGGTTCATCAAGGACCTCCCCCTCCTCATCGCCTTCGGCGTGCTCGCGGCGTACACCTACTCCTCGGGCCTGCGGGCCCCCGCGCTGATCGCGTTCGTCAAGGACACGCTGATCTACGTCGTCATCGCGGTGGCGATCATCTACATCCCGATCAAGCTGGGCGGGTTCGACGAGATCTTCACCGCGGCGAGTGAGAAGTACACGAAGGCCGGCGCGGGCGGCCTGGTCCCGCCGGAGGCGGGCCAGTGGACGTACGCCACGCTGGCGCTGGGCTCCGCGCTCGCGCTCTTCATGTACCCGCACTCGATCACGGCGACGCTGTCCTCGCGCAGCCGTGAGGTGATCCGCCGCAACACCACGATCCTGCCGCTGTACTCCCTGATGCTGGGCCTGCTGGCCCTGCTGGGCTTCATGGCGATCGCGGCCGGAGTCGAGGCCACCAACCCCCAGCTGGCGATCCCGCAGCTCTTCGAGGACATGTTCCCGGCCTGGTTCGCGGGCGTCGCCTTCGCGGCGATCGGCATCGGTGCGCTCGTCCCGGCGGCCATCATGTCCATCGCGGCGGCGAACCTCTTCACCCGCAACATCTACAAGGACTTCATCAAGCCCGACGCGACACCCGCGCAGGAGACCAAGGTCTCCAAGCTGGTCTCGCTGCTGGTGAAGGTGGGTGCCCTGGTCTTCGTCCTCACCATGGACAAGACGGTCGCGATCAACTTCCAGCTGCTGGGTGGCATCTGGATCCTGCAGACCTTCCCGGCCCTGGTCGGCGGCCTGTTCACCCGCTGGTTCCACCGCTGGGCGCTGCTGGCCGGCTGGGCGGTCGGCATGATCTACGGCACGGTCGCCGCGTACGGCGTGGCCTCGCCGACGCAGAAGCACTTCGGCGGCTCGGCGAAGGAGATCCCGGGCATCGGGGAGATCGGCTACATCGGCCTCACGGCGTTCGTGCTCAACGTGGTGGTCACCGTGGTCCTGACCTTCGTCCTCAAGGCGCTGAAGGCTCCCGAGGGCGTCGACGAGACGAAGCCCGAGGACTACACGGCGGACGCGGGCGACCCGGGAGTGAAGACGGAACTTCCGGTGGCGGCCCACTAGTTCATCGCACCGGTTCATCACTTCGAGCCGAGTCATCCGCTCACAGGCCGGGCGTACCGCACTAGTTGCGTGTGCGTCCGGCCATCTCGTGCCAGAAGTCGTCGAGTTCCCGGGCGCGCATGCTGACCCAGCGCGGGGTTCCTCGGCGGAGCATCGCGGGCAGGTGGCGGCGTACGCGGCCGGGCAGCAGGGCCTGTTGCTGGCGGCAGAACGGCTCGCGGATCTCCCCGCGCGGTACACAGCCCCGGGGCGGATACGGGCAGAGCTGGAACTTGCAGTCGGGCAGGCAGGTGGCGCCCGGTGTGGGCGGGTCCGAGACGCCGGCCCGCAGGTCGGGGCGGAGCGGGCCGCGGTCGCTGCGGATGCACGGCGGGAGCGGCATCCCGGGCTGTTCGGCGCGGGTCATCCGTTCCTCGACCTCGTCCGGGTGCCCGTCCCGTTCGATGAGGTTCAGCATCACCATCACATCGGCGACCAGGCGCTGGGCCCGTGCGTCGAGGGTGCTCCAGCCGACCGAGGGCGGGACCCACAGGCTGTGCTTGCGGTATCCCTCGGGGTTGCCGGTGCGTGCGCCGATGTTGTCGGCCACGCCCTTCTCGTCGATCCACAGGAAGCGTTCGGGCTGCCCGGTCTCCAGCGCGAGGGTCACCAGGGCGCCCGCCTCGGCGACGAAGGGGTGTGGGGCCGGCCGGGACGAGTCGCCGTCGGCGCCGGGAGAGCCGGGCGCCCTGGTGGCGCTGCCGGCCATCGACAGCCAGCGCTCCACGGTCTGTGCGGCCGTCGCCCCGCCCAGCTTCCGGGACCGTTCGCGCGTGCCGTCAGGGCCGTGGCGGCCGGCCACCTCGTACGCGTCCCGCTCATGGACGCCCACGCTGTCCGGGAGCTCCCACAGGCACAGGGCCTGCAACAGGACGAGCTGCGAGTACCAGCAGCGGGACTGCTGGAGCACGGTCTCGGCCTGCCGGATCAGATCGGCGCGACCGCCCGGGTAGACCTGCGGATGCCGTTTGCGCCGGTTGGCCGCGTACTTGAAGCCCTGGGCCAGTGCGGCCTCCAGGGCGAGCGGCAGGTCGGGGACGCCGCCGGTGGCCTTGGGGTCGAGGTGCTGCAGCCACAGGGTGAGCCGTTCGCGGGCCTCGTCACGGTGGGCGTCGTCGACGGAGCCCAGCAGCATGGGGATCATCCAGGCCCGCATCACGAACTCCCGGGACAGATCGACCCGTTTCCCGCGGTACTCCTGGTTGACCTCGCGCCGGTCCTGCTGGAGCCGGCCGACGCGGTCGGCGGTGGCCCGGGACGGCGCGCCGGCGGCCCTCGCCCGGGCCATGCGCCCGGCCCACTTCGCGTACTCCTTCTGCTTCCAGGCCTTCAGCTCACCGAGCCGTTCGTTGTACTCCTTCACCGGATCGGTGTTCAGTCCGACCCGCCCGCGGATCACGGCGAACGCCGCGTTGCCGCCGGTGCCGAACTCCTGGGCGGCGGCGAGCCGGATCGAGTAGGAGGGGTCCTGGATGCCGATCTCGAAGAACTGGTCGTACAGCGGGGTGGAGTCGATCCGGTGCGAGACCCTGCGCAGCGCGGCGCCGAGTTGCTTGAGCAGTCTCAGTTTCGCGTCCTCAAGGGTGCGCCGGTCGCCCCGGAAACCGCCCCAGCTCGTACGCACCCGGTGGACGATGACGCCGAGCAGCCTCGGGTCCTCCTCCACGCTCTCGATCTCCACGGCGGCCGCGTACAGATCAAGGGACTTCGGGTCGTCGGTACGGCGGTTGGCGGCCCGGCAGAGCCGGTAGGCCAGGGTGTGGCCGCGCACGGGTGAGCGGCGGACCAGTTCCTCGATCTCCTTCTTCGCCTCGGCCCGGACCCCGCCCCCGGGAGCCCTGCGCTCCGACGCCTTCCTGCGGGACAGCAGCACCAGCGCGATCAGCAGTTCACGGCTGGGCCCGGGCGGCTGCAGCGAGTGCTCGACGAGCTCTCCGGCGCCCCGCTCGCCGAGGTGGTTCAGGACGCGGTAGCCGAAGTAGGCCTGGATGATGCTGTGCGGGAAGCGGACCCGCCGCTCGAAGCCCTCCACCAGGCCCAGCTTGTCCGCGTTGCTCGCGAAGCGGGCGAGGGCGGCGCGGCACTGGTCCATGTTGCCCCCGTGCAGCCGCTTCCGCTCCTCCTCGCCGAGCCGTTCGCGCAGCACGTCCCAGATCTGCTGCCGGTGCCACTCGGAGAAGTCGTTCCCGCGTCTGCCGTACCGGTCGAAGCCCCGCCGGCCGGCCCACAGGTGCTCGGCCCGGGCCTGTGCGCGCCGGGCCGGGCCGGGGTGGACGTCGGTGTCGAGGAGTTCTCCGAAGTCGACCTCCAGGTTGTCCTGGAGCAGTCCGACGCAGGCCAGGGCGGAGACCACTTCGAGGGTGTCGCGGCGCTCCTGCGGGGACAGCGCGACGCCCTCGCGCAGCCGGCCCTCGCACAGCGCCTCGTCCCAGGTCTCCAGCAGCCACAGGCGCAGCGTGCCGCGGTCCCGGCTGCGGGTGTTCATGTGCTGTGGATCGTTGTCCGGCCGGTCGTGCTCCAGGGCTCCGTGGCGGTGCAGTTCGCGGGCGATCTGGAGGTAGACGGGCGACTCGGTGACCTCGGCCGTCTCCACGATCCAGTCCACCCGGCGCTCGTCCGTCTCCGGGACCCGCGCCTCGACGAAGCGCAGCGCCTCCTCCTCGCCGAGCGGCTCCAGCTCCACGATCGCGGCGGAGGTGCTCTCCAGCGGGCTGTGCGGCCGGGAGGCGATGACGAGGGGCAGCTTCTCCTCGTGGGCGCGCTCGATGGCCCGCCGGATGATGTTGTCCCGGTTCCGCTGGAGGCCGTCGCCGAGGAGCGCCTCCTCCAGTCCGTCGGCGATGACGACCGGCTTGTCGTCGGCGAGCAGTTGCTGCCAGACCCGCTCGGTCTTGCCGCGGGCGAGGATGCCCCGGGGTGCCTCCTCGGCGAACCGCTCCCGCGCCATGCGTTCGAAGTTCAGGTCGGTTCCGTCGGTCGCGTCCCGCAGCCGGATCGGCACGGGCACGGCGTTCTGCTCGGCCAGCAGTTCGGTGAGCCGTACCAGTACGGCGGTCTTGCCCACGCCGACGCCGCCGACCAGCAGATAGGGCCGGCGGGTGTCGCGCTCCCGCAGCCGCTCGGCGATGACCTGGGCGATCTCCTCCCGGCCCACGATCTCGGCGGTGTCCGATCCGGCGGTGAGCACCAGCCCGCGCGGGTCGTCACGGGCCTTGGCGAGGTAGCGCCGCTTGGTCCAGCGGTACCACCAGAACAGAAACAGCGTGGCGGCGACCGACGCGGTGAGCACCGGGCCGACGAAGCGCATGACGGTTTCGAAGCCCTCGTTTCCCTTCCGCCACTGCTCGAAGCCGGTCGTGTCCTGCGTGATCAGGATGTACACGCCCTCCGCGACCCAGGCGAGCAGCGCCAGCGCGGCCATGATCCAGACGGCCCGGGTGACATTGGTGTAGGAGAGCCAACGGTGCCATTTCCTGGGGCGGGTGGTGCCGTATCGGGCCTCCCGGCGGATCGCCCGTGTGTGCCGACGGCCTTCGAACCCACGCCCGGCCCAGCTCGTCATCGTGTGTCTCCTTCCGAGAGGTGCTCTCGAAACGGAGGGACCACGGGCGCCGGCACCTACCTCCATGGAAGCACTCCCGCAACGCCCCGCAACCCGGCGGCCCCCGGCGAAAACCCCAGGCCCGCGGTGCTGCCCGTCCGGCAGACTCGGGGCCATGGACCTCGTGATCCGGCAGGCGGAACCCGGCGAGTACGACACCCTCGGCGACATCACCGCCCGGGCCTACCTCCAGGACGGCCTCCTCGACTTCGGCGAGAGCGACGAGTACCTCGGCGAGCTCAGGGACGTGGCCAAGCGCGCGGCCGCCGCGGTGGTGCTGGTGGCCGTCGAGAGCGGCCGGCTGCTGGGCGGTGTGACCTTCGTGCCGAGCGGCGGGCCCATGGCCGACATAGCCGGCTCCGGGGAGGCCGAGATCCGGATGCTCGCCGTCGACCGCACGGCCCGCGGGCGCGGCGCCGGCGAGGCCCTGGTGCGTGCCTGCGTCGACCGGGCGAGGGCCACGGAGGGCTGCGTACGCATCGTCCTGTCGACCCAGCGCACCATGCACGGCGCGCACCGCATCTACGAACGTCTGGGATTCGTGCGCACACCTCAGCGGGACTGGAATCCCATCCCGCACCTCACCGACATCACTCTCCTCACTTACGAGTTGACGCTGTCAGCTACCCGTCGCTAAAGCGACGGGTTTGCACAACGGGCATCACTGGCGGTGATGCTGCGTTTGCGTCCAGCCCCACCACTCTGACGCGACGGTGAGGCAGGGACCGTTGACGGGGCCCCGCGTCGCCACAACTCCCACGCGCGGGCACGGATGTTGCGGGAGCTGTTCCGGTCCGCGTGCGCAACGACGCCGCAGGACCGACATGCGAACCAGGCTTGTGAGACTCGGTTCGCTTTGTCGATGTGCCCACACTCGGCACAGGTGCGGGAGGTGTACGCCGGGTCGACGTACAGCACCGGCACCCCCGCCCGGCGGGCCTTGTACGCGATGAATGCCCCCAACTGGGCAAAGGACCAGCTGGAGTGGGTGGCCCGTTGGGGCTTGCGAAGCCGTACCCGCTCGCGTATGCCCGTCAGATCCTCCAGGGCAATTCCGCGACCGGTGCGTTCAGCCTCGGCCACCACATGCTTCGCGATCTTGTGGTTAATGTCCTTCGCTCGCCGCGCCTCCTTACGGCGCCGCTTCTTCAGCCGCCGCTTGGCGGAAGGAGTGTTCTTCTTCTGCAGCTTGGTGCGGAGCTTCCGCTCCCGGGCCCGAATCCGGTTGAGCACACGCCCCGCCATGACCTCGCCGTCGCTGGTGGTGGCGATGTTGACGATGCCCAGGTCGATACCGAGAAAGCCCGCCGGATCCGCGTTCAGCGGCCCTTCGGGCACTTCACAGGTGGCCAACAGGAACCACATGCCGTCTCGGCAGACGAGGTCTGATTCCCCCTTGCGGTACAGCGTCAGAGCAGCCAGTTGCTCCGGGCCAGCGGTGAACGCCACGCCTTTGACCCGCCCGGACACGGCCCAGATCGATACCCGCCGCTCAGCGATCTGCCATGACAGCATGCGGTCGTCGTACGGCTGCGCACCCGTGTCCTGAAAGGCGATCGGCTTCTCGATCGCCCTGCGGTATCGCTTTGAGCCCGGTCGACCCAGGTGCCCGGCCCGCAGGTTCGCCTTCAGCACCGCATATGCGTCACACGTCTTCTTGATCACATGCTGGGCAGCCTGTGCACCCAGACCCCACCGGGACTTCACTTCGGCGTATGTGTGCTCCCGCAACGCGAAATTACGCTTCACGTCTCGCTCGAAGGCGACACGGCTGCACCAACTGGCCGCTTCGTTGCACGCAACAAGAGTCGCCTCAAGTGTTGCGGCCTGTCTAGGCGTTGGCAGCAACCTGACCTGCACGACCAGCTTCATGATCACCAGAGTAGGCAAACGCACGAAACGCCATCGCCAGTTCGATAGGGATCACCCGATCAGGCTAATGGGCGCTTGATCGCAAGGAGCTGTCCCAGCGAGCAACGCTTGGCAGTGACGCCGGGGTTAGACACTCTCCGAAGTCACCGCGACACAACATCTGGGGGTGGCGTGGCGGGTGAGCACAAGATGTATGCTCGTCCTCGCTGTCGCCGCAGGGGAATCCGGTGCGAATCCGGAACTGTCCCGCAACGGTGTACTTGTGCATGTCTGTTCCCAGAAGCGTGCACAGGAGTCAGTCCGAGGACCTGCCGACAGCGCGCCCGGCCGACCGGCCGGTGCGCCCTGACGTCCGGGCCTCGTGGAATGGGTCGGTGGACGCGACGCCCCGTGCGCTCGTGTGCTGCCCCCTGCCCTCCGCAAGGCCCCTTGCCGAGCGAGGGAGAGCCCCCACGTGACCATCGCGCCAGCAGACCCGGCTTCAGCCGTCCCGATCGTCGCCTCCGACGAGGACGCCCCCGGAACTGCCTTGCTGCGGACCCTCACCGAGCTGACCGCCGACCTCCCCGACGCCGACGCCGGCCGGGTCGCCGCCGCCGCGTTGCGCGGCCGGTCCGCCCGCGCGGACGAGGCGGAGCTGCGCGAGCTGGCCACCGAGGCGGCCGCCGGTCTCATCTCCGAGGACCCCGCCTACAGCAGGCTGGCAGCCAGGCTGCTGACCATCTCCATCGCCGCCGAGGCCGCCTCGCAGGGGGTGACGTCCTTCACCGAGTCGGTTGCCGTCGGCCACCGCGAGGGCCTGATCGCCGACCGCACCGCCGACTTCGCGCGTCTGCACGCGGCCCGCCTCGACGCCCTGGTCGACACCGGCGCCGACGACCGCTTCGGCTACTTCGGCCTGCGCACCCTGCACAGCCGGTACCTGCTGCGGCACCCCCTCACCCGCAAGGTGATCGAGACGCCCCAGCACTTCATGCTGCGCGTCGCCGCGGGCCTCGCCGAGGACGACACCCTCCGGTCGGTGGACGAAGTCGCCGCGCTCTACGGGCTCATGAGCCGCCTCGACTACCTCCCCTCCTCCCCCACCCTCTTCAACTCCGGCACCCGGCACCCCCAGATGTCGTCCTGCTACCTCCTGGACTCCCCCCTGGACGAGCTGGACTCCATCTACGGCCGCTACCACCAGGTCGCCCGTCTCTCGAAGCACGCCGGCGGCATCGGTCTGTCGTACTCCCGCATCCGCTCCCGCGGTTCGCTGATCCGGGGCACCAACGGGCACTCCAACGGCATCGTCCCGTTCCTGAAGACCCTCGACGCCTCGGTCGCCGCGGTGAACCAGGGCGGCCGGCGCAAGGGTGCGGCCGCGGTCTACCTGGAGACCTGGCACTCCGACATCGAGGAGTTCCTGGAGCTGCGGGACAACACCGGTGAGGACGCCCGGCGTACGCACAACCTGAACCTCGCGCACTGGATCCCGGACGAGTTCATGCGCCGGGTCAACGCCGACGAGCTGTGGAGCCTGTTCTCCCCGTCGGACGTGCCCGAGCTGGTCGACCTGTGGGGCGAGGAGTTCGAGGCGGCGTACCGGAAGGCCGAGGCCGCCGGGCTCGCCAAGAAGACCATCCCGGCCCGTGACCTGTACGGCCGCATGATGCGCACCCTCGCGCAGACCGGCAACGGCTGGATGACCTTCAAGGACGCCGCCAACCGCACCGCCAACCAGACGGCCCTGCCGGGCCATGTCGTCCACTCCTCCAACCTCTGCACGGAGATCCTGGAGGTCACCGACGACGGGGAGACGGCGGTCTGCAACCTGGGCTCGGTCAACCTGGGCGCGTTCGTGAACAACGGCGACATCGACTGGGAGCGGCTGGACGCCACCGTCCGCACGGCCGTCACCTTCCTTGACCGTGTCGTCGACATCAACTTCTACCCGACCGAGCAGGCGGGCCGGTCCAACGCCAAGTGGCGGCCGGTGGGCCTGGGCGCGATGGGCCTCCAGGACGTCTTCTTCAAGCTGCGGCTGCCCTTCGACTCGGCCGAGGCGAAGGCGCTCTCCACGCGGATCGCCGAGCGCATCATGCTCGCCGCGTACGAGGCGTCCGCCGACCTCGCCGAGCGCAGCGGCCCGCTGCCGGCCTGGGAGAAGACCCGTACGGCCCAGGGTGTCCTGCACCCCGACCACTACCCGGACGCCGAGCTGACCTGGCCGGAGCGCTGGGCGGCGCTGCGCGGCCGTATCGCCACGACCGGTCTGCGCAACTCCCTGCTGCTCGCCATCGCGCCCACCGCCACCATCGCGTCCATCGCCGGTGTCTACGAGTGCATCGAGCCGCAGGTCTCCAACCTGTTCAAGCGCGAGACGCTGTCCGGCGAGTTCCTCCAGGTCAACTCCTACCTGGTCGACGAGCTGAAGGCGCTCGGCGTCTGGGACGCCCGCACCCGTGAGGCGCTGCGCGAGGCCAACGGCTCGGTGCAGGACTTCGCCTGGATCCCGGCTGACGTACGGGCGCTGTACCGCACGGCGTGGGAGATCCCGCAGCGCGGGCTCATCGACATGGCCGCCGCCCGGACCCCGTTCCTGGACCAGGCGCAGTCCCTGAACCTCTTCCTGGAGACGCCGACCATCGGCAAGCTCTCCTCGATGTACGCGTACGCCTGGAAGTCGGGCCTGAAGACGACGTACTACCTGCGCTCGCGCCCGGCGACCCGTATCGCCCGCGCCGCCCAGGGCCAGGCCGCCCGGTCCGAGAAGACCATCCCCGTCCAGCAGGTCGCCGAGCCCGACGCCGTCGCCTGCTCCCTGGAAAACCCCGAGTCCTGCGAGGCCTGCCAGTAATGAGTACCCGTAACGCCAATCTCCTCGACCCGGGCTTCGAGCTGACCCTGCGTCCCATGCGCTACCCGGACTTCTACGAGCGCTACCGGGACGCCATCAAGAACACCTGGACCGTGGAGGAGGTCGACCTCCACTCGGACGTCGCCGACCTCGCGAAGCTGTCCGAGGGCGAGCAGCACATGATCGGCCGGCTGGTCGCGTTCTTCGCGACGGGCGACTCGATCGTGGCGAACAACCTGGTGCTGACGCTGTACAAGCACATCAACTCCCCGGAGGCGCGCCTGTATCTGTCGCGCCAGCTCTTCGAGGAGGCCGTGCACGTCCAGTTCTATCTGACGCTCCTCGACACCTACCTCCCCGACCCGGAGGACCGGGCGGCGGCCTTCGACGCCGTCGAGAACATCCCCTCGATCCGCGAGAAGGCCGAGTTCTGCTTCAAGTGGATCAACGAGGTCGAGAAGCTGGAGAGCCTGCAGACCAAGGCCGACCGTCGTCGTTTCCTGCTGAATCTGATCTGCTTCGCCGCGTGTATCGAGGGCCTGTTCTTCTACGGTGCGTTCGCCTACGTCTACTGGTTCCGCAGCCGGGGCCTGCTGCATGGTCTGGCCACCGGCACCAACTGGGTGTTCCGCGACGAGACGATGCACATGTCCTTCGCGTTCGACGTGGTCGACACGGTCCGCAAGGAGGAGCCGGAGCTCTTCGACGACGAGCTTGAGCAGCAGGTCACCGACATGCTGAGGGAGGCCGTCGAGGCCGAGCTGCAGTTCGCGCGCGACCTGTGCGGTGACGGCCTCCCGGGCATGAACACCGACTCGATGCGGCAGTACCTGGAGTGTGTCGCCGATCAGCGCCTGACACGCCTCGGCTTCGCTCCGGTGTACGGCTCCGAGAACCCCTTCTCCTTCATGGAGCTCCAGGGTGTTCAGGAGCTCACCAACTTCTTCGAGCGGCGTCCGTCGGCGTACCAGGTGGCGGTGGAGGGCACCGTCGACCTGGACGAGGACTTCTGAGCCTCGCTCTTGTCGCGTTCCTGGGCCTCCCTGATCTGACGGTCGATGCGCCGGTCGTGCACGATCCCGATCACTGACGGGAGGACCAGGAGGACGAACATGCCGAGCACGGCGATCATGGCGAGCAGTGTCTGGGTCTGTTCCGTAGTCATGACACCACTGTCGCGCCGGACACTCCTTACGAACAGTGGCAGGACTGCCGCACACCCTCGATTTACTGCCAGCTTCGAGGCACACTGGCAGCATGCTGAAGAACGTCGCCGCCGTCCTCCTCGACGGTGTACATCTCTTTGAAATGGGCGTCGTCTGCGAGGTGTTCGGCATCGACCGCAGCGACGAAGGGCTGCCCACGTACGACTTCGCCGTCGTCTCGGCGGAGGGGCCGACGCTGGGCACCCATGTCGGCGGACTCTCCGTCTCCACGCCCTACGGTCTGGAGCGGCTGGAGGAGGCCGACCTGATCGCCGTCCCGGCCGGCCGCGAGTACGTCACCCGCGACTATCCGCCCGAGCTGCTGGACGCCCTGGTCAGGGCCGTCGAGCGGGGCGCGCGGGTGCTCAGCGTGTGCTCCGGGGTCTTCGTGCTGGGCGCGGCCGGGCTCCTCGACGGACTGCGGTGCAGTGTGCACTGGCGGCAGGCGGAGGAGCTGGCGCGGCGGAACCCGAAGGCGATCATCGAGCCTGACGTGCTGTACGTCGACGAGGGGTCCGTGATCACCAGCGCCGGCACCGCCGCCGGCATCGACGCCTGCCTCCACATCGTGCGGCAGGAGCAGGGGCCCGAGGTGGCCAACAAGATCGCCCGGCGCATGGTGGTGCCGCCGCACCGGGACGGCGGACAGGCCCAGTACATCGAGCGCCCGCTGCCCCGCTCCCAGTGCGACACGGTCGGCGAGGTGCTGGCGTGGATGGAGCGGCACCTCGACGAGGAGGTCACCGTCGAGCAGCTCGCCGAGCGCGCGCACATGTCCCCGCGCACCTTCGCCCGCCGCTTCCAGCAGGAGACCGGCACGACCCCCTACCGCTGGATCCTGCGCCAACGGGTGCTGCTGGCCCAGGAGTTGCTGGAGGGAACGGACGAGACGGTGGACACGATCGCCGGTCGAACGGGGTTCGGCACGGCGGCCGCACTGCGCCACCAGTTCGTCCGCGCACTGGGCACGACCCCGAACACCTACCGCCGCACATTCCAGGGCCCGACCGCCGCATAGCCGATCACCGCCGGCCAGGCCCTCGCCGTCCAGTTCCTCGCCGTCTAGTCCCTCGCCACCGGCCGCAGCAGCAGTGTGTGCGGGTGCAGGGTGATGCCCACCCGGGTGGTGTCGTTCGAGGCGGGCACCTGCTCGAAGCGGTACCTGGCGGACAGGGCCGCCGTGATCAGGGTCAGCATCGCCATGGAGAAGTGGTCGCTCGGGCACTTGCGGTTGCCGACGCCGAACGGGCTCATGGCGTATTTCGGCACGTCCTTGACGCGTTCCGGAAGCCAGCGGTCGGGGTCGAAGTCAAGGTTGCGTGCATACGACTTCGGGTCGCGCTGGATCGCGTAGGGGCTGTAGACGATGTCGGACCCGGCCGGAATGCGATAGCCACCGAGTGACGTATCGGTCACCGCCCGCCGCGTCAGAATCCAGATCGCGGGGCGCAAACGGATCGCCTCCACGACGACATTGTTGGTGTGCCGGAGCCCACGGACGTCCTCGAATGCCACGGGCCGCCCACCGGTGACTGATTCGACCTCTGTGCGTACCTTGTCGGCGTGTTCCGGGTGTTCCGCGAGCACATGGAGCAGCCACAAGATCGTGGAGGCCACGGTTTCGGTGCCGGCGGTGAATATCGCGACGACCTGATCGTGGATCTCCTGCTCCCCGATGGGGTCGCCATTCTCGTCCTTCGCCTCCAGCAATGCCGTCAGCAAATCGTCCGGCCTTTGACCGGATGCGCGGCGTTCGGCGACGACCTCGTCGACCAGGAGATGAAAATCGGCCAGTGCGCCATTGAATCGGCGGTTGGCCGGGAGCGGCAGGTTGTAAAGCGGCCCGAGCGGGATCACCATCCGCCGGTACATGCCGCGGAAGAGGGTGTCCAGCGCCGCGCACAGCCGGTCGGCCCGCTCGTCCATGTACGCGCCGCGCAGCAGACAGCGGGCGACGATCCGCACGGCGATCCGGAAGGACTCGGCGGTGCAGTCGACGGTCTCGCCGGGTACCCAGCGTTCGGCCAGGGCGTGCGCCTCCTCCTCCATGATCGGCCCGTACCCGGGTATCGCGTCGAGCCGGAAGGCGGGCTGGATGGTACGCCGCTGACGACGGTGCCGTGGGCCGTTGGCGGTGGCGACGCCCTCCTTCCCCAGCAGGCTTTCCAGGGACTCCCACAGCGGCCCCGCGATCTCGAAGTCGGTACTCAGCGCCAGCGCGCCGGTGAGGTCCGGCGTGGTGACGGCGTACACCGTCTTCGGCCCGAGCCTGAGCCGTACGACGTCGCCGTGCTCCCGCAGCGCGGCCATGAAGGCCAGCGGATCACGGACCATCTTCCAGCCATGGCCGAGAAGCGGAACCGCTCCGCCCGCGAGGGGCGGCTCACGCAGCTCCGTGGCCGTACGGGGTCGGTCCTGCGGCCTTACGGACTCGACGCTCATTTCTCACCTGCCGCTTCGTTGTCGACGTACGGGGGCGTGGACCGGTCCTCCCAGCTGTCGACCCGGTAGCGGCCCGACTCGTGGTGGAACCAGTAGACCGAGCTGAACCAGTTGCGCATATTGGTGACGCAGGCCCGGACGGCGGCGCTGAGTTCCTTTCCCCACAGCGTTCCGTCGGACAGGGAGTCGGCGAATTCCAGGGCCTCCCGCTCGGCCGGCAGGAAATCGGATATACAGTCCTCGACCCGCTGCCGTACTTCCGTCACCGCTTCTTCCAGGGACATCCCTTTGTGGGTGATGAGACTGATTCCGAGATTGTGGACGTCATCCCCCGCGATTTCCTTCGGGAATGAGCACAGATCGTTGTACCAGGCGGCGAATTCCTGACTCAGCAACGCGGCCCGCCGATATGCCGGATGCTTTCTCACGCGGTCCGGCAGTTCCAGCCCCGCGCTCGGCTCCAGCAGATCGGTCCATATCCAGTGCGCGAAGGTGAGCCGGCGCAGTGCGAGGTATTCCTCGACGGAGGGGATGATTCCCTCGGTACGGTTGCGGAATTCCCGGTCGTACGCCTCGATCACCGTGTGGAAGTGACGGGCGAACCGGACGTTCCAGGTGCGGGGCAGGAACGAGTACAGCCGCACCAGACCGTCCGCGAACCCCGCGACCAGCGGGTCCCCGTGGTGCAGATGCTCCTTGGGGGAGTCGAGGGCCGCGTGCAGGCGGAACCTCAGTCGCCGCCAGGCGGCGGGGCGGTAGTGGACGATGTCGCGGTCATGCCGGTCGTCCCAGACGAAGAACCACGCGCTGAAGTCCGCAATCGCCTGGAGGACCTCCTCGGGGGCGCCAATGTAGTACCCCGCCATGAGGTCGGTGTAGCAAAGTCCGTCGGCATATTCTTCGACCTTGTCGGCCGGCATCAGCCGCTTTTCAAGCAGCCAGGTGCGGGTCTTGTCCTGGAGCCGGGGCCAATACGGATGGAGTTGCCTGGGAAACGCTGTTTCGATCACCGGGAGAGAGAGCGCTGGTGGAACCGGGACCGCCGTCGGTGTCGATGTGGTGCTGTGTGAGAAAGCATGCACGGACAAACCCCTCTCAGCCGCCAGTTGTGCAGTGCTGCACACCGTCCCGCCGTACCGGGCGTGCGCCGTCGCGTATCCCCGCACTTCCATTCAGCACCACAACTGACCGTTCTGGGAACGGATTTGCTTCTTTCACTACCCCACAGTGCCGAGAATCTCCCCCTGCCTGACCGGTTCTGGATCACAATCTGCATATAAGGGATCGAACGTGCGACAGACATGCGAACGGCGCCCGGTCAGGACGTGGATCCTGAACAGGCGCCGTGCGCAAGGGACTTGTGGGACCTGCCGACGGTCCTCAGTCGTTCGCGACCACCGGGTAGCGGGGCTCGTTCTCGGCCATCTGGCGAAGCGCGTCCTTGCGCTCCCGCTTGGAGAGCCGGTCGATGTAGAGGTAGCCGTAGAGGTGGTCCGTCTCGTGCTGCAAACACCGAGCGAAGTACCCGGTGCCGCGCACCTTGATCGGGTTGCCCTTCTCGTCCTGCCCGGTCACCTCGGCGTAGTCGGGCCGGGCCAGCGGCGCGTACGCGGTCGGCACGGACAGACAGCCCTCGTTGCTGTCGTCCAGACGGCGCTGGTCGGCGGGCAGCTCGACGAGCTTCGGGTTGCACACGACACCGACGTGCCGCTTGCCCTCGTCGTCCATGCAGTCGTAGACGAAGACCTTCAGGTCGACGCCGATCTGGTTGGCGGCCAGGCCCACGCCCTCGGCGGTGCGCTGCGAGGCGAACATGTCCGCCACCAGCTGGTCCAGCTCGGCACCGAACTCGGTGACGTCCTTGCACTCCTTGTGGAGCACCGGGTTCCCCACGACGGTGATCGGCCGCGAGGTGCCGCGCTCATGCCAGGCGTTCTCGCGCTCCTCCGCATCCTCGGTGTCGACGACGAACCCCTCGTCGTCCACGGGGAGCACGCCCGCGTGCTGCTGCTCGGTGTCCTGCTGGGCCATGACCGACGTATGCCTTCCTAAAACAAAACAAGGGGTGAAGTTGCTGATACAGGGTACGGGGAACGCGCTCCTTTAGGGGCGCGGGACTGTGTCGATGTGCGGCTCCGCCGCGTGGGCGCGACCAGCCACACACAGCCGGCAGCCTGCGAACGACCTCGCCCCGACGGCGACTAGCAGACCTCTTCCAAGTCCCGCCAATCCCGAGAATCCGGACTGTCCGCAACCCACCCGTCCAGCAACCCCCGAACCAGCGCAGCCGGCGCAGCCACCCCGCACTCCCGCTCCGGCACCCACAGCTGCCCATCGGTCCGATGCCCCAGCGGCCCAGGATGCCCCGGCTCACTGTGATCGTGCGGATCCAGATGCTCCCCGTCACCCTCGTCCGACGGCATCCGTGACTCGGAACACATCCGGCACAGCAGCCGCACGGACGACGACCAGTCCTCCGCCGCGAACCCGGCGTCGGCCGCGAGCTGCTCCAGCGCGTCCCGGTCGGCCTCGGTGGCGGCCTCCAGCAGCACCACCCAGGTCGGCACCGGCGACGGCGCCCACAGCTCGATCTCGTCGAAGACGGGGTAGGCGTGCCCGGCGGACGTGGTCCGCTCTCCGTGCGGCACCCCGTCGTGCAGCACGACCTCGCCCCAGCGCCGCCCCGAGGACGGCAGCGGAATGGACAGCACCTCGATCCGGGCGGGGTCGAGGCGCCGCCCCCACACCACCTCGGCCTCCCCCTCGGGGGACAGCCGTACGGCCGCGCTGCCCAGGTCCATCCCGACCGGCTCACCGGACGCGGCCGCCCCGCCGGGCACCCGCAGTCCGTACGCCTGCCAGGCCCGCCGGGCCAGCGGCCAGTCCTGCAGGGCGGTGGCGGCGATGCCGACGTTCCACCAGTCGGGCGCGCCGGTCTCCCGGTCGAGCAGGGCCACGGCCCGCAGTCCGGCCGCCCGGGCCTGCTCCCAGTCGTGCCGGAACTTGTGCAGCAGCGCGAGGTTGAACCAGGACTCCGACAGCCAGGGCTCCAGATCGGCGGCGCGTGTGAGCAACGCGCCCGCGTCCTCGTACCGGCCGTCGCCGATGAGCGTGAACGCCCGGTCGGTGGCCTGCCGCCAGGAGGCGGAGGGCCGGTGCCGTCCCTTGCCGAAGATCCTCACGATTCCCGCCTGCCAGTTCCGTGGAGTGGGCTGGCTAGTGCTCGCCCCCGGACACACTCTCATTCGCATCCAACCACGTACGGCTGGAAGGGCGCTCATTACCCATGGGTTACCCACCCATAGGCATACCCAGACTGTCTCTGGCCAGCACTCGCGCAAGCGACCCCACCACCTCCGGCGCATACTCCCCGGCGGTACCCAGCCGCAGCTCCTCCAGCGCCTTCAGCGGCCCTCCGGGACCCGCGTCGCGCGCCTTCTCCTCGTAGGCGTTCACGGCCCGCACGATCCGCGCGGCGACGGGCTGCTCCGGGCAGGGATCGGCGAGGCGCTCCACGACCGTCGCCACCTGCGGATTCACCCCGGTCTGCCGGACGACGGCGCCGCCGAGCAGCGCGATCCGCCGCTGCTCCTCGACGGGCAGCACGGCGGTGGCCCCGGCCGGCACCGGGTCGACCAGGCTGAGCTGCCCGATGTCGTGCATGAGGGCCGCGTACTCCAGCACGGTGAGCTCGGCCTCGGACAGGCCCAGGTCCCGCCCGACCTCCCGGCTGAGGGCGGCCACCCGCCGGGCGTGTCCGGCCGGTGTGTACCCGGCGATCTCGGTGGCCCGGGCCAGCGAGGCGATGGTCTGCCGGTAGGTGGCCCGCACCCCGGCGTACCGGCGGAAGGACATCTGGGTGAGCAGCAGCGGGAGCGAGAAGACGGGCAGGGCCCACAGCCCGACCACGGCGACCGCCAGCGCCATCACCGCGCCCGTCGCGCAGACCGCCGACCCGATGCCGAGGGTCGCCCGCATCTCGTCCCGCAGCAGCGGCCCGAACGGCCACCGGGTGCGCGAGTGCGCCAGCGCGGCGGCGAGCAGGGCGTCGCACAGGGCGGTGAGGGTGAGGATCGCCAGCAGGAGCAGGGCGTAGGCGGTGCCCCAGCCGTGGAACGTGCCCTGGTTGTACAGGGGTTGGAAGCAGACGGCGGCGAAACCGACGGTGAGCACGCGCCGGGCGAGGTGGTCGAGCACGGGGCGCCCGCGCGCGATGTGCGGCACGCTGCCGAGGAGCGAGGCGGCGAGGACGACGGCGACGACCTGCTGGACGCCGTGATGCGTGGGGTGCCCGCCGTCCTCCCCGAGCAGGGCGTACGACAGTGCCGCGGCGGCGCCCAGCGGGGCGGCCTCCCTGCCCTCCGTGCCGGTCCACCGGGTGAGCTCGCCGACGACGACCAGGACGCCGAAGGCGAGGGCCGTACCGCGTTCGTCGAGACCGTGCCGCAGGGTGCTGAGCAGGGAGACGACGGCCAGCAGGGCGGCGGCGGTGTGCACGAGGGCGAGGAGGCGGGGCGGTCCCCCGGCCGCGCGGGGGGCGCTCAACGGTGCGCTCCTCCGGTGACCCCGGCGACCGGCGGGCGGGGAACGGGCGTACAGGTCTCGTCGGCGGTCACCGCGGGATGCCATCCGTGCCGGCCCACGGCCCGGGCGAGGGCCGTGACCATCCTGGGGTCGAACTGCGCGCCCGCGCATCGCTCCAGCTCGCGCAGGGCGACGGAGACGGGCCGGGCCCGTGAGTAGGACCGGGTCGACGTCATCGCGTCGAACGCGTCCGCGACCGCCACCACCCGGGCCGGCTCCGGGATCTGCTGCCCCCTCAGCCCGTAGGGGTAGCCGCTGCCGTCCAGCCGCTCATGGTGATGGAGTACGGCCGCCCGGGCCTCGCCGAGGAAGGAGATCCCGCGGACCATCTCGTGGCCGTACTCGGGATGCAGCTCGATCACCCGGCGCTCCTCGGGGGTGAGCGGCCCGTCCTTGCGCAGCAGCCGGGTGGGCACGCCCAGTTTCCCCACGTCGTGCAGGATCCCGGCGAACCGCACCACCTCGACGCGCTCGTCGTCCATGCCCAGCTCACGCGCGATCATCATGGAGGCCTGCCCGACCCGCTCGCTGTGGCCGCGGGTGTAGCCGTCCTTGATGTCGACGGCCTGGACGAGCGCCCGGATGGTCGCCTGGTGCGCCGCGCGTTCCCGGTGGTACTGGGCGAACACCCACCACGACACGCACATTGGCAGCAGCACGAGCAGCGCGGCGACCGGGCCGTAGGGGCTGCGCCACAGCACGGCCATCATCAGCCCGGCCAGTCCGTGTACGGCGATGGGGGCGAGGGAGCGCAGGAACAGCCCCCGCCAGGCGCGCCGTCCGGGCACCCGCTCGGCGAGCGCCAGGATGCCGCCGTCCAGCACGGTGAGGACCAGGCAGAACGCGAGCACCGCGGCCCCGGCGGGCGCGAGTGCGTACGGGAAGTCGGAGGCGTCCACGGCGTCGTGCTCGCCGAGCGTCCAGTGCACCCGGGCCGCCGTCCATACGGCGACGGCGAGCTGGGCCGCCCGCCACACCCGTCGCAGCAGGCGCGGCCGTCCGCCGACCGGGGCGATCAGCGCGCCCGGCACCGCGACCAGCGCGGCGGCGGCCGGCGGCAGCAGGAAGGCCCCGGCGAGGAGCACGGGATAGAAGGTGCCCGAGAGCCTGCCCCGGGCGGCGATCCGCTCGCCCCCGGCGTACAGCGCGGCGAGCAGGGCGACCGCCCACCAGGGGACGGAGGCCGACGCCAACATGTGCAGGCAGTACAGGGCAGCGAGCACGACACAGCCGACGTAGGCATGTGCCGGTGCGGGTGTCGCCTCCATACGCCCCTCCCGGCCACGCGCTTCAAGCACGGAAGCCTAGAGCGGCCAGGGGGATTCGCGGTCTTATGACCGGGGGATTAGCACGTTCGAGTGACGACTGTTCGTTCAGGATTCCTGCGGCGTCGCGGTCACGTCGTGCTCGGGCACGGCCTGGCCGGAGCGGATCAGGTCGAGTCGGCCCAGCACCTTGGAGCGCAGGTCGGTCGGCACGTCGTCATGTCCGCAGCACCGCTTGACCAGCTTCTTCACGGCCTGCTCAAGCCCGTACTTCTCCAGGCACGGCGAGCACTCCTCGAAGTGCTGCTCGAACTTGGTGCAGTCGGCGTCGGGCATCTCACGGTCGAGGAACTCGTAGAGATGATCGAGTACCTCACTGCAATCCGTCTCGTGCGGCTCTCCGCAGCTCATGAGCCCGAGCCTTTCGCTTCGTTCGACTCTCCGGCACCGGCCGGGACCATGCCGCGCTCACGGGCGTAGTCCTCAAGCATGCCGCGCAGTTGACGGCGGCCCCGGTGCAGCCGGGACATCACCGTACCGATGGGTGTCCCCATGATGTCCGCGATCTCCTTGTACGCAAAGCCCTCTACGTCGGCGAGGTAGACGGCGATGCGGAACTCCTCGGGGATCGCCTGGAGCGCTTCCTTCACGTCCGAGTCGGGCAGGTGGTCGAGCGCCTGCGACTCGGCGGAGCGCAGACCGGTCGACATGTGCGACTCGGCACGCGCGAGCTGCCAGTCCTCGATCTCCTCCGCCGCCGAACGCTGCGGCTCACGCTGCTTCTTGCGGTAGGAGTTGATGAAGGTGTTGGTGAGGATCCGGTACAGCCACGCCTTCAGGTTGGTGCCTTCGCGGAACTGGTGGAAGGACGCGTACGCCTTGGCGTAGGTCTCCTGCACCAGGTCCTCGGCGTCGGCCGGGTTGCGCGTCATGCGCAGCGCGGCCGAGTACATCTGGTCGAGGAATTCGAGCGCGTCCCGCTCGAAGCGCGCGCTGCGCTCCGCGGTCGACTCCGTGGACGTGTCCACGCTCGTGCCCAGGCCCTCGGGCTGCTCCGCCTGGCCGTTGTCGGTCCCTGCGTCGGTACCGGGAACCGGACCCACCTCCTCAAGATTCCGGGCAGGGCCGAATCCGGTCCCGCCTGAATCGGAGGATAGACGACCTGCCGTACCGGCCGCCCCTCGAATAGGAGCGGTCGTGGCCGCGTGCAGCACCGTCCAGTCCAGGTCAGAGCGGCTGCTGCGGGCCGGGCAGAAGGTCGAACCCATGCGGCGGACTTCCTCTCCTACGACATCGGCGCTGGTGGTTCAGCACCGCTGTCCGCCACAACCAAGGCCGGGTCTGAGACATTCCCCAGTCTTTACCCGAGTGACTCGACCCACTTGACCACCGCGTCCGTGACGATCGCCACGGCCTCGTCCTGATCGAGGGGCGCCCGCTTGGGCACGGCGAACCCGTGATCGCCGTACGGCACCTCGACCAGCTCGTGATCGCCCTCGGGAAATTCCTCGGGCCTGCCGAACGGGTCGTTCCCGCCCTGGACGACGAGAGTGGGCACCCCGGCCCCGAGCAGCTCGTCGGCTCGGGACTTCTCGGGCTTGCCGGGCGGGTGCAGGGGGAAGCTGAGGGCGAGCACGGCACGGGCGCCCAGCTCGACGGCCGTACGGCAG
>JABFVM010000146.1 GCA_013362785.1 Streptomyces sp. | reverse complement strand
CCTAAAATTGGGCATTCTTCGCATGTGGTGACCTTGGACGTACGGCCTCAGCTGCTCGACGCACTCTCCGCCCTGCGCGACCGTGTCGCCGCCGCACGCTTCCCGCTGCCCCTGGCGGGGGCCCCACGCGCGCGTGCCAACCGCGACGAACTCCTCGCGCAGCTCGACGACTATTTGGTGCCCCGCCTGAGAGAGCCCGAAGCGCCCTTGCTGGCCGTGGTGGGAGGATCCACCGGGGCCGGGAAGTCGACGCTCGTCAACTCCCTCGTGGGCAGACGCGTGACCGAGGCGGGCGTACTGCGGCCGACGACGCGGACTCCTGTGCTGGTCTGCCATCCGGAGGACCATCACTGGTTCAGCGGGATGCGCGTACTGCCCGACCTCACACGCGTGTGGGTCCCCGAACACGATCCCGCCGACGAACTGATGCTGCCCGGCGAGGATCCCCTGCGCGTGCTCCGGCTGGAGACCGCCGACACACTGCCCCCCGGAATCGCCCTCCTCGACGCGCCCGACATCGACTCCCTGCTCGCCGACAACCGCGCCCTCGCCGCCGAACTGATCTGCGCGGCCGACATCTGGGTGATGGTCACGACGGCCGCCCGGTACGCCGACGCCGTCCCCTGGCACCTGCTGCGCACCGCCAAGGAGTACGACGCCACCCTCGTGACCGTCCTGGACCGGGTTCCCCACCAGGTCGTCTCCGAGGTGTCGCGGCAGTACGGCGCACTCCTCACCAAGGCCGGGCTCGGCGAAGTACCCCGCTTCACCGTGCCCGAACTGCCCGAGTCGGCCTGGGGCGGCGGGCTGCTCCCGGCCACGGCCGTCGCACAGCTGCGCAACTGGCTCGTCCACCAGGCCCAGGACCCGGTGGCACGCCAGCACGTCATGGCCCGTACGGCCAACGGGCTTCTCGACTCCCTCAAGGCCCGCATGCCCGAACTCGCCGCCGCGGCCTCCTCCCAGTACGCCGCCGCGCTGCGGCTCACCGCCGCCGTCGACTCGGCGTACGACACCGAGTACGCGCGCGTGCGCAGCCGTTTGCAGTCCGGCGCCGTGCTCGCAGGCGACGCCCTGAAGCGCTGGCGCGCCTTCCCCCTCGACTGCTCCGCCGGAGAGCTGCTCGACTCGCTGGTGGAGAGCCTGAGCACCCTCCTGCTGTGCTCCGTCACCGCGGCCGACGAACGCGTCGACGACGCCTGGCGACGCGAACCGGCCGCCGAGGCACCCGAGCTGACGGGCCGGGACCCGAAGCCGGAGAGCGTCGAACACCGCATCGGCATGGCCGTACGGCGATGGCGGCGGGAGCTGGAGGAGTACGCCGAGGACGAGGTGAACGACGTCGAACGCGGCGTCGTCCAGGATCCCGAGGTCGTCGCCGCCCTCGTCGCCACCGCGCTGCTCGGCGCCCGCCGGGCACGGTCCGCGGGGGAGGGGCTCGCCGAGCGGATCGGGGCGCACGGGGCGCTGCGGCTGCGCGACCGGGCCGGGCGGCTGCTCGCCGAGCATCTGGACCGGGTCATGCACAACGAACGCGAGCGTCGGCTCGCCCCGCTGGACGGCCTGGAGGTCCATCCGGACCCCCAGGCAGAACTCATCGCCGCGCTGTCCGTACTGCAGAAGGAGAGGTGACCGGTGACTGCCGTCACTGACCAGGACCAAGCGGAACAGGGCCGGACGCAACACCCCGATCGCCCGGAGGACAGCGTCACCACGAACGAGGACACCGCTGCCCAGACCGACGAGCGCGAGAACGACGCCGCGGACGCCCCCTCGGAGGCCAGGCCGGGCGAGGGCGAGGATCAAGCCACGGCCGACGACAGGGACTCCGGCTCCTCGGCCGACGGCTCCGCCGCGGCCGAGGAGCCGGAGAAGCGCAAGCTCTGGCGGAAACGGGGCAGGCGGGACGAGCCGCCGACCGACGCCCACGCACGCGTGGACGACGGTGACCGCCACGCGCGCGTGCAGAGCGGTGACGGCGGCGCGCGCGGGGGCGAGCGCGGTGCCGGCGGCGCCAAGGAGGGAGGCCCGTCCCGTCGTACGGCGTCCTCGGCCCGTAAGGAGGCACCCGCGCGCAAGGAGACTCGTCCGCGTACGGAGGCGGCGTCCCGCGCGGACAGCGGCTCCGACGCGGAATCCTCGACCCCCTGGGACGACGGGTTGATCGCCCGGCGTGTGAACGAGGGCGCCGCCGCGGAGCAGCCCGTCGTGGAGAAGCGGGCCTCCACGCAGCAGCACCATGTGACGCCGCTCGCCTACGACGGACCGCTGCGGTCCCGGCTGGACGCGCTGCGTGAGCTGGTCGGGCTCTCGCGCCCCCGGCTCGACAGCAAGACGCTCGCCGAGGCGGGCAAGGTGCTGGACGAGGCGGCGTCGCGGCGCAGGCTCTCCGGGCAGCACACGGTCGTCGCCATCGCGGGCGCCACCGGCAGCGGCAAGTCACAGCTGTTCAACGCGCTCGCCGGGGTGACCATCTCGGAGACGGGCGTACGACGGCCGACGACGGCCTCGCCCCTGGTGTGCAGCTGGAGCGACGGCGCGGTCGGCCTGATCGACCGGCTCGGCATCCCGCCCCGGCTGCGGCGGCGCCCGGCGCAGAGCTCGGCCTCGGACGGGCAGTTGCGCGGGCTCGTCCTGGTCGACCTCCCCGACCACGACTCGGCGGCCGTGGCCCACCGTGAGCAGGTCGACCGGGTGCTGGCGCTGGTCGACGCGGTCATCTGGGTCGTAGACCCGGAGAAGTACGCCGACGCGGTCCTGCACGAGCGCTATCTGCGGCCCATGGCGGGCCATGCCGAGATCATGTTCGTCGTCCTCAACCAGACCGACCGGTTGCCCGGCGAGGCCACCGACCAGGTCCTGGACGATCTGCGGCGTCTGCTCGACGAGGACGGCATCGCCCTGGGCGAGCACGGCGAACCGGGCGCGACGGTGCTCGCGCTGTCCGCGCTCACCGGGGACGGCGTCGGTGATCTGCGGGAGGCGCTCGGCCAGTTCGTGGCGCAGCGCGGGGCAGCGGCCCGCAGGATCTCGGCCGATGTGGAGGCCGCCGGGTGGCGGCTGCGGCCGGTGTACGCCGCGCGCCGGCGGACCGGGCTCAGCGAGGAGGACCGGGACGACTTCTCCGCCCGGCTCGCGGACGCCATCGGCGCCACCGCCGCGGGTGAGGCCGCCGAGCGGGCGTGGCTGCGTAACGCCAACCGCGCGTGCGGGACGCCGTGGCTGCGGCTGTGGCGCTGGTACCAGGACCGGGGCGAACCCCCGACGGGACGGCTGTCCCTGCGCGCCCAGACGGACATGGAGTCCACCGCGCGCCAGCGCGTCGAACAGGCGGTGCGGACGGTGGCCGAACAGGCCTCGGCCGGGCTGCCCGCACCCTGGGCGCAGGCGGTGCGCGAGGCGGCCGTACGGGGCGCCCAGGGCCTCTCCGAGGCGCTCGACGAACTGGCCGCGCGGGCCGGCCTGCCGCCGGGGCGCCCACCGCGGCCGGGCTGGTGGCCGGCGGCCGTCCTGGTGCAGGCCGCCATGACGGTCCTTCAGGTCATCGGCGGGCTTTGGCTGGTGGCACAGATCATCGGCGTCATGGCACCGAACCTGGGCGTGCCGGTGCTGCTCATGGTGGCTGGCATCGTCGGCGGCCCACTCGTCGAGTGGGGCTGCCGGATCGCGGCCCGAGGACCGGCCCGGCGCTACGGCATGGACGCGGAACGACGCTTGCGCGAGGCAGCGGCCGGGTGCGGGCGGGCCCGGGTACTGGATCCGGTGGCTGCTGAGCTACTGCGCTATCGGGAGGTTCGCGAGCAGTACGGGCGGGTGATGGGGGTTGGGGGCAAGGTGAGGTGATCTGGGGCGCGGAGGGCGGTTTTTGACGGAGTGTTGTGAGGCGGTGGGCGTCCTGGGGCGGTGGGGAGCGTGCCTGGGGCCGCCGCCGGGTTTGGGGCCGCCAGGGTTCCGGGACGGCAAGGGCCTGGCGGGAGCCCGGTCTGCCGGGGTTCTGGGGCAGTACGTCCTTGGGACGGGACGGGGGCCCCGGGCGGAGGGCCCCCGGGGCGCCGAGCGTCGGGGGCGGTGGTTTCCGGGGCGGTGGGTGCGGGATCGCTCGTTCGGGTGGTGGAGATATCCACAGGTGGGCGGTGGTCCACAGGGCTCGGCGGGCTCGGCTCGACGGAGGCAGTCTGGTTTCGCGGCGATCGCGACGGACGCGGTCGATCGCGGTGACGGCGGTGACGGCGGTGCACCGGCACGGATCGGGGCGTACCGAGGGCGAACGGGGGACGTCCGCGGCGTGCCGGGCGCGCGGCCGTCATGTCGGACGCAGCCGTACGGGACGGGCCCGTAGGCGTATCCGCCCGGCCGGAGCGGCCGGGTGAGGGAGGGGTTCGAGATGAACGAGACGACCATCTGCGCGGTGGGCAACGTGGCCACACAGCCGGTGTACCGGGAGTTGGCGACGGGACCGTCCGCGCGCTTCCGGCTGGCGGTGACCTCGCGCTATCTGGACCGGGGGAAGAACGAGTGGACCGACGGGCACACCAACTTCTTCACGGTGTGGGCCAATCGGCAGCTCGCGACGAACGCCGCCGGGTCGCTGAACGTGGGCGATCCCGTCGTGGTGCACGGCAGGCTGAAGGTGCGTTCGGATGTACGCGAGGGACAGAGCTGGACCTCGGCCGACATCGACGCGGTGGCGATCGGCCACGACCTCGCCCGCGGCACCACGGCCTTCCGGCGCACCCCACGGGCGGAGGCGGGAGCCACCGCGGCACCGGACCGTCCCGAACCGGACTGGGAGACGCCGCCGTCGTCCGGCGAGGGATCCCAACAGGCCCCGGAACCAGCGGCAGTGACGTGACGTCAGTCACTCTCGGAGGCTGGCTCCGGAGCTGACTCCGGAGCGCTCCCCGGGCTGACCGAAGTGCGGCTTATCGGCGAATGCGTTCCGAACTACCCCGGTGGATTTGTCGATAAGCCCTGCTCGCAGGGGATCTTGGCGATAACGATTCCGAGAAGGATCGGCCCTCTGCCGGGATCGCGGGGAAGCGTGGTGCGCCGCGTCCTTAGGATGCCGGGCATAGCTCATGGGGTTTGTGATTCTGCTGGTGGGACCTACCCCCCCACGTCAACGGGTCCTGCTCGAAGGGGAATTCTGTGTTTGCTGCGTTCGCTGCGCTGTCGGTGCGAGGGCGAGGGGTGGCCCGCCTTGCCGCCTCGACCCTGGTGTCCGGGCTCGTCGCCGCCTCGGTGATGGCCGGTGCCGGCCCGGCCGCAGCCGACGGCACGGCACAGAACCAGGGCGGGGCGACCGCCACCATAGGTGGCCTCAAGACATACGGCGCGGCCGTCGTCCACGCCGACTCCGGGGACCAGCAGATCTCGGCGGGCCTGTTCGAGATGTCCGTCGACGGCGGCGGCACCCTGCAGACGTACTGCGTCGACATCCACAACCCCACCCAGCGCGACGCCAAGTACCACGAGACGCCCTGGAGCGGCACGTCCCTGGGCGCCAACAAGGAGGCCGGCAAGATCCGCTGGATCCTGCAGAACTCCTACCCGCAGGTGAACGACCTCGCGGCACTCGCCGGCAAGGCGGGCGTCAAGGGCGGCCTCACCGAGCAGGACGCCGCGGCCGGTACCCAGGTGGCCATCTGGCGCTACTCGGACGGCGTGGCCGTCGACGCCCTCGACCCGCAGGCCGAACAGCTCGCGGACTACCTGGAGAAGAGCGCGCGGGGCGTGGCGGAACCCCGGGCGTCGCTGACGCTCGACCCGCCCGCGGTCTCCGGCCACCCCGGTGAGCGGCTCGGCCCGGTGACGGTCCACACCGACGCGGAGAGCGTGACGGTGACACCGCCGGCGGACGCGGCCACCAGCGGGGTGCGGATCGTGGACAAGGACGGCAAGCGCGTCACGTCCGCGGCGGACGGCGGCCAGGTGTACTTCGAGGTGCCCGAGAAGGCCGCGAATGGCCAGGCCGAGCTGACGGTGCAGGCCTCGACGACCGTGCCGGTGGGGCGTGCCTTCGCCGCCGAGAGCCGTAGCCAGACGCAGATCCTGGCCGGCTCCAGCGAATCGACCGTCTCGGCGACGGCCAGCGCGACCTGGGCCAAGAGCGGTGCGATACCGGCACTGTCCGCGGTGGAGAACTGCGACAAGGGCGGCGTCGACATCACCGCGGCCAACGAGGGCGACGCGCCGTTCACCTTCGATCTGCTCGGCATCGAGTACACCATCCCGGCGGGCAAGTCGCGGACGGTGACGGTCCCGCTGCAGGAGGACCAGGCCTACGACTTCACCATCCAGGGCGCGGCCGGCTTCGAGAAGCGGTTCACCGGAGTGCTGGACTGCATGACGCAGGCCTCCGAGGCCGACGCGGCGGGCCCCGCCACCCAGACCCTCAGCGAGCCCAGCCCCGCCACGGTCGGCACGGCGTCGGACGACACCAACCTCGCCGCGACCGGTGGCTCCGACATGACGCCCCTGATCACCGGCCTCGCCATCGGCCTGGTCCTGATCGGCGGCGCGGCCCTGGTC